>NZ_WWHX01000280.1 GCF_009862125.1 Streptomyces sp. SID5910
GGCTGCTGGCCGACCGCGCCGCCGAGGCCCTCGTCCTGCACCGCATGCTGGGCGGCCCCGCGACGCCGTCCTGGGAGGAGCAGTCCGCCCGGAGCCTGCTCACCGACCTGGCGGGCGGGGCCGTACCGGCACGGCAGCTGCTGCCGCGGGCGCGGGCCGCCGGACTGCCGGTCAACCGGCGGGTCTTCGTGCCGCTGGCCGTCCGCGACGAGGACCCGGCCCGCCTCGGCCGGGTGCTGCGGCTGCTGGGCCTGCCGGGCCTCACCGCCCGGCTCACCGACGACACGACCGCCGTCCTGCTCAGCCTCGCCCGCGACCAGGACGCCAGGGCGCTGGCCGACCACTTCGCGGCCCGGCTGCGCACGGAGCCCGGCGCCGGCGCCGTGGTCGCCGCGGCCGACGCCCGCACCGCCTGGGACGACGTACCGGCCGGCCTGCGCGAGGCGCAGCACGTCGCCGACGCCGTCACCGACTCCGCGGCGGCCCTCGACCTGCCGCCCGTCGTGCGCCTGCGCGACATCCATCTGCGCGGCCTGGTACGGCTGCTGCGCGACGACCCGCACGTGCAGTCCTTCGCCGAACGGGAGCTGGACGGGCTGCTGCGCGGCCCCGACGAGGACCTGCTCCCCGTCCTGCGCACCTACCTCGCCACCGGCCGCAACAAGTCCCGCACCGCCCAGCTCCACCACGTCTCGCGCCCCGCGCTCTACCGCCGCCTGGAGGCCATACAGGCCCGGCTCGGCGTGGACCTCGACGACTTCGAGCAGGCCGCGTCCGTGCACATCGCGCTCCTCGCCCACGACGCACAACAGGGGTGACACCGTGCAATGCCCGACCCCCGCAGACGTGACACCGTGCCAGTCGATCCGGCCACGCGCCGTCCCTACGCTCACAGCACACCGAGCGAGTGGAGGCCGACAATGAGCCGAGTGATCCGTGCCGCGCTCTTCCAGACCGCATGGACGGGCGACAAGGAGTCGATGATCCGGGTCCACGAGCAGGCGGTCCGCGACGCCGCCGCCCAGGGGGCCCAAGTCCTGTGCTTTCAGGAGCTGTTCTACGGGCCCTACTTCTGCCAGGTCCAGGACCCCGAGTTCTACGCCTACGCCGAGCGCATCCCCGACGGCCCGATCGTCGAGCGCTTTCGCGCCCTGGCCCGTGAGCACGGCATCGTCCTGGTGCTGCCGATGTACGAGGAGGAGCAGCCGGGCGTCCTCTACAACACCGCCGCCGTGATCGACGCCGACGGCTCCTACCTCGGCAAGTACCGCAAGACCCACATCCCCCAGGTGCGCGGCTTCTGGGAGAAGTTCTACTTCCGCCCCGGCAACTCCGGCTGGCCCGTCTTCGACACCGCCGTCGGCCGCATCGGCGTCTACATCTGCTACGACCGGCACTTCCCGGAGGGCTGGCGGGCGCTCGGCCTCGAAGGCGCCGAGGTCGTCTTCAACCCGTCGGCCACCTCACGCGGCCTGTCCGGCTACCTGTGGCAGCTGGAGCAGCCGGCGGCGGCCGTCGCCAACGAGTACTTCGTCGGCGCCATCAACCGCGTCGGCGTCGAGGAGTACGGGGACAACGACTTCTACGGCACCTCCTACTTCGTCGACCCCGAGGCGCAGTTCGTCGGCGAGGTCGCGAGCGACAAGGAGAGCGAACTCGTCGTCCGCGACCTCGACACGGGCAAGCTGCGCGAGGTCCGCGACCGCTGGCAGTTCTACCGCGACCGGGCGCCGGGCGCGTACACGCCGCTGACCGCGCCCTGACCGACCGCTCCCGACAGGAGGGACCAGCATGACCAGCAGTCGTACCGTCATCCGCGGTGGCCTCGTCGTCACCGCGTCCGACGAGATCCACGCCGACGTGCTGATCGAGGACGGCCGCGTCGCCGCCCTCGCCGCGTCCGGCACCCCGGCCGCCGAGGCGTTCTCGGCCGAGCGGACGATCGACGCCACCGGCAAGTACGTCATCCCGGGCGGCGTCGACGGCCACACCCACATGGAGATGCCCTTCGGCGGCACCTACGCCGCGGACACCTTCGAGACGGGCACCCGGGCCGCCGCCTGGGGCGGTACGACCACCATCGTCGACTTCGCCATCCAGAGCGTCGGCCACTCCCTGCGCGAGGGCCTCGACGCCTGGCACGCCAAGGCCGAGGGCAACTGCGCCATCGACTACGGCTTCCACATGATCGTCTCCGACGTCAACGAGAAGACGCTCAAGGAGATGGACCTGCTGGTGGAGGAGGGCGTCACCTCCTTCAAGCAGTTCATGGCCTACCCGGGCGTCTTCTACTCCGACGACGGCCAGATCCTGCGGGCCATGCAGCGCGCCGCCGGCAACGGCGGACTGATCATGATGCACGCCGAGAACGGCATCGCCATCGACGTCCTGGTCGAGCAGGCCCTCGCCCGCGGCGAGACCGACCCCCGCTACCACGGCGAGGTCCGCAAGGCCCTGCTTGAGGCCGAGGCCACCCACCGCGCGATCAAGCTCGCCCAGGTCGCCGGGGCGCCCCTGTACGTCGTGCACGTGTCGGCGCAGGAGGCCGTCGCCGAGCTGATCCGGGCCCGCGACGACGGGCTGAACGTCTTCGGCGAGACCTGCCCGCAGTACCTGTTCCTGTCCACCGACAACCTCGCCGAACCGGACTTCGAGGGCGCCAAGTACGTGTGCAGCACGCCGCTGCGGCCGCGCGAGCACCAGGCGGCGCTCTGGAAGGGCCTCAGGACCAACGACCTCCAGGTGGTCTCCACCGACCACTGCCCCTTCTGCTTCACCGGCCAGAAGGAACTGGGCCGCGGCGACTTCTCCAAGATCCCCAACGGCATGCCGGGCGTCGAGAACCGCATGGACCTGCTCCACCAGGCCGTCGTCGACGGCCACATCAGCCGCCGCCGCTGGATCGAGATCGCCTGCGCCACCCCGGCCCGCATGTTCGGCCTCTACCCGAAGAAGGGGACCATCGCGCCCGGCGCCGACGCCGACGTGGTGATCTACGATCCGCACGCCGAACAGGTCGTCTCCGCCGAGACCCACCACATGAACGTCGACTACTCGGCGTACGAGGGCAAGCGGATCACCGGCCGCGTCGAGACCGTGCTCTCGCGCGGCGTACCGGTCGTCACCGAGCGGGAGTACAGCGGGCGCAAGGGCCACGGCGTCTACACCCCGCGCTCCACCTGCCAGTACCTGAACTAGGAGCGGTGCCCATGGACTTCGGACTCGTCCTCCAGACCGACCCGCCGGCCTCCCGTGTCGTCAGCCTGATGCAACGGGCTGAGGACAACGGGTTCACCCACGGCTGGACCTTCGACTCCGCCGTGCTGTGGCAGGAACCCTTTGTGATCTACAGCCAGATCCTGGCCCGGACCGCGAGGCTCAAGGTCGGCACGATGGTCACCAACCCGGGCACCCGCACCTGGGAGGTGACCGCGTCCACCTTCGCCACCCTCAACGACATGTACGGCAACCGCACCGTCTGCGGCATCGGCCGCGGCGACTCCGCGATGCGCGTCGCCGGCCGCAAGCCCAACACCCTGGCCCGCATCAGCGAGGCCATGAAGGTCATCCGGGCGCTGGGCAGGGGAGAGGAGGCCGACCTCGGCGGCGGCACCGTCGTCCGGTTCCCCTGGATCAAGCCCGACGCCGAACTCCCCGTGTGGATGGCCGCGTACGGGCCCAAGGCCCTGAAGATGACCGGCGAGGAGGCCGACGGCTTCATCCTCCAGCTCGCCGACCCCTACCTCACCGAGTACATGGTCCGGGCCGTCAAGGACGCCGCGGCGCAGGCCGGCCGCGACCCGTCCGAGGTGACGATCTGCGTCGCCGCCCCCGCCTACGTCACCGCCGACGACTCGCCCGAGGCACTCGCCCACGCCCGCGAGCAGTGCCGCTGGTTCGGCGGCATGGTCGGCAACCACGTCGCCGACCTGGTCGCCAAGTACGGCGAGCACTCCGCCGCCGTCCCCGACGAACTCACCGACTACATCAAGGCCCGTCAGGGCTACGACTACGCCCACCACGGACGCAGCGGAAACCCGGACACGCAGTTCGTGCCGGACAAGATCGTCGACCGGTTCTGCCTGATCGGACCGGCCGAGAAGCACATCGAGAAGCTGACCGCCCTGCGCGCCCTCGGCGTCGACCAGTTCGCCGTGTACGACATGCACGACGCACAGGAAGCCGTCATCGACGCGTACGGCACCGAGGTCATCCCGGCCGTCAACGGCTGACCCCTCCCGGTACTCCCCCTCCCCGCCACCTGCGGGAAGGGGGCCAGGGCGCACCCGCGCACCCCCCTCGGCACCGCCCGCACGGCCTCTCCCGACCCACCGCATGATTGGCCTGCCCATGACCGACACCGCGCCCACGGCCATACCGCCGTCCGCCCAAGTCACCCTCCCCGACGGGCGCGTGGAGCTCGCCCCGGGCTCCCCGCCGCCGAGCGGCCCCTACGCCAACGAGGATCTGCTGCCGGTCCCCGTCGAGGGGCGCACCTGGACCACGTACAACTTCTCCGCGCTGTGGGTCGGCATGGCCCACAACACGGCCTCCTGGACCCTGGCCTCCGGTCTGATCGCCGTCGGCATGGACTGGAAGCAGGCGGTGCTCACCATCGCCCTGGCCAACCTGATCGTGCTCGTCCCGATGCTCCTCACCGGACACGCGGGACCCAAGTACGGCATCCCCTTCCCGGTCTTCGCCCGCGCCTCCTTCGGCATCCGCGGCGCCAACCTGCCCGCCGTCGTACGGGCGTTGGTGGCCTGCGGCTGGTTCGGCATCCAGACCTGGATCGGCGGCGAGGCCATCTACTTCCTGGCCGGCAAGCTCATCGGCGACAGCTGGTCGGGCGCCGCGTCGTTCGGCGGCCACCCGTGGACGATGTGGCTGTCGTTCGCGATCTTCTGGGCGATCCAGGTCGTCATCATCTACCGGGGCATGGAGACCATCCGCCGCTTCGAGAACTGGGCGGCGCCCTTCGTCCTCGTCGGCGCCTTCGTGATGCTGTGGTGGATGACCGACCAGGCGGGCGGCTTCGGCCCGCTGTTCGACCAGCCGTCGAAGCTGGGCTGGGGCGGCGACTTCTGGAAGCTGTTCTGGCCCTCCCTCATGGGCATGATCGGCTTCTGGTCCACGCTGTCCCTGAACATCCCGGACTTCACCCGCTACGGCAAGAGCCAGAAGGCCCAGACCCGCGGCCAGGCCCTCGGCCTGCCGACCACGATGACCCTGTTCGCCTTCCTGTCGGTCATGGTGACCTCCGGCTCGCAGGCGGTCTACGGCGAACCGATCTGGGACCCGGTGCAGCTCGCCGCCAAGACCGACAACGTGGTGGGGCTGCTCTTCGCCCTCGTCACCGTGCTGGTGGCGACGCTGTCCGTGAACATCGCGGCCAACCTTGTCTCACCGGCCTTCGACTTCTCCAACGTCGCGCCCCGCAAGGTGAGTTTCCGGGCCGGCGCGATCATCACCTGCGTCCTCGCCGTGCTGATCTTCCCGTGGAAGCTGTACTCCGACCCGCAGGGCTACATCTTCACCTGGCTCGGCCTGGTCGGCGGACTGCTCGGCACGGTCGCCGGCATCCTCATCGCCGACTACTGGATCCTGCGCCGCGCCCGCCTCGACCTCGCCGACCTGTACCGTGCGGGCGGACGCTACTGGTACTCCGGCGGCTGGAACTGGCGGGCGGTCCTCGCCTTCGTCACCGGCGGCGTCCTCGCCGTCGGCGGCGCGGACTTCCACCCCCTGATCGACGGCCGGCCCGTGCCGTTCCTCGAACCGCTGGCCGACTACGGCTGGGCGGTGGGCCTCGGCACGTCGATGCTGCTGTACCTGCTGCTGATGCTGCCCGGCGCCCGGGACCGGGCCGCCCGCTGAGACACCGTCGGGGCGGTCAGCCGGCCTGACCGCCCTGGAGGGCGGCCACCGCCTCCTTGGCCGCCTTGATGGCCCCCTTGTTGATCTCGTCCGTGCCGGGGGCCTTCTTGGTCTCGAAGTCACTGCCGTTGTACGTGATCGTCACCAGGGCGTTGGCCGCGCGGACCAGCACGGTGCCCTCCCGGGTCTGCTGCTTGTCCTCGGTCGTGAGGTTCACGACGGAGTAGCCCTCGTCACCGAGCCCCGGGACGGCCCCGCCGCCGCTGCGGTCGGCGACCCGCTCCCTGTACGACTTCTTCGCCGCCTCGTCCGAGCCCATCACCTCGTAGGACACGTCCAGCCAGCGGTAGTCGTACCCCTTGAGCGCGTTCCACGAGCAGGTGCGGCGCACCTTCGTGTCCGTCGACGGGATCTCCTTGCCCTCCGCCTTGGCCCCCGGGACGAGCGACGTGATCGTCTTCGCGGCCAGGCTGCCGCAGGGCGCGGGGGCGGCGGCGTAGGTCTTCGTCACCGCCTGCGTCGCCGGGGCCGAGGCGGACGGGCGGCCGCCGTCGGGCGGCGTGCTGTCCTCGGCGGCCGGGGTCGTGTCCGGCCCGGACGACATCACCCAGCCCGCCGTGGCGAGCACGACGACCGGGGCCAGGCGCGCGGTCAGGGCGAGCGGCAGAGGAAGAGAACGCACGGCGCACTTCTCGTGGGGGACGGTACGGAAAGGGTCCGCACGGCGGACGGGGACGCCAGTCTCACACGAGTACCTGTGGGGCGGAAGGGCGAACTCGCTGCGTGCCCGGCCGGTGACGCAGACACACCGGGACGGCCCGTCAGGGCACCCGGGCCGTCCACGCGGGTGCGGAGAACTTGGTGTCCGCCAGCTCCCGGGCCCGCGCCAGCTCCTCGTCGGTCACCTTGCCCCGGGTGAGGCCGTACCGGGCGCCGAAGGAGGCGATCATCCGCTCGATCACGGCCTCGCGGGGCAGACCGGTCTGCCGGCGCAGCGGATCCACCCGCTTCTTCGCGCTCCTGATGCCCTTGTCGCTGAGCTTCTCCCGCCCGATGCGCAGCACCTCCAGCATCTTGTCGGCGTCGATGTCGTAGGACATGGTCACGTGGTGCAGCACCGCGCCGGGGCCCCCGCCGGGTCCGACGACCCGCTTCTGCGCGGCGCCCGCGATCTTGCCCTGGTCGGTGGCGATGTCGTTCAGCGGCTGGTACCAGGCGCGGATGCCCATGTCGCCGAGGGCGCCGAGCACCCAGTCGTCGAGGTAGGCGTAGCTGTCCTGGAAGGACAGGCCCTGCACCAGCGCCTCCGGCACGGACAGCGAGTAGGTGATCGTGTTGCCGGGCTCCACGAAGGTCGGACGGGGAAGACACTACGACCCGGCGTGATCACGGGCAAGGGCCTACTCGCCCTGCCAGGTGCGAGGCGGCACCGACGCGGCGTTCACGGCACGCGCGCGGTCCACTCCTCGGTGGCGAACTTCGTCCGCACCAGTTCCTCCGCGCGGACCATCTCTTCCGCCGTGACTTCGCCGGTGGTCAGCCCATAACGGTTGCGGAAGGAGGCGACCATGTTCTCGATGACCTGCTCCCGCGCGAGGCCCGTCTGCCGACGGAGCGGGTCGACACGCTTCTTGGCGCTCTTGGTGCCCTTGTCGGACATCTTCTCCTTGCCGATGCGGAGCACCTCGAGCATCTTGTCAGCGTCGATGTCGTAGGACATCGTCACGTGATGGAGGACGGCTCCAGGGCCGCCATCGGGGCCGACCACGCGCTTCTGGGCCGCACCGGCAATCTTGCCGGCCTCGGTGGCGATGTCGTTCAGGGGCTGGTACCAGGCCTTGATGCCCATGTCGCCGAGTGCGCCGAGCACCCAGTCGTCGAGGTAGGCGTAGCTGTCTGCGAAGGAGAGGCCCGAGACCAGGGACTCCGGCACGGACAGGGAGTACGTGATCGTACTCATGGGCTCTACGAACATGGCGCCACCACCAGAAATACGGCGCACCACGGTCATCCCGTGCTTCGCAGCCCCATCAGGGTCCACCTCGTTCCGCAGGGACTGGAAGCTGCCGATCACGACGGAGGGGGAGGCCCACTCCCATACCCGTAGGGTCGGGGCGCGCCGTCCGGCGGCCACCTCGGCGGTGATCACCTCGTCCAGCGCCATGTGCAGGGCCGGCGCCTGCGGCTCCATGTGCACCAGCTGCCAGTCGTAGTCGCTCCACTCGGTCGCGTGGGCCAGAGCGCGCCGGACGGCGATGCCGACGCCCTCTGCTGTCAGCCCGAGCATTACGGTCGACTCCGGCAGCGCCGCCGTGATCCGGGCGGCCAGCCCTGCGGCGTCCGTCGACGAGGGTGAGCCCTCAAGGGCTGTGTTGATCGAGAGGATCGCCTCGTCCGGCTCCAGGAAGAAGTCCCCGGCGACTCGTACGTTGCGCAGGACACCGTCTTCGACATCCAGATCCACGACGACCAGCTTGCCGCCGGGCATCTTGTACTCGCCATGCACGGCTTCGTTTCCTTCCAGCGCGCTTTACGTGCCCTGAGCTTGCTGCTCTGGCACGGACGGATGCGTACATCTGTCGGAATGCACCTTAATACTCGCCTGTGGCGGGCGATGTGTAGCCTCACGAGCCCGGCGTACGTCCTGACTCATCTGCCTTTCTCATGTTTTTGCAGCGTATAAGCATTTTGGCTGCCTCTGGATGTCTCTGGCCGGGTCGTTTCGGTTCGAATTGCAGCCCAGATCCCTGGGACAATGTGGATGTGTACGACCAATACTTCAAGTACAAGGACCGCATGTGGACATAGCGACGGGTCGGACAAGAAGCTGATCATGACCGCGGCCGGCCTGCTGAACCGCTGACGCCGCGGTATCTGGGCCTGGTTTTCGGTGAACTACGACGGACTGAAAGGGGTCCGCGCGATCCTGTACCCGGCGGATGGCGGTCTGCCGACGCAGGCTCTCGGCAGAGTGCATCCGCGATACCTCAGGCACCCAGTCCTGGTGACTGTGGCGAAGGGGGCCGGTCCTCTGCGGAGCCGGTTCCCGCCTGACGTTTAGCGCAGGTGGTCGGCCAACTCGCGCTCCAGCGCTGACTTCGGCTTGGCGCCGACGATGGTCTGCACGACCTCGCCGCCCTTGTAGACATTCACCGTCGGGATGGACATCACACCGTACTTGGCGGCGATGCCCGGGTTCTCGTCGATGTTGAGCTTCACGATCTCGATCGCGTCGCTGTGCTCGGCAGCGAGGGCCTCCAGGGAGGGTGCGAGCTGGCGGCACGGGCCGCACCAGGCTGCCCAGAAGTCTACGAGGACGGGCTTGTCGCTTTTCAGGACGTCCTGCTCGAAGGAATCGTCCGTCACGTTCTTGAGGGCCATGGCGGCCTCCTCTGTCTGGCTCGTACTGCTGTGGTGCCGGCGGGTTCAGACGGTTGCCGGGGTCTTCTCCGGCTCGGCGGGTGTCCGGTGGGCGAGGGCGGCCAGGTACCGTTCGGCGTCCAGTGCGGCCTGGCAGCCGCTGGCCGCGGCGGTGATCGCCTGCCGGTAGGTGTGGTCGACGACGTCGCCCGCGCCGAAGACGCCCGAAATGTTCGTACGCGTCGACGGGGCCTCCACCTTCAGGTAGCCCTCGTCGTCCAGCTCCAACTGACCCTTGACCATTTCGGTGCGCGGGTCGTGGCCGATGGCGAAGAACAGTCCCGTGACGTCCAGATCGCGCGTGTCGCCGGTGAAGACGTCCCTCAGGACGACACCGGAGAGCATGCCGTTGGCTTCCTTGATCTCCGCGATCTCGCTGTCGAACGCGAAGGAGATCTTGTCGTCGCAGAAGGCGCGGTTCTGCATCACCTGCGAGGCACGCAGCGTCGAGCGGCGGTGCACGACAGTCACCGAGCGGGCGAAGCGGGTGAGGAAGGTCGCCTCCTCCATTGCGGTGTCGCCGCCGCCGACCACCACGATGTCGCGGTCGCGGAAGAAGAAGCCGTCGCAGGTCGCGCACCAGGACACTCCGCGTCCGGACAGTGCGTCCTCCTTGGGCAGGCCGAGCTTGCGGTAGCCGGAGCCTGTGGCGACGATCACCGTCTTCGCGCGGTGTACGGTCCCGGAGGTGTCGGTGACGGTCTTGATGTCGCCGGCCAGGTCGACGGCGACGATGTCGTCGTCGATCATCTCGGCCCCGAACCTCTCGGCCTGGGCGCGCATGTTCGCCACCAGGTCCGGGCCCTCGATGCCCTCGGGGAAGCCGGGGAAGTTCTCGACCTCGGTCGTCGTGGTGAGCGCTCCGCCGACGAAGACGGCTCCGCCGAACACGAGTGGCCGGAGCTGGGCGCGGGCGGTGTAGAGCGCGGCCGTGTAGCCCGCCGGGCCCGACCCGATGACAATGACCTCGCGGACGTCCGTGGCCGAGCTCATGACTGCGGCTCCGGCGCGATCTCCTTGACCAGGCCCTCGACCAGCACCTTGATTTCGTCGCGGATCGGGCGGACGGCCTCGACGCCCTGGCCGGCCGGGTCCTCCAGCTGCCAGTCCAGGTACCGCTTGCCGGGGAAGACCGGGCAGGTGTCGCCGCAGCCCATGGTGATGCAGACGTCGGACTCCTTGACCGCGTCCACCGTCAGCATCTTGGGCACCTCGGCGGAGATGTCGATGCCGACCTCGCGCATCGCCTCGACGGCGGCGGGATTGACGTTCTCGCCCGGGTTAGAGCCGGCGGAACGGACTTCGACGCGGTCCCCCGCCAGGTGGGTCAGCCAGGCGGCGGCCATCTGTGAGCGGCCGGCGTTGTGGACACAGACGAAGAGCACGGAGGGCTTGTCGGGCATCAGGAGGTCTCTCTTGTCTCACGACGACATCAGGCGCGCATGACGTCAGCACCCGGTGGTGTCAGTCACCACTGATGTGAGAGTATCAGCGCATGATGACGTCAGTCGACACTGACCTGATCCGGGTTCTGGCGGACCCGCTCAGGCTGCGGATCGTGACCCTGCTCGCCCAAGAGACGCTGTGCACCACGCACCTCGTGGAGGAGACAGGTGCCCGGCAGACCAACCTCTCCAACCACCTGAGAGTGCTGCGCGAGGCCGGAGTCGTCGAGACCGAGCCGTGCGGCCGCTACACGTACTACAAACTCCGCCCGGACGTCATCGCCTCGCTCGCCGGCCAGTTCGCCGACCTGGCCGAGTCCGCCCGCACCGCCGCCGAGAACAAGAGGGCCTGTCCGTGACCCGCACCGAAGCACCCGCGACGAGCACCGAGGAGTCCTCCGTCGTCGCGAAGTTGTCGACGCTCGACCGCTTCCTCGCCGTCTGGATCCTCATCGCCATGGCCGTCGGGCTCGGACTGGGGCGTGCCATCCCCGGGATGAACGACGCCCTCGCGCACCTGGAGGTCGGCGGTATCTCCCTGCCGATCGCCCTGGGCCTGCTGATCATGATGTATCCGGTCCTGGCCAAGGTCCGTTACGACAAGCTCGACGCCGTCACCGGTGACAAGAGACTGATGGTCTCCTCGCTGGTCATCAACTGGCTGATCGGCCCGGCCGTGATGTTCGCGCTGGCCTGGATCTTCCTGCCGGACCTGCCCGAGTACCGCACCGGGCTGATCGTCGTCGGCCTGGCCCGCTGCATCGCCATGGTCATCATCTGGAACGACCTCGCTTGCGGCGACCGCGAGGCCGCCGCCGTCCTGGTCGCCCTCAACTCCGTCTTCCAGGTGATCGCGTTCGGCCTGCTCGGCTGGTTCTACCTCGACCTGCTGCCCCAGTGGCTCGGCCTCGGCGACGGACAGGGCCTGGACGTCTCCGTATGGAAGATCGCGCTCAACGTCGTGGTGTTCCTCGGTATCCCGCTCCTCGCCGGATTCCTCACCCGCCGCATAGGCGAGAAGAAGATGGGCCGCGAGAGCTACGAGCAGAAGTTCCTGCCGAAGATCGGCCCCTGGGCGCTGTACGGCCTGCTGTTCACGATCGTCATCCTCTTCGCCTTGCAGGGGAAGACCATCACCTCCCAGCCCCTCGACGTCGTACGTATCGCGCTGCCGCTGCTGGTGTACTTTGCCGTGATGTGGGCCGGGACCTTCCTGCTGGGCAAGGCGATCGGCCTCGCCTACGACCGCACGGCCACCCTCGCCTTCACTGCCGCCGGCAACAACTTCGAGCTGGCCATCGCCGTCGCCATCGCCACCTTCGGCGTCACCTCCGGCCAGGCCCTGTCCGGCGTCGTGGGACCGCTCATCGAGGTGCCCGTCCTGATCGGCCTTGTCTACGTGTCCCTGGCCTGGCGCAAGAAGTTCGCCCCGTCTGCCGTCACCACCCCCGGGAGGGACTACTGATGCACCGCCTCGACTGCCGCGCGAGGGGGACGACCGGCAGGGCCGTCGGCGTCTGCCACGCCTGGGGAGCCGCCGTCTGCCGCGACCACACGCTCGTGGCGCACCGGACCGCGCGTCGGGGACCGTTCGGGCAGTCCCACGAGGTGACGGTCCGCACCGCCCGGTGCACCACGAGCGCGGCGGTGCAGGCGGCATGACCCAGCACACCGACGTGGTGGTGATCGGCGGCGGCCAGGCAGGGCTCGCCGCCGGCTACCACCTGCGCCGCAAGGGTCTGGACTTCGTCGTCCTCGACGCACAGGCCACCCCGGGCGGGGCCTGGCAGCACACCTGGGACTCCCTCCACCTGTTCTCCCCGGCCGCCTTCTCCTCCCTCCCGGGCCGCCTCATGCCGCCGCAGTCCGGCGAGGAGTACCCCGATGCCGGGCACGTGGTGAGGTACTTGAGCGACTACGAAAAGCGGTACGAGCTGCCCCTCCAACGGCCGGTCCGGGTGCTCGGCGTGCACGACGACGGCCGGCTGCTGAGAGTCGAGACCGACTCCGGTGCCTGGCAGGCCCGCGCGGTGATCAGCGCGACCGGCACCTGGTGGCGCCCCTTCCTCCCCGCAGTACCCGGCCGCGGGGAATTCGAGGGACGGCAGCTGCACACCGTCTCCTACCGCAGCCCGCAGGACTTCACAGGCCAGCGAGTGATCGTCGTCGGCGGAGGCAATTCCGGCGCCCAGATCGCCGCCGACCTCGCGTACGACACCGAACTGACCTGGGTCACCCAGCGCCCGCCCCGCTACCTCGCCGACGACATCGACGGCCGCGCCCTATTCGACGCGGCCACCGCCCGCCGCCGAGCCCTCGACGCCGGCCGCACCGACACCGGAGGCGTCGCCTCGCTCGGCGACATCGTCGCCGTACCGCCGGTCCGTGAGGCCCGTGACGCCGGGCGGCTCAAGGCATCACCCATGTTCGAACGCCTCGACCGCGACGGTGCCGTCTGGGTCGACGGCACGCGGGCGCCCGTCGATGCGGTCGTCTGGTGCACCGGCTTCCGCCCGGCCCTCTCGCACCTGGTGCCCCTCGGCCTGCGTGGCCGGCGCGGGCACATCGCCACGGTGGGCACGCGGGCCGCTGACGAGCCACGCCTGCACCTCCTCGGCTACGGCGACTGGACCGGCCCCGCCTCCGCCACCCTCATCGGCGTCGGACGCCCGGCCCGCGACGCGGCCCGCGAGATCGCCGGTCTCCTCGGTGCCTGAGAGTGAAAGCAGGTGTCGTCAGCGCACCTGCTGACGACCTGTCGCGCTTCGGGGGCCACGGACTCCGGCAGCGGAGCCTGACGAGTCCCGAGTCGTTGGAGTCTCGGCTCGCTTGGTCGGAGAGGACGGACCTCATGCTGCGGGCCGTCTTCAGTAGGTCCCGTTGGAGGGGAGCGAAGCCAGTGCGGCGCTGCTTGAATGGCTGGTGAGCCTAGGTTGAGTTGCATCAGCAGGAATACACGTTCTGAACGAACGGTCGCCCCAGTTCGGCTGAGTGCGGAGAGGGGTGTCTGTGACTCACTGGTCGGTCGTGGTCAGGGGGGCCGGGTCCAGGATGGAGCGAATCCGCCGCAGTCCTTCGTGGTTGACGGAGAACCAGGCCCAAGTACCGCGCCGTTCGCGGTCCAGGAGTCCTGCCTCAGTCATGATCTTCAGGTGGTGACTGACTGTGGACTGGCGCAGCCCCAGGCTGTCGGCCAGATCGCACACGCAAGCCTCGCCATTGGGTGCCTGTTCCAGGAGACGAAACAATTGCAGGCGGGTGGGGTCGGCGATGGATCTCAGTATCGTGGACAGTTGTTCGGCTTCTGATCGCTCCAGGGGCTGGCAGTTCAGCCCTGGCCCGCACGAGCCACCTTCGAGGAACCCGTCATCCGACATCTGCAGATCTATGACAGTCACCCGTCAACCATAGACGCAGTGTGATCACCTTGACACGATCGAATATGGCCGGACTGCGAGTTCACCTGATGTTGGGCAGCTGCTAGGGCAGGCCCCCTCCGTTTCGGTCCTTGGTGGCTATGGCTTTGTGGCAGCCGTAGTTGGTGCCGTGTACCAGGCGATGAGCGCAGCGGCGGCCGAGGTCAACGCGAGAACGGCGAACAGGTGGGGGTAGCCGCCGAGAGGGGCGGCCAGGGCGGTGCCGGCGAACGGAGCGAGTGCGGAGGCGGTCGTCGTGGGGGCGGCGAGGAGGCCGGAGAGGCGGCCGTAGCGATTGGCGCCCCATCGGTCTGTGATGGCGGTGGCCTGCAGCAGGGTCAGGTTGCCGCGGACGGTGCCGGCGATGACGGCCAGCGCCGCAAGCACCCCGTAGGGGCCGGGAATGAGCGCGAAGGCCGCGGTGGTCACTCCTCCCATGCCGATCAGCACTGCTGCGCGTAGAGCGGGGGAGCTGCGGCGGGCCAGTGAGGCGTAGAGGGTGCGGCCGAGGGTCTGGCCGGCTCCGCCCAGCCCCAGGGCCCAGGCGGCTTCGGCAGCGGTGTGGCCGCGGTCGAGCAGTAGGGGGACGAGGGTGATGACGACGGCGTACGTTGCGAACGCCGACAGGGTCAGAGCCGTTGCCAGAAGAAGGAAGGGACGGCTACGCGTGATGACGACTGTAGATGCGGTCTCACCTGTTGTGCTCGGGGGTGGGGTGGCGGGCCATGGGCCGCGCAGGGCATAGGCGTGGACGGGCACCGTCACTGTGGCCAGGACGAGAGCCAGGAGCAGGTAGGTATGACGCCAACTGAAGTGATTGGCCAACTGGGCGGTGAGTGGTGCGAAGACGGTCGATGCCAGGCCGCCAACAAGTGTGACGATCGTCAGCGCACGTACGTGGTTGGGGGCCCACCAGCGCGTAAGCGCCGCGAACGCGGGTTGGTAGAAGGTGGAGGCCATGGCGAAACCGGCCAGTAGCCATCCGGCGGTGAATAGGGTCAGGTTGGGGGCGTTGGCGATGATGACCAAGCTGACTGTGCCGACCGCCGATCCGACGGTCATGACGGTGCGAGGGCCTCGGGCATCGAGGATGCGGCCGATGCGGATGCCGGCAATGGCGGACATCAGCAAGGCTGCGGAGAACGCGGCCGTGGTCGCGGTGGCGCTCCAGCCGGTGGCCATGGTGATCTGTGGGTTGAGGACGGGAAAGGCGTAGTAGACGATGCCCCAGCTCGTGATCTGGGTCAGACACAGCGCGGGGAGGGCCGCCCGCGGCCGCACCGGCTGGTCGAGGGCGGCCGAGGGGGAGGCCATGGAGCGGTAGCTCATGAGCCGGTCAGCAACAACTGGTTGTGGTGGCCTGCGGCCCCGGTTGGACGGCGTCGGTGGGTGCGCAACACGTGCTGCCGGGTTGCTTGGCCAGGGTGTCGGCGTCTGCCTTCACGACGTACACCTCCCATGGCTCCTGACCGGGGCCGTGTACCCACACCTTGTCCTGCAGGGCGTAGCAGCAGGTGGTGTCGTTCTCTTCGCGGGTGCTCAGCCCCGCCTCGTGCAGCCGTGCGGTGGCTGCCGCAACGTCCTCGGTGGATGCCACCTCGACGCCGAGGTGGTCCAGGCGGGTGTCCGCGCCCTCTTTTCCCTCGATCAGAACGAGCTTGAGCGGCGGCTCGGTGACGGCGAAGTTCGCGTAGCCATCACGGAGCTTGGTCGGCTCGGTGTCGAAGAGCTTGCTGTAGAAGGCGATGGCTGACTGCAAGTCGGGAACTCGCAGGGCGAGTTGTATCCGTGACATGGGACATTCCTCCTGCCGGTTCAATGGTGCAGGCTCCCGCGGCCGCAACGGCTGCGGGTGGGGACGATCAGGCGTTGCAGCTGCTGCCGGGTGTCGTGGCCGGTCCGGGGGAGATGGTGGACAACTGGACCAGCTGCGGAGCGGACGGAGAGCAGCAGCCTTCCGTTTCGGGCTCGGCGGCGCCGTCCGTGTCGAAGAGTCCGGAGCCTCCGCACACGCCGGTTTCCGGCAGGACCAGTTCGACGCGGTCGGCAGCTTCGGTTTCGCCGGCCAGGGCGGCCGCGACGGATCGGACCTGCTCGTAGCCGGTCATTGCCAGGAACGTGGGAGCTCGTCCGTAGCTCTTCATGCCGACCAGGTAGACACCGGAGTCCGGGTGGGACAGTTCCCGATGGCCGTGCGGGTAGACGGTTCCGCACGAGTGCTGGTTGGGGTCGATCAGCGGAGCGAGCTCGACCGGTGCCTGCAGGCGCTCGTCCAGGCGCAGGCGGACCTCGGAGAGGAAGGACAGGTCGGGGCGGAAACCGGTCAGGACAATGACCTCGTCCACTGCCTGGAGCCGCCGACCGTCCTCCGCGACGAGGATCAGCCGGTCCTCAGCACCGCGTTCTACGGCCTCGGTGCGAAAGCCGGTGACCGCCTCGGCGTGGCCCTCATCGACGGCGGCCTTGGCTGCCAGGCCGAGAGCACCGCGTGCGGGCAGCTGGTCCGCTTCGCCGCCGCCGTAGGTGGAGCCCGAGAGGCCGCGGCGCAGTACCCATACAGTCTTTGTCGTCGCGCTGTTCTGCGATCGCGCGAGTTCGGCCAGTGAGGCGAGTGCGGTGAATGCCGAGGCGCCCGAGCCGATGACCGCGGTGCGCTTTCCCGCGTAGCGTGCGCGCACCGCCGGGTCGGTGAGGTCGGGGATGCGGTAGGTGACATGGTCGGAGGCCATGTGCTCGCCGAGGGCGGGCAGACCGCTGCTGCCGGCGGGGGAGGGCAGGGACCAGGTGCCGGAGGCATCGATCACCGCAGAGGCGGTGATCCTTTCTTCCCGGCCGTCGGTGTGCCTCACCTGGACGACGTACGGCTGTGCGTCGCGGTCGGCGTCCACGACGCGGTCCCGACCGGCCTTCGAGACGCCGGTGACTCGGGCTCCGTAGCGGATCTGGTCGCCGAGGGTGTCGGCAAGCGGCTGCAGATAGTGCTTCACCCAGTCACCGCCGCTGGGGTAGGTGCTGCTGTCGGGCCTGCTCCACCCGGTGGGGGTGAGGAGCTTTTCGGCGGCGGGGTCCACGACCTCGCCCCAGGTGGAGAACAGGCGGACGTGTGCCCACTTGCTGACGGCGCTGCCGGCGGTGGGGCCAGCTTCCAGCACGAGCGGGCGCAGACCCCGTTCCAGCAGATGAGCTGCGGCAGCCAGCCCAATGGGTCCGGCGCCGATGACGACTACGGGCGGGGTGAGGACGGCGGGCGCAGTCACGATGACTCCTCGGCTTCGATGTTTGTCGATGCCGCCAGGATGCATCCGGAATCGACATCCGTCAACATAGAAGTTCATCTATCCTGTGCCCGATCGGGCGCAGAGGGGTTCCGCTTACTGCTTGGCAAATGATTAGATGCCTGTCAACATAGAGGCATGTCGAATCTGGCTCTGGACTCCACCAACGTGAACGCCACCGCGTCCTGGTGCTGCCAGCCGCTGGGCAAGGAAGAGCTGTCCGCTGCGGACTCGGAAAAGATCGCCGTGATGTTCAAGGCGCTGTCCGATCCCGTCCGGCTGCGGCTGTTTTCGAAGATCGCTGCTCGGCCGGGCGGCGAGGCCTGTGTCTGTGACATTCAGGATGTCGGAGTCTCTCAGCCCACGGTCAGCCACCACCTGCGCAAGCTGAGAGAGGCCGGACTTCTTGAGTCGGAGCGCCGTGCCAGTTGGGTGTACTACCGAGTTGCGCCCGGCGTTTTGTCGGCCATGGCGGGACTGCTGTCGCAGACCACCTGAACCGGTCGGCTCTGCTCGTCCGCAGGTGTGCGCTCGGACGGTGTGCTGCGGTCCCCTGGGTGCCAGGACATGCCCACCGGTAACGGATCCCAGAAGGGACGCTGGGAGGGAGATGTCATGTGTCAGACAGGGGCGGGCTCTGCTTGTGACGGGACGTGTCTGGAGCTGAGTGCGGCCGACATGGTCTGGTGGTCCAATGTCTTCAAGGCCCTGGGAGATCCCGTTCGTCTGCAGCTGTTGATGAAGCTCGCGGAGCAGTCCGGGGGTGAAGCCCCTGTGCATGAGTTGGCGGACGTCGGGGTGTCACCGGCCACCGTCAGCCATCACCTGAAACGACTGCGCTGTATCGGCCTGATCGAGAGCAGACGTGACGGTCGGCTCGTCTACTACAAGCTGGGTGCAGGTGTACGCGCTGCGCTGATGCAGATCCTGCATCAGCGCAGCCAGGTCGGCGCGTAGGTATCCCGCCGTCGGGGCCGGGGCCCCGCCTCCGAGCGGTGCGGTGAGGTGCAACGACGCGAGGTGCGGCGTGGTCGAGAAGCTGTGGGCGTTGGCAGACCTTCGTCCACCCACTGGCGATCAGCCCACGGCGGCAGGTGTGGATGCCGTCACGGGTTGGTCCAGGTGGACGGTCGTATCGCACAGGCGTTCCACCTGTGCCGGGTCGTGGGAGACCAGGAGGACGGCACGGCTTCCGCGCAGCGCCGAAATGGACTGTTCGACCTTGTCCCTGCTGCGTTCGTCAAGGGCGCTGGTGGGCTCGTCGAGCAGCAGTCCGGCCGGCTCCAGGGCCAGAGCCCGGGCAAGGCAGAGTCGTTGGCGCTGCCCCGCGGACAGATTCTGCGCGGGTGAGTCGAGCCGGTCGGCGACCTCCTTCCACAGTCCGGCTTCCTCCAGCGCCTTCTCCGCTCGCTCGCGCAGGACCTCCTGGGAGGCGCGGAGAAGATGGCGGAGCCCGAACAGGGCGTTGTCGAGGATACTGCCCCCGAAGACGACAGGCGTCTGAGGCACAAGGACGATCTTCGACCTCAGGTCGGCGTCTCCCTTGCCGGGGGCGATCGTGCGGTCCAGCACCTGCAGTTCCCCATCGCGGGTCAGTCCGTTGGGGAGCAGTTCCACCAGGGCGCGCAGAACCGTGGATTTGCCCACCCCGGACGGTCCGCACAGGCCCGTGGTCGACCCGTGCTTGAGGCTGAAGGAGACGGGGCCGACAAGGTTCTTGTCCCTGCTGCGCACGCGGAGTTCGCGCACGGTGATCACGTTGTCCATCGTTCCCCCTCAAAGCGGTTGCGCAGCGCGACCGCCGCGCTGAGAAGTACGGCTGTGATGATGACCAGCACCATGGCGCTTCCCCATGCCTGGGTGACGGCCTGTGGGTCTCCCGAGTCCTGGGAGAGCGTGAAGATGTGGGTCGGTAGTGCCTGCACCGGCGCTTCCACGATGCCGCTCGGCAGGGCGGGTGCGCCGAAGAAGACCGTTGCAGTGAAGATCAACGGGGCGGTCTCGCCGGCGGCGCGGGCCAGTCCGAGCAGCAGTCCGGTGATCGTTGCGGGCCAGGTGTACGGAACGACGACGGAGCGGACGAACTGTGCGCGCGTCAGGCCGAGGGACATGGCACTTTCCTTGAGTTCCGGGGGGATGCTCCTGACACGGGCGGATGTCGTCAGGGCTATCACCGGCACCACGACGGGAACGAGTACGATCGCGCCGGCCAGCCACGACCGGCCCCAGCCCATGGTGGTGGAGAGGATCACGAATCCGGCCAGGCCCAGCAGGATGGTCGGAGCCCCGCCGAGGACGACCGTGAAGGTCTGCAGCACTCGCGCGGTGCGCTCGGATGCGTGGACGCCGATCAGGATGCCCGCACCGAATCCGAGGGGCAGGGCCAGGATGCCGGTGGCGAGGATAAGGAGCACGGTGCCGACGATCTGGTCGCGGACGCCTCCTCCTGCCGCGCCCGTCGCTGATGAGAACCAGAAAGACGGATTGAACGCCGAGTTCCCTCGCGTCACCAGCAGACCGAGCATGCCGAGGAGGAGGGCACTGGGTAGGAGCAGGGCGCCCAGCCGCAGCGTCATGACGAGCCGGTCCCGCTGCAACCGCATCCGAGATGTCCCCCGGAAGCGCGGAGTGCGTGCCGCCGCGTTCTTGCGGGTGCGACTTCGGGTGCCCCAGATGGTCGCGGCGGCCACCAGCGCCAGGAGGATGAGACCGAGTGCGCACAGCGCGGCGAAGTAGGGGCCTGAGGTCCCGGCAAGGACGGGCTCCGGACCGGCGAGTTTCGTCGTCAGAGTCTGGCCGGGGTGGGACAGCGAGTCGAGGAACCCCCCGAAACTGGTGGGCAGTCGTCCGTCCGCCCTGCCGACGACCAGGAAGACGGCGATGGCTTCGCCCAGCGCTCGGGCCAGTCCGAGCAGCACAGCGGCTCGCATGCCGGACCTGGCAAGCGGCAGTACTGCTGAGCGGACCACTTCCCGGCGGGTCAGGCCGAGGGAGTACGCGGACTCGCGGACACGGTCCGGTACAGCAGCGAGTGCGTCGACGCTGACCGCCACGATGGTCGGGGTGATCATGACGGCGAGGACGATGCCGGCGGCGGCGAGACTGTCGCCACCGGGTACGTCGGCGATCTGCGCAATGACAGGGCGGACGACCATGATGCCGATGAGGCCGTAGACGATGGACGGTACGGCTGCGAGTAGCTCCACGCACATGCGCAGTGGCCGGGACAGACGGGGCGGGAGGTACTCCGACAGTGCGACGGCTGCGGCCCAGCTGATCGGTACGGCGATGACCAGCGCGAGGGCGGACACCACGGCGGTTCCGTAGATCATTGCCAGGCCGCCGTACACGGAGCTCGTCGGGGCCCATGCCTTTTCCGTCAGCAGTTCAAGCCAGTCGACGTGCCCGCTGGCGAGCCCTGCGCCGAGGTATCCGATGACGGTCAGGAGCAGGGCCGCCACGGCGAAGGCCCCGCCGTACAGCCAGCTCCAGATCCATGTGGAGGGGCGTGGGCGGCTGCCGACGTCGGGTGCGTCGGGAGGCCGTGTCAGGGTCTTGGTGGTCATCGACTACTTCCCGATTTCCTTGAGGGTCAGGTAGTCGTGCTTGGTCATCAGGGCCTGGCCCTTGGCGGAGAGTACGTAGTCGATGAACTTCTTGGCGGTGCCCTCCGGCTTGCCGTTGGTGATCAAGTAGAGGGGACGGGACATGGGGTACTTGCCCGTGGCGATGTTCTCGGGTGACGCCTCTATCCCGTCCAGCGTGACCGCGGCCAGGCGGTCGCGTCCTTCGACGAAGCTGGTGGACAGAGGTGCCACGGCCCCAGGCGTGGACTCCAGCTTGTTGCGGGTCTCCAGGTTGCCGCCGACGATGGCGAAGTTCCCGGACTCGGGCGGCGGCGGGGCCTTCTCGTCCCCGTAGATGTACTTGTCCAGGACCTCTCGCGTGCCTCGCCCCGGTTCCTTGTCGTAGACGAAGACGTCGAGATCCGGGCCGCCGACTTCGGACCAGTTCTTGATCTTGCCTTCGAACAGGTCACGCACCTGGTCGGCGGTGAGGTTCTTGACTCCGGCGTCGGCGACCTGCTTGGTGACGATGATGCCGACGGCGTCGGCGCCGATCTGTGTGGAGACGAAGTCGGTGTTGGGGTTTGCGGCCTTGTCCTCTTCGGACAGGGGCTTCGAGCTCAGGGCGATGGTGATCTGCCCGGAGGCGAGCTGCGAGATGCCGCCGGCCGAACCGCCCTGGGTGGCGACGGTGATGTCGAGTCCGTCGGCCTTGAGCGCCTCGGCCGCGTCGGCGGCGACCGGAGCCACGGTGGTGGACCCGCTGACCTGCAGCGCGCCACTCTTTCCGGCTCCGCCGTCGGCGCAACCGGCCAAGGACACGACCGCCAGTGCCGAAGTTACGAGGCATGCGAGACGGCGCTTCTTGCTGAACATTTCTGAGGCCCTTCCTTTGCGCGTGACCGTGGTACTCGGGGTGCAGGGGGACAGGGCGCGATGCGACGCCCTCAGGACGGTCACGGGTGTGACAGACGAGGAAGGACCGGGCTGGTAGGCGGACTGTCCCCGTCCGTCATGCCAATGGCAGACGGAGGGGTGTCCCGAGTGCTGGGTGGGGCGTGGAGGAACGCTGTGTGCGTGCAGGCGTGCATGTCAGATCCTTCGGGGTTGGCGGTGCCCTGAAAGAGAACGCGAGGAATCTCCCGTGGAAGGGTTGCTCGCGCAGGCTGCGGGGGGATCTGGTGGTGCGGCCCTCGCTATGTGGTGGTGGTCAGCCAGACGGTGTCGGACGCGGCCAGGTGGAGGTGCAGACCGTCGGCTGCTTCGCTGGTGCGCATGGAGCCGCTGAGGAAGTGCCAGGTGCAGTCGGCGTGTTCGGGCAGCAGGGCGTGGAGGTTGACGCGGCTCTCGGTCATGGACGGGTTGTGCAGGCCCAGCACCACTCGCGAGCGGTCGGCGGGCTCGTGCAGTACTCCCTCGATGCCGTCGGCCTCCAGCTCGCGGACGAGAGCGTCCCGGTCGAAGGCGGCCGCGATGTGGGGCTGCGTCAGGCAGTCGGACAGGGCGGGAGTTCGATGCCACAGGGCGTGGTCGGGTGTGGGGGTGAGTGGACTCACAGCAGGGGCCTTCCTGTCATGGCGGGTCCGGGTTTGTGTCCCAGTAGGTGCAGGATGGTGGGGGCCACGTCGGCCAACGTGGCCGTTCTCGGCAGCGTGGGTGCCGGCGTGTCGGTCCGGTTGGGGACGATCACCAGCGGGACCGGGTTCGTCGTGTGGCCGCCGTAGGGCCGTACGCTGCCGTCCGGAGCCTGCTTGGTCATGCGTTCGGCGTTGCCGTGGTCTCCCACGGCCACTACCCATCGGCCGCTGTTCCGTGCCGCTTGCAGAATCTGGTCCACGGCGGCGTCGGTCGCCTCGCAGGCCGTGACGGTGGCGGTGAGGTTTCCCGTGTGCCCGACCACGTCGATGTTGGCCAGATTGGCGATGACGAGGTCGACATCGACGCGGCCGGCGGCCTCGACCACCGCGTCTGTGACGCGGTCGAGGTTCATGTGGGGACGGGCGACGTAGTCGGCCTTGCCCTCACCTGTGATCCGCAGATGCTCCTCGCCGTCGCGTACGGTTGCGTCCCGGCCGTTGATGTAGTACGTGACGTGTTCGAACTTCTCGGCCTCCGCGATGCGGACACTGCGCAGCCCGGCTTCCTGGAGCTCATCGGCCAGACCGCCGGAGGCGTCCGCGCGGTTCACGAGGGCGGGTATCGCGGTGCGGGTGTCGTACTGGGCCAGGCTCACCATGTTCACCGTGCGGCCGGTGGCTGCGAGGTGCTCATGGAGCCTGTCCGCGAACTGCTGGATACGGTCGCTGCGGAAGTTGAACCACAGCACCGCGTCCCCGTCGGTGACCCTCGCGTCACCCGCTTCCGTGAGCACGGAGGCGGGGACCCACTCGTCGCCCCGTTCGCTTGAGTGGACCGCCGAGTGGGCGCTGTCGGCCGGGGAGCCGCGCCCGTCGGCGACCAGGGCGACCGCATGCTCGGTCAGGTCGAGATTGCCGGCCTTGTCCATCGCGTAGCCGCGGCCGATGACTGTGGCGATCTGCCCAGTTCCGGCCGCGGCGGCCAACTCGGCCACCCGTGTCAGATACGCCTCGCCCGTGTGGTCGGCGACATCCCGGCCGTCGGTGATCGCATGGATGAAGACGCGCTCCACCTGGTGCGTGGCTGCGGCGGCCAGCAGCTCGCTCAGGTGCTCGACGTGGGCGTGGATCTGCCCGTCCGAACACAGACCGATCAGATGCAGCGTGCCTGAGGTGCCGGCGACCTCGTTCAGCACGGTGTCCAGCCGCGGATGGCTGCGCAGGGTGCCGCTGTCGATGGCCTGCTGGACCAGGAGGCTGTCGTAGGGGAGGGGCCTTCCGGCTCCGATGACCATGTGGCCGATCTCGGAGTTGCCGACCGTACCGGGGAGCAGACCGACCGCTTCGCCGGAAGCTTCGGCCAGCGTGCTCGGGTGCTGGGCCACGAGTTCGTCCAGCACCGGGGTGCGGGCGAGGCTCAGGGCGTTGTTGTCGGCCGCGTCGGCGGAGCCCCAGCCGTCGAGGACCAGGAGGATGCCCGGGCCGGCGAGCACCGGTTCGGGTGTGCTCACTTGGTGCTCTCCAGGTCCGGGTGCAGGGTGTCGAGGGTCTGCCAGAAGGCGGGGAAGGACTTGGCGACGCATCCCGGGTCCTTGATGACCACGCCCTCGGTGCGCAGACCGCCGATGGCGAAGGTCATGGCGATGCGGTGGTCGTCGTAGGTGTCGATGACCGCGCCGTGCGGAGTGCCGCCGGTGATGTACATCGCGTCGGCGTGTTCCTCGACGTCGATGCCCATCTTGCGCAGCTCGGTGGTGACGGCGGCGATGCGGTCGCACTCCTTGACGCGCAGGGACGCGATGTTGGTGATCCGGGTAGTGCCTTCGGCGTACGCGGCGACGATGGCCAGCGAGGGCACGACGTCGGGCATGGCCTCCATGTCGATGTCGATGCCGCGCAGGGGGCCTCCGGTGACCGTGATCGAGTCGTCGCCTACCTCGGTGCGACAGCCCATTCGCTCCAGGGCCTGGACGAGGTGGACGTCTCCCTGGTGGGAGCCGGCACCGATGCCCGGAATGACGACGCGGGACTGGAGGATGGCGGCGGCCGCCAGGAAGTAGGACATGCCGGAGGCGTCCGGCTCGACGGTGACTTGGCCGCCGCGGGCCTGCTGACCGGACGGGACGGTGAAACGTCGGTAGCCGTCCCGGTCGACGCTCACGCCCATCTCCGCCAGTGCGGCGAGCGTCATCTCCACGTAGGGCTTGGAGACCAGGTCATCGCTGATGGTGATCTCGGTGTCGGTCTGGGCGCGCAGGGCGTTGATGATGAGGCTTGAGGTGAACTGGCTGGAGACGGCTCCGCTGATGGAGGTGGCGCCGCCCTTGAAGGAGCCGCCGACGACGCGGACGGGCGGGCTGCCGTTGCCGCGGACCGCCGTGGCGTCCACCCCCAGTGCCGGCAGTGCCTTGAGCAGGTCGCCCATGGGGCGCTCCTGCATGCGGGCATTACCGGTGATGATCGTCGTGCCGTCGGCGTGGCCGGCCATGGAGATCAGGAACCGCAGCGGCGTGCCCGCGCCACCGACGAAGATGTCCTCGCTCGGGGCGCGCATCGGCTTGCCCGTGGGGGTGACGCGGATGCGGGCGGTGGCGTGGTCGATGTCGCAGGTGACGTGACCGAAGGTCTCGATGGCGCGGGAGAAGTAGACGGTGTCGTCGGACAACAGCGCGTTGTCGATGACCGTTTCCTGCCCGGACAGCGAAGCGATGGCGAGGTAACGGTTGGTGTAGCTCTTGGATCCCAGGACGCGGACCGTCTCGTCGAAACCGGTGAGGGTTCGGATCGTGAGGGTCTCGGCCTTGAGCCGTGGGTCGGGCGTTGCGGACATGCGTTACCTCCTGCAGTGGGGACGGGTGAGGTGATGCCTGTGCTCGGTGATTCGTTCAGGCTTTGACGACCCGGCAGGCGAAGCACTTGAAGGCCTGCTGGCCGGACAGGTTGTCGTAGAAACGGTCGTCGGGCAGTGTGTTGGCCGCCTCGTAGCGGGGGTCGTCGAAGAGATCACCCTGCTTTTGAGCTGGGCCGAAGGTGTTGGGGACGAACACGGTGTCCGCTCGGATCCCCTCCCAGAGCAGTGCGGTACCGGTAACCGATCCGCGAGGGCTCTCGACGGTCACCTCGTCGCCGTCGGCGATGCCGGACCGGCGAGCCGTGTCGGGGTGGATCTGGATGAAGCGGATGCCGTTGAGCTGCTTGCCCGTTGGCGTCCAGTGGGTCACCTCGGCGAAGTGGACCACGCTGGGCCGGCCCGTCATGCCCATGAGCGGGAAGTCACGGTGCACCGCGTCGCTTCCCGGGACACCCAGGCGTACGGGATGGGTGACTGCCTGGGGGTTGATGGGGTTGGTGACGAACTTGCGACTGTAGGACAGGGTGGGGTTCCTGCCTGTGACTTCGGGATGTGTGTAGAAGATCGGAAGGGCGCTGTGCCCGGTGACCGCAAGCTTCTTCTCCAGGGCCGGTGTCGAGATCTCGACCTTGCCGCTGGGGGTGAGGAAGCGTTTGCCTCGGTTGGCCGGGTCGAGTGACTCGGCCGCCTGGTACCAGCTGGGGTGGTCCAGGTAGAGGGTGCTCACGCCGGGGTGGTCCTCGGTGGGGCACGGCCAGCGCAGCGGCTCGGTGCGCAGTCGCATCCTTGCACGGGTCATTCCGCCCACGCCGGGGGTGTGGGTGACGAAGTCGTCCCACAGTTCCCGGTAGTTCATCCACCGCTCTGGGAACGCCGCACGCCACTCGGCGGCCGGTCGACGGCTGTCGAGTTCGGCCAGCGCGTGCGCGAGCCCGACCCAGATCTCCCAGTCCGGCCGGGACTCGCCCACCCGCTCGACGGCCTGGTTCTGCCAGCGAATGGCCCGGTCGTCGCGGCGCATGTAGACGCCTTCCATCTCCAGACCACTGCAGACCGGCAGGATGATGTCGGCGTAGTACGCGGCCTCCTCCATGAACAGGCCGGTGTAGACGTAGAAGTCGAGTTGCTCGAACGCCTTCTTGACCTTGGTCGTGTTGGCCGAGGACACCAGCGGATTGCCCTGGGTCACCACCGCGCGCAGCCGGTAGGGATTGTCCGTGAGGATGGACTCGGCGAAGTAGTCCGGGCCGACCGGCAGCGCCTCGCGCCGCTCGGGCAGGTCGGCGTCCAGGGGTGGCAACTGCAGGTCGCCGGGCCAGGTGTTGTGCATGAAGTTGCAGCCGCCGCCGGGCTGCCCGATGTTGCCGGTCACCGCAGCAAGGAACGTGGCCACCCGGTAGGTGTCGAAGGCGCCGAGCTGGTGGGAGATTCCCGCGTTGCAGAAGATCGCTGCCGGTTTCGCCGTCGCATATTCCACCGCCATCTTGGTGATGACATCGGCCTTGACGCCGGTTACCTTTGCCGCCCACTCGGGGGTGTACTGGTGCTTCGCGAGGTGCCGGCGCAGCTCGTCGAACCCTGCTACCCAGCGTTTGACGAACGCCTTGTCGTACAGCCTCTCCTGCACGATGTGGTGAAGCATGGCGAGCAGGAGCGCGAGGTCTGTGTGCGGCTTCGGCGCCACCCAGCGGTCCGCGGCTGCTCCGGTGGGCGTCAGGCGCGGGTCCACGACCGTCAGGGTCGCGTTGTTCTCCTTGCGGCCGCGCAGGAGGTAGTCGAAGGTGACCGGGTGCGTCTCGGCCTGGTTGGTGCCCAAGAACAGGTAGTGGCGCGCCGAGCCGAGGTCGTCCTTGCCGGTCGCGCCGTCGGTTCCGTACCCGTTGGTGAAGTTGCCGAGTCCGAAGGTCATCGCAAGGGCGTTGCCGCCGGCGTCGTTGCAGACCGGGCCGACATCCGTGTTGTTGGGGCTGCCCAGCATGGCGAACATGCGGGCCACGAGAGATCCGGTGCCTCGGGGCATCCGGCCGGTGGTGCGGTTGGCGATGGTGTGGGCCTGGCCTGCATCCCGCAGCGCCAGAAACTTCTTGGCGATGGTGTGCAGGGCCTCCCCCCAGCTCACGACCTCGAACTTGGAGTGCGGAGAGCCCTTCGCACCGGAGACGCGGCGAAGTGGACGGGTCAGCCGTTCGGAGTTGTAGACGAGCTGCGGCATCAGCTCGGCTTTGACACACACCTGCCCCTGCTGGACCGGGTCGCTGTCCTCGCCTCGCACGGCCAGTACACGGCCCGCTTTGAGATCGACGTTGAGTCGGCAGTTGGAATTGCAGAACTGACAGGCGGTGGCGACTGTCTTGTCAGGGGTCAGGGCGGCGGACTGATCGGTGAAATCCGCGCCGGACCGGTCGCCCGTACCGGAAGGTTCTCCCGGGGAGCCTGCGGCATCGGTCGCGTGTGCGGAGACCACCGGAAGCAGGACGGGCGTTCCAAGGCCTGCACCGCCGACGACGCTCCCGCGGACGAAACCGCGCCGGGACAGGCCGTGTTGATCGCGCTTCATGAAGACGTGGGGATCCTTCCGCCTGGTGTGGGGTACGAGGCGGGCATGGCGGTGCCCGGGCCGTGCGGGCGTGCCGCACGGCCTTGTCTGATGCGGATGTGCCGTGGTGGTCAGGTCGTGGGCATCGGCAGAGCGTCGGTGTCGGCCTTCGCGCTTACGGCGGCCAGAAACGCCTTGAGGATCTTGTGTTCGCTTCCCGGAGCGGAGGAGAGCTCGGGCTGGAAGAGGCTGCCGAGGAAGAAGGGGTGGCCGGTGATCTCCAGGGCGCGCGGTGCGCCGTCGCTGTCCCAGGCACTCAGCCTCAGTGAGCCCTGGTTGGCCGCGTTCATGAAGGTGTCGGTCAGGCCGTAGTCGCAGTGGAAGATCTCCTCGACCTCGGTCGTGCCGTAGATACCGGCCAGCCGGGAGTTCTCCATCACGGTCAAGGGAGCCTTCTCTCCGCGGAAGGAGCACTTCAGCGGCGTGACAAGAGGCATCAGCTTCTCGGGGTCCTCGTCGACGCCGGCCGCCTCGGGGAGGCGGAGCACGTTCTGGGCGTGTTCGATCAGGGCGCTGAAGAAGCCACCGCAGGTGCCAAGGAAGGGCAGCCCGTTCTCACGGGCGTGGCGCACGGCGACGTGCACACCCTTCTGGTTGAAGTACGGGGCTCCCGGCACGACCCATATGCCGTCGAAGCCGTCGAGAACGGAGGCGTCGTGTATGTCGGTGGTCGGTATCCACTCGGTGGTCAGGTCCCACTGCTCACGCATCGCATCGATCTTGGGGTGGGACGGCTCGTCGTGATTGCCGCGGTCTCCCACCAGGGCAAGGCGTGGCTGTGCAGAGACTGACATCGTTTTCCCCTTCAACGGTTCAGGAGGGCGAATCCGTCTCGCCAGTGACGGTTCCAGCCCAAGGGGCGCGGCAGAGCGCGTGCCGTGCGTTCTGCTGCGCGGGTGTGGTCGTGCCTGAGGTGATGTCAGGACCGTGCCGCCACGCACGGGTCCCGTGAGGAAGGAAAGTGGGGAACTACCGCCGTGTGGGCGGCTGGGCTGCGAGTTGCTGCCTACCGGATGTACGCATGTCTGCCAGCCCCCTGGTGTGCCCCGTGTGGGAGCCCTCTGCAGGCCCCCCGTGCTGCTTCTCGCTCAATTTATCGATGGCGGTCAAAGTATTCGAGGGTTTCCGGGTCGGCCTGGAAACGATCACGCCATCTCTGTCATTTGACGGGACTGCCGCTGCGTCGGCTGTCAGGGGCGGTGAGGAGGTGCTCTGACCAGCCGTCACGGTGGCACTCCGGTGCCAGCGGACCGGAGGGGCGGCAGGAGTCCCGCTCGGCGGTGATCCGTCACCGTGAGTGCTTCCGTGCACGCCAGTGCGGTGAACGGAACCTGCCCTGCCGGATCGTGGGGGGCCGCGCGAGTTGGCCGGATCCGGCGCACAAACCAGGCCGTTATTAACAGTGATTGCTGTTGATAGGGATGGATGCTGTTTAGTTTGGGCTTGGCTGATGGCCGGCCTGCTCGTCATTCCCCCGTGCGACGGCCGGCCACAGCCGCTCCCCGGGACTCCAACCTGTTGCGTTTGAGGAGAAGCAAGTGAACAGCTCCGCCGGCCATCCGCGCCGATGGCAGATCCTGAACATCCTGTGCCTGAGTCTCGTGTTGATCGGCCTGGACACCCTGATCCTGAACCTGGCGCTGCCCAGCATCCAGAAGGACCTGGATGCCACGAGCAGCCAACTGCAGTGGATGGTGGACTCCTACGCCCTGGCGTTCGGCGGACTGCTGCTCATGGCCGGCGGCCTGTCGGACCGGTTCGGCCGCAAGCGGCTTCTCTCCGTCGGTCTCGGCGCTTTCGCCCTGACCAGCCTGGGCGCCGCGTTCGCCTCCAACGCCGAGATGCTGATCACTTTCCGGGCCCTCATGGGCATCTCGGCGGCGCTGATGATGCCCGCCACCCTTGCCATCATCAAGGATGTCTTCCCGCGCGAGGAGCAGGGCAAGGCGATCGGCATCTGGTCGGGCGCCGCTGCGGTCGGCGTGCCGCTGGGCCCGCTCGTCAGTGGTCTGCTGCTCGAACACTTCTGGTGGGGATCGATGTTCCTCATCAACGTTCCCCTGGCGGCCATCGCCCTGATCGGCGGGGCCAAGCTCATCCCCGAGTCCAAGGCCGAAGGCCACCCCGGACTGGACCTCGTCGGCGCCCTTCTCTCGGTGGCGGGGCTGGTCGCAATCGTCTACGGCCTGGTCGAAGCCCCGCACAACGGCTGGGGCGACATCATCACCCTCGGCTCCCTGTTCGCAGGCGTGGTGCTGATGGTCGCCTTCGTTCTGTGGGAGCGGAAGACGGCCCATCCGATGCTCGACGTCGGTCTGTTCTTGAACGCTCGCTATGGCGGGGGCGCCCTGGCCATCGCCTGCACCTCCTTCGGCCTCTACAGCGGCCTTTACCTGCTCACCCAGTACCTGCAGTCGGTGCTCGAACTCGACCCGCTGGGCGCGGGCCTGCGCATGCTCGCCATCGGCACGATGATGGTCGGCGCGCCGCTGTCCGCGAAGCTGGTGGAGCGCACGGGGCTGAAGACGACGGTGGTGGTCGGCCTGCTGCTGTGTGCTGCGGGACTCGGAGTCCTGGCCGGGCTCAGCGTCGACGACGAGACGCAGGCACTGATCGGCCTGGCCGTGTTCGGCCTGGGTATGGGTATCGCGCTGCCCGCCGCCGTGGATGCCATCCTGGTGGTCTCCGCCGCCCGTCAGGCGGGCGCCGGGTCGGCCGTCGCCGATGTCGGCATGCAGGTGGGCGGCGCGCTGGGCATCGCGATCAGCGGCAGTGTGATCGCCACGCTGTACCGTGACGACCTGCCGCAGGCGGCTCAGCTGCCTGGTGAGGCCGGCGAAGCGGTACACGAATCCCTGGCGGGCGCTTCCGCGGTGGCCCAGCAGCTCGGTGGCGAGACGGGCCGGCGCGTGCTGGACGCGGCGCAGCAGTCCTTCGTGGGTGGGTTCACCGGCACGCTGCTGATCGCCGTGGGTGTCGCGGCGGTCGGTGCCCTGGCCGCCGCGTTCATTCTGCCCCGAGCTCGTGTTGCCGACGAGGACGGCACAGCCCAGTCCGAAGCCGCCGCCCGAAGCGACAGCGCCGACGCCGCCGCTACGTCCTGAAGACCGGGGAGCGGACAGTGCGTAGGATCGACTCCACAGCCCGACCTGCGGGTGAGAGGGAGGTGGCGATGGCCCGGCCGTCGAAGCTCAGAGTAGCGGTCAGTGATCCTGACCAGTGGCTCAGCGAACGCGAGCGGGCACAGATGCTGGCACCCAAACTGCGGGCTTTGGCGGACGAGACGCGACTGACGCTGATCCTGCTCATCGCGCAACGTCCCCGCACCGTCAAGGAACTGCAGGAGGCCACCGGCTTGAGCCAGACGCTGGTCAGCCATCACCTGGCCCCGCTGCGTGAACAGAACCTCGTAGAGGCGATTCCCAAGGGCCGCAGCAATCAGTACGTGATGTGCTGTCAGACGTTGGCCGAGCCGTTGCGCATGTTCGCCAGCCTTGCCGCCATGGATCCTGAGACGGTTGCGGCTTGTCTCCAGACGGGGGCCGGACAGCCGGCCGGTGTGCAGGGCGCCTGAGCCCGCCACTTGCCACAGGGGCCGTGTTCCACGCAGACGCGTGGAACACGGCCCCTGTGGCGTGTCGCTGCTGCTACTGCCGCAGATCGTTCTGGAAGCGGTCCCGGATGTCGAGCGTGCTGAGGGCATTGGTCGCGCGGGGCGGGATCGCGCCCGTGCGAGGCAGCGTCTTGATACAGATCAGGTGCGGGCCGGGAGCGGCCTGGGCCCGCAGCATCGCGGCCTGCACGTCCTCCTCCCGGTCGCAGACGACCGCGTCGGCGTATCCGGCGGCCTTCGCCATCTCGGGGAACGAGGTCGTCGCCGAGGTTGTCGCCTGTCCGCCCGTCGACTCGTGCACCCGGTTGTCGAGCACGACGTGGATCAGGTTGGCAGGTGCCTCGTTGCCGATCATCGACAGGGCGCCCAGGTGCATCAGGAGGGCTCCGTCCCCGTCCAGGACCACCACGGTGCGCTCCGGTTGGGTCAGCGCCACGCCCAGGCCGATGGAGGAGGCGTGGCCCATGGAGCCCTGCATGTAGAAGGTGCTGGGTGTGTCGGCCACGGCGAAGGTGTCACGGCCGGTGAATCCGGTGGTGGCGACGACGGCCGCCTGCGGAGCGGCAGAGGTGACGAGGCGGATGGCTTCCGCGGCGGGCAGTCCTTCGGTGTGAGGGCAGTTGGCGGCCGCGGCCTTGCCGATGGCGCCGCGCTCAACCAGCACGAACGGCGCCCGCTGCTCGGCGAGGTCCTTTTCCGCCTTCTCCAGGACCGCGGCGAACTCCTCGACCCCGTCCTGCGCGTACAAGGTGTGGTGCGGGGTATCGACGCTGTCGAGAAGCCCGGGAGTCGCCGGCCCCATCACGGCGTGCTGGGGCTCGTCCGTTGCGGGGTCGGGCCAGCCCCGCAAGCTGGCGAAGGTCAGGATCGGCAGCTGGTAGGTCATCACCAGCGAAGTGAGCGGATTGATGAGGTTGCCCAGACCGGAGTTCTGCAGCATTACGTAGGCGCGCTGTCCGCCCAGGGCGGCGCCGGCGGCCACGGCGAGCGCGTTGCCCTCGTTCGGGGCGGGTACGTAGCGACCGGGCTCGGTGCTCAGGTGCGCGATCGGTCCACCGAAGTGGGAGCAGGGAACGCCGCTGGCGAGGGTGAAGCCGCGGTCGGCCAGGAGGTCGCAGAATTCTTGTGCAGTGATCATGGACGGGGCAGCTCCGTTTCGGGGGTGGTGGACGGCGTGATGGGCGTCTGCTGGCCCGCTGCGGACGCGCTGCGGGCGCGGCGTCGCATCTTGATGCCCTCGATGATGATGGGAATGCCGGAGATGAGCACGATGCCGATGACGATGCCTTCGATGTTGTCGCGGACGAAGGAGA
>NZ_WWHX01000281.1 GCF_009862125.1 Streptomyces sp. SID5910
GCGGCGGCGGGGGCGGCGGCCGCGGGGGCGGCGAGCCCGGCCGCGCACAGCAGCCCGGCGACGAGCGCCCCGGCCAGGGGCCCCCGGACGGGGTGGGGGGAAAGGTGACGTCTCATTACGTTCCTCCGAATCCGCGGCAGGTGGAACGAGGGGTGAACGCGGCACGCGCGCGGGGAGACACGGGGCCCGCGAGACATGTGCACGTCATGACTGGGCGTTTACGTTAGGACGTGTCGGGCTTTGTTGGAAGAGGGTGGGTGATGGTGATTCGAGCCGTTCGTGAGCCGTACGGGCCCCGGCCGTGACCCCGGGCCGGTCAGGCAGTTGAAGCAGTCATGAAGAAGCGCAGCATGCTCGCCATCGCCTCCCTGGCCACCGGGTTCGTCGTCGCGGCCGTCAGCCCGTCCCACGCCGCCCCGGAGGACCTCCCGCTCCACCACGTCGACGTCGACGACACGCTCGGCACCGTCGAACACACCGTCTCCGCCGAGGGCCTGTCCCTGGACCAGGGCGCCCCGGTCCTGGGCGACTGACACACCACACGTGCCGCACACGGCGCCGGTGCCCCACGTCCGGTGGGCACCGGCGCCGCTGTCGTACGCCCTCAACTGGGCCTGGTTTCCGTGGCAGGGTGGAGCGGGCAAGCCACAGGGGGCCAAGACAAGAGGGGGACCTGTGACCGTCGTCTGGATCAACGGCGCGTTCGGTGCGGGGAAGACCACCACCGCACGGGAACTGATCGAACTGATCCCGAACAGCACGCTCTTCGATCCCGAGGTCATCGGCGCGGCACTCGGGCACCTGCTGCCGCCCAAACGCCTCGCCGAAGCGGGCGACTTCCAGGACCTGCCGATCTGGCGGCGCCTCGTGACCGACACGGCGGCCGCGATGCTCGCCGAACTCGGCGGGACCCTCGTGGTCCCCATGACCCTGCTGCGCCAGGAGTACCGCGACGAGATCTTCGGCGGCCTCGCCGCCCGCCGGATAGCGGTCCGGCACGTCCTGCTGGCTCCGGCTGAAACGATCCTGCGGGAGCGGATAGCGGCCCGCGAGGTGCCCGAGGAGGCGGACGGGGAGATACGCGTCCGGCAGTGGTCGTACGACCGCATCGAGCCGTACCGGGCGGCCCTCGCCTCCTGGCTGACGGCCGACGCCCATCCGGTCGACACCAGCGCCCTCACCCCGCGCGAGACCGCCGTGCGCATCGCCGAGGCCGTCGGGAACGGGGAGGTGGGCGCCTGCGACATCGTGCAGACCCCCGAGCCGACCGGCGAGACCCTGGCCGCCGGGGTCCTCCTCTTCGACGAGCAGGACCGGGTGCTGCTCGTCGACCCCACCTACAAGCCCGGCTGGGAGTTCCCCGGCGGCGTCGTCGAACCCGGCGAGGCGCCCGCCCGCGCGGGGATGCGCGAGGTCGCCGAGGAGACCGGCATACGCCTCGACGAGGTGCCCGCGCTGCTGGTGGTCGACTGGGAGTCACCCGCGCCCCCGGGCTACGGCGGCCTGCGGCTGCTCTTCGACGGCGGCCGGCTCGGCGCGGCCCAGGCGGACCGGGTGCTGCTGCCCGGACCCGAACTGCGCGACTGGCGCTTCGTCAGCGAGGACGAGGCCGCCGCCCTGCTGCCCCCGGTGCGCTACGAGCGGCTGCGCTGGGCGCTGCGGGCCCGGGAACGCGGGGCCGCGCTGTATCTGGAGGCGGGCACGCCGGTCGGCTGACCCGTGCGTCCGCGCCCCGGGACCTTGGACGAGCCCGGCGGACGGCCCGCGTCCCGTGACGAGGGCCGTCCGCCGGCCTGCGGAGCGCGAACGGGCGGCGGCCTCAGCTCGCCGCGTAGTTCCGCAGGAACAGCGCCTCCGCCACCGACAGCCGCTCCAGCTCCTCCGGCGACACGCTCTCGTTCACCGCGTGGATCTGCGCCTCCGGCTCGCTCAGGCCGATCAGCAGGATCTCCGCCTCCGGGTAGAGCGACGCGAGGGTGTTGCACAGCGGGATCGAGCCGCCCTGACCGGCGTACTGCATCTCCTGACCCGGGTACGCCACCGCCATCGCGTCCGCCATCGCCTGGTACGCCGGGCTGGTGGTGTCGGCGCGGAACGCCTGCCCCTGGCCGATCTGCTCGACGTGCACCCGCGCGCCCCACGGCGTGCGCGACTCCAGATGGGCCTGGAGCAGCTTGGTGGCCTCGACGGCGTCCACGCCCGGCGGCACCCGCAGGCTCACCAGCGCGCGGGCGCTCGCCTGCACCGACGGCGTCGCCCCGACCACCGGCGGGCAGTCGATGCCGAGCACCGTCACGGCGGGGCGCGCCCAGATGCGGTCGGCGACCGAACCGGAACCGATCAGCTCCACGCCGTCCAGCACCCGGGCGTCCCGGCGGAACTGCTCCTCGTCGTACGCGAGGCCCTCCCACGCGCTGTCCGCCGCCAGCCCGTCGACGGTCGTCGAACCGTCCTCGGCACGCAGCGAGTCCAGGACGCGGATCAGCGCGCCCAGCGCGTCCGGGGCGGCGCCGCCGAACTGGCCGGAGTGCAGGTTGCCCTCCAGCGTGTCGACCTTCACGCGCAGCAGCGTCATGCCGCGCAGCGTGGAGGTGACCGTGGGCAGACCGACGCGGAAGTTGCCCGCGTCGCCGATGACGATCGTGTCGGCCGCCAGCAGCTCCGGGTGCTGCTCCGCGTATCGCTCCAGGCCGCCCGTGCCCTGCTCCTCGGAGCCCTCGGCGATCACCTTGACGTGCACCGGCACGCCGCCGTTCGCCTTCAGCGCGCGCAGCGCGAGCAGATGCATCAGCACACCGCCCTTGCAGTCGGCGGCACCGCGCCCGTACCAGCGGCCGTTGCGCTCGGTCAGCTCGAACGGCGGAGTGACCCAGCCCGCCTCGTCCAGCGGGGGCTGCACGTCGTAATGCGCGTAGAGCAGCACCGTCTTCGCGCCCTCGGGGCCGGGCAGGTAGCCGTACACCGACTGGGTGCCGTCCGGGGTGTCGAGCAGGGCCACGTCCTCGAAGCCCTCGGCGCGCAGCGCGGACGCCAGCCAGTTGGCGGCACCCACGCTCTCGCTGCGCGGGAACTGGTCGAAGTCCGCCACCGACTTGAAGGCCACCAGCGCGGTGAGCTCCTCCTTCGCCCTGGGCATCAGCGAGGACACGGTCTCGGCGACCGGATTCGACGACATGGGCACGCTCCTTGTAGGTGCGACGTTGTACGGGTGAGTACGGGAACGGGCGCTGCTGACGAGTGCCCGCGCGCGTACCGCTGTGTACGGGTGATCGTGCGGGTACGGGCACCTTCCGGTGTGCGGATGGTGTCCGCGCCGATCCTCCCACAGTGGCCTGCGGCGATGCCCGCCGTAGGATGCGGGGGTCAGGTGCGGCATGCGGTTTGATCGGAGCAGTAGACCATCGTGAGCAGCGAGAACTCTTCGGCGGACGACACGCGTCAGGTCTGGGACGTCGTCGTGGTGGGCGCGGGACCGGCGGGGGCCTCGGCCGCCTACGCGGCGGCGGTCGCGGGGCGGCGCGTGCTGGTGCTGGAGAAGGCGGAGCTGCCCCGCTACAAGACGTGCGGCGGCGGCATCATCGGCCCCTCGCGCGACACCCTGCCCCCCGGTTTCGACCTGCCCTTCCGGGACCGCGTGCACGCGGTGACGTTCTCCCACAACGGCCGCTTCACCCGGACCCGGCGCTCCAAGCAGATGCTGTTCGGCCTGATCAACCGGCCGGAGTTCGACCAGCAACTCGTCGAGCACGCCCAGAAGGCGGGCGCCGAGCTGCGCACCGGGGTGACGGTGACGCGGGTCGAGCAGCACGGGTCGGCGGTGCCCGACCGGCGCACGGTCGCCGTCGTCCTCCAGGGCGGCGAGACGGTGCTCGCGCGGGCCGTCGTCGGCGCGGACGGCAGCGCCAGCCGGATAGGCGCGCACGTCGGGGTGAAGCTCGACCAGGTCGACCTCGGCCTGGAGCTGGAGATCCCGGTGCCCGAGACGGTCGCCGACGACTGGAAGGGCCGCGTCCTCATCGACTGGGGGCCGCTGCCGGGCAGTTACGGCTGGGTCTTCCCCAAGGGGGACACGCTCACCGTCGGTGTGATCTCGGCGCGCGGTGAAGGCGCGGCGACCAAGCGGTACCTGGAGGACTTCGTCGGACGGCTCGGTCTCGCCGGCTTCGAACCGAGCATCTCCTCCGGCCACTTGACCCGCTGCCGCGCCGACGACTCGCCGCTGTCCCGCGGCCGGGTGCTGGTGTGCGGGGACGCGGCGGGGCTCCTGGAGCCGTGGACGCGCGAGGGCATCTCGTTCGCGCTGCGCTCGGGGCGGCTCGCGGGGGAGTGGGCGGTGCGGATCGCGGAGGCGCACGACGCCGTGGACGCCCGCAAGCAGGCCCTGAACTACGCGTTCGCCGTCAAGGCCGGGCTGGGCGTCGAGATGAGCGTCGGCAAGCGGATGCTGGCCATCTTCGAGCGCCGCCCGGGGCTGTTCCACGCGGCCCTGACCGGTTTCCGGCCCGCCTGGCGTGCCTTCCGGGACATCACCCAGGGCTCGACGACGCTGGGCGAGCTGGTACGCAGCCATCCCCTGGCGCAACGGGCCCTGTCCGCGGTGGACCGCCGGTCCGCGGAACCGGCAGCAGCCGAGCCCGAAGCCTGACCCACTTGCCGTAGCTGCGGGCAGTCGTGCCGCTGGGGCGGCAC
>NZ_WWHX01000282.1 GCF_009862125.1 Streptomyces sp. SID5910
CCGTCCGGCGTTTGAGGACGAGGCCGTTCAGGCCGAAAGCGGGGGTCCGGGGGCGGCAGCCCCCGGGTCGGGACGGGAAGGGGCGGCGGGGGCGAACAACCTCCCCAAGCCCCTGCGTACGCTTCCTCTCGTGAACGACAACCCCCGCTTCGGCCCCGCCACCGGCATCGGCAGCATGCCGGGCCAGGACGCCCGAGAGGCCGTCAAGACCGTCACCGGCACCTTCGAGGACTTCCCGTACCTCCCCGAGCTCCCCGCCCGCGGCCCCGGCGCCGACATGATCGGCCGCACCGCCGGCCTGCTCGTCGAGCTGTACGCGCGCGTGGAGCCCAGCGGCTGGCGCCTCGGCGACCGCCCGGGCCGGGACACCAAGCGGGCCCGGGCCTGGCTGGGGGAGGACCTCGACGCGCTGGAGGAGTTCACGCAGGGTTACGAGGGGCCGCTGAAGGTCCAGGCCGTCGGCCCCTGGACACTCGCCGCCGCCCTGGAACTGCGCGGCGGCGAGGCCGTCCTGTCGGACGCCGGCGCCACCCGCGACCTCGCCGCCTCCCTCGCCGAGGGCCTGCGCCTGCACCTCGCCGAACTCCGGCGCCGCGTGCCCGGCGCGACGCTCGTCCTCCAGCTCGACGAGCCCTCCCTCACCGCCGTGCTGCGCGGACAGATCCGCACCGCCAGCGGCTACCGCACGCACCGGGCCGTGGACCGGCAGGCCGTGGAGGCGACCCTCCGGGGCACCGCCGGCGTGCACGGCGAGGGACCCGTCGTCGTCCACTCCTGCGCGCCCGACGTCCCGTTCGCCCTGCTGCGCCGGGCCGGCGTCGCGGGCATCTCCTTCGACTTCTCCCTCCTCACCGAGCGTGACGACGACGCGATCGGTGAGGCGGTGGAGGGCGGCACCCGGCTGTTCGCCGGTGTCGTGCCGGGGACGGACGGCCCATTGTCAGACCCTGCCGGTAGCGTCATGGGTGTCAGGACGCTGTGGCGCAGGCTGGGGCTGCATCCGGGGCTTCTCCCGGAGGCGGTCACCGTCACCCCGTCGTGCGGACTCGCGGGCGCGTCCCCCGAGTACGCCCGCCGCGCGCTCGCCCACTGCGTCCGGGCGGCGAGATCCCTCGCGGACAACCCAGAGTAACGGGAGGACGACACGGTGGCCGGCGACAAGCAGGCGGAGACGACGAGCGTGCCCGCCGAGGCGCGCGAGAAGCACGTGCAGCTCGCTGAGCAGATCGAGGAGCACCGCTTCCGGTACTACGTGAAGGACGCCCCCGTCGTCAGCGACGCGGAGTTCGACCGGCTGCTGCGTTCCCTGGAGGCGCTGGAGGAGGAGCATCCGGAGCTGCGCACCCCGGACTCGCCGACCCAGAAGGTCTCCGGTTCCTACGAGACGGAGTTCACGGCCGTCGAGCACCGCTCGCGCATGCTCTCCCTCGACAACACCTTCAACGACGACGAGCTCGCCGCCTGGACCGAGCGCATCGCCAAGGAGCTGGGCGAGCAGAAGTACCACTTCCTGTGCGAGCTGAAGGTCGACGGACTCGCCGTCAACCTGACCTACGAGCGCGGCCGCCTGGTCCGCGCGGCCACCCGCGGCGACGGCCGCACCGGCGAGGACATCACGCCCAACGTCCGCACCATCGCCGAGATCCCCGAGCGCCTCACGGGCGACGAGGTCCCCGACCTCGTGGAGATCCGCGGCGAGGTCTACTTCCCGATGGACAAGTTCCAGGAGCTCAACGCGCGGCTGGTCGAGGCCGGCGACAAGCCCTTCGCCAACCCGCGCAACGCGGCGGCCGGTTCACTGCGCCAGAAGGACCCGCGCGTCACCGCCTCCCGGCCGCTGCACATGGTCGTCCACGGCATCGGCGCCCTGGAGGGCTACACGGGCATGACCCGCCTCTCCCAGGCGTACGACCTGCTGGCCACCTGGGGCCTGCCCACCTCCCCGCACAACAGGGTGGTCGACGGCCTCGACGGCGTACGGGAGTTCATCGCGTACTACGGCGAGAACCGGCACTCCGTGGCGCACGAGATCGACGGCGTCGTCGTCAAGCTCGACGAGATCCGCCTCCAGGGCCGCCTCGGCTCCACCGCGCGCGCCCCGCGCTGGGCCATCGCCTACAAGTACGCGCCCGAGGAGGTCAACACCAAGCTCATCGACATCAAGGTGGGCGTCGGCCGCACCGGACGCGTCACGCCGTACGCGCAGGTCGAGCCGGTCACCGTGGCCGGCAGCGAGGTGGAGTTCGCCACCCTGCACAACCAGGAGGTCGTCAAGGCCAAGGGCGTCCTCATCGGCGACACGGTGGTGCTGCGCAAGGCCGGTGACGTGATCCCCGAGATCCTCGGCCCCGTCGCCGACCTGCGGGACGGCAGCGAGCGGGAGTTCGTCATGCCGGCCGCGTGCCCCGAGTGCGGGACGCCGCTGAAGGCCATGAAGGAGGGCGACATCGACCTCCGCTGCCCCAACGCCCGCACCTGCCCGGCCCAGCTGCGCGAGCGCGTCGCCTACCTCGCCGGCCGGCAGTGCCTGGACATCGAGCACTTCGGCGGCGTCGTCGCGGCCGCGCTCACCCGGCCGCTGGAGCCGGCCGAGCCGCCGCTCGTCGACGAGGGCGACCTCTTCGACCTCACCGTCGAGAAGCTGCTGCCCATCAAGGCGTACGTCCTCGACCCGGACAGCGGGCTGCCCAAACGCGACCCCAAGACCGGCGAGGAGAAGATCGTCACGGTCTTCGCCAACCAGAAGGGCGAGCCGAAGAAGAACACCCTCGCGCTGCTCCAGCACATCGAGGAGGCCAAGAACCGGCCGCTCGCCCGCTTCCTCAACGGCCTCTCCATCCGGCACGTCGGCCCGGTCGCCGCCCAGGAACTCGCCCGCCAGTTCCGCTCCGTCGACCGCATCGAGCAGGCCACCGAGGAGGAGCTGGCCAATACGGACGGCGTCGGTCCCATCATCGCCGCCTCCCTCAAGGAGTGGTTCGCCGAGGACTGGCACCGCGAGATCGTCCGCAAGTGGAAGGCGGCCGGAGTCCCGCTGGAGGAGCAGTCGACCGGCGAGGACGAGGGCCCGCGCCCGCTGGAAGGCCTCACCGTCGTCGTCACCGGCACCCTGGAGAACCACACGCGCGACGGGGCCAAGGACGCCCTTCAGAGCCGGGGCGCCAAGGTGACCGGATCGGTGTCCAAGAAGACGTCGTTCGTGGTGGTCGGCGACAACCCCGGGTCCAAGTACGACAAGGCGATGCAACTCAAGGTGCCCGTCCTGGACGAGGACGGTTTCGCCGTCCTGCTCACGGAAGGGCCCGAAGCGGCCACCGGCGTCGCGCTTTCGGCCGAGGAATAGCGGTTGAAGGCCACCCGATCGGCGCATACCAGATGCATACGGGTGGCCGGGTCGCATTCGGGCAACCGTCGACGACCGGTGCCCCTGGAAGCCTTCCGCGGCCTACTGTTGAGGGGTGCGCCTGCCGTGCCCAGCCGCGGTCGGGGGCATCCCCCTGCCCCAAGGAACAGGGGGAAGGGTTCTCCAACGCGGAGCCGTTGAGGGTTGTCGGGCGCAGGGCCGCGTGGCGTGGGCACCGCCGGCTGTGAGAGGGACGGGAATGGAACCGACCGAGAGCGCCGCCGCGGGCTCACGGCTGCGCCTGCGTCACCTGGTGGGGACGTGGCACGTGAGCCGGTGGCTCGGGCAGCGCGGAGGTGGCGCACGGCACCCCGCCGCGGACGCCCCGGGCACCGCGCCGCCGGCCGCCGGCCCGTCCGCGATGTCCGGCGCCGACACCGAACGGCACCCGTCCTGGCCCGCGTTGCCCATGGCGGTCGTGGCCGCCGCCGGGCTCGTCCTGGGCGCCGGTTTCTACCGGGCGTTCGCCGAGGGCCACGCCCTCTTCCCGTCCGGCACCGCCGGCTGGTCCCTCGCCGTGCTGGCCGGCATCGTCGTCGGCCACCTGGTCATGCTCGGCCGCTCCCGCTGGTGGGGCGGCACCGGCTCGGGCGCGGCCCTCACCCTCGCCGTCCTGCTGCTCTACGGGTGGGTTCCGGCCGGCATGGTCAGCCTCACCGTCGTCGTCCTGGTCGGCGTGGCCCGCCGGGGCCGCTGGCGGCAGGGCGTCCTGCACGGCGCGGTGGACATCCTCGGCATCGCCGCGGGGGCGCTGCTGCTGGGGGTCTGCGGCTCCGTACCGTCCGTGGAGCACCCCTGGGACCCGGACACGTGGGGGGTGTACGCGGCCCCCAAGGTGGTGCTGGTCGCCGTCGCCTACCTAGCCGTCACCCGCGCCCTGCTGTGGTATCTGCACAGCCCGCGCGCCGGACTGCCCACCGTCGCCCGCACCGCCCTGGTCCGGCACGGCCTGGTGGCCGTCGCGCTGCTGGGGATCGCGCCGCTGGTCTGCGTGGTCGCCGTCGCCAAGCCGCTGCTGCTGCCGCTGTTCTCCATCCCGCTGATCGCCCTCGACTCCACGCTGTGGATCGCCCGCGCCCGGGCCGAGGAGCAGCTGCGGGACCCGCTGACCGGACTGCCCAACCGGCAGTGGCTGCTGGAGCGGACCTGGAGCGCGCTGGACGACGCCGAACGGGTCGGCGTCCGCGCCGCCCTGATGCTGATCGACCTGGACCGTTTCCGGTCGGTCAACGACACTCTCGGACATCTCGCCGGTGACCGGCTGCTGTTGCAGACCGCCGACCGGCTGCGGCTGGCACTGCCGCGCGGGGCGGAGGCCGCGCGGCTGGGCGGCGACGAGTTCGCCGTCCTGCTGCCGGTCGCCGACTCCACCACCTCGGCGACCCGGGTCGCCCGGGGACTCGTCGCCGCGCTCAGCTCACCGCTCGACCTGGACGGGCTCACCCTCGTCCTGGAGGCCAGCGCCGGGGTCGCCGTCTTCCCCGACCACGCGCTGGACGCCGAAGGGCTGCTGCGCCGGGCGGACGTGGCGATGTACCAGGCGAAGCGGGACCGCACGGGCGTCGAGGTCTACGAGTCCAAGCGGGACTCCAACACCCCGGACCGGCTGGGGCTGCTGGGCGATCTGCGCCGGGCCCTGGACGCCCACGAGGTGCGGCTGCACTACCAGCCCAAGGTCCGCTTCGACGGGCAGGTGGCCGGCCTGGAGGCCCTGGTGCGCTGGGTGCACCCCGAGCGCGGCAGCGTGCCGCCCGACGAGTTCATCGCGATCGCCGAGTCCTCCGGGCTGATGCCCCATCTGACGGAGTACGTGCTGGAGACGGCGCTCGGACAGGTCGCCCGGTGGCGCGCCCAGGGCCTGTTCGTGCCGGTCGCGGTCAACGTCTCCCCGCGCGACGTCCACACCCCGGGCTTCGCCGGCTCGGTCGCCGCGCGGCTGGCCCGGCACGGTGTCCCGGCGGGGGCGCTCCAGCTGGAGATCACGGAGCACGTCCTGCTGGAGGACCCGCAGCGTGCCGCCGACACCCTCGCCGGGCTGACCGCGCACGGCGTGAAGATGTCCCTGGACGACTTCGGCACCGGCTACTCCTCGCTCGTGCACCTGCGCCGGCTCCCGGTCAGCGAGCTCAAGATCGACCGGTCGTTCGTGGCCCGGCTGGCGGTCGACACCGAGGACGCCGAGATCGTGCGCTGCACCGTCGACCTCGCGCACTCCCTCGGCCTGCTGGTCGTCGCCGAGGGCGTCGAGGACGACGAGACCTGGGAGCGCCTGCGCGACCTGGGCTGCGACGCCGTACAGGGCTGGCTGGTGGCGGCGGCGATGCCGCCCGAGGAGACCACGGCCTGGCTCCGGGCTCGCGGCACGCGGGGCTGGGTCCGCCCCGCGGCGGCCCTGCCGGTGGCGGCGACGGACGACTGACCCGGCCGCCCCCGGCGCCGCGCCGGGGGCGGCCACCGCGCATCAGGGTCGTGATCGCTTCCTTGCCCCAGCCTTCCTTGCCCCCTGGCCATCGTGCTCAACCTGTTCTGCGTGTTCCTCGGATACCGCTTCCTGTTCCAGCCCGGCCCCGCCGCCACCGGCTACGGGGTGCCGGCCGACCCCAAGGGCGACGCCGGCGCCTACCTCGCGATCAAGGGCGTACGGGACGGCACCTTCGGCCTCGTCGGCCTGGCGCTGCTGGCCTTCGCCGGTGCCACCGCCGAGGCGTGGTTCCTGCTCGTCGTGGCCCTTGTGCCGCTCGCCGACACGCTGATAGTGCTGCGCAACGGGGGCACCAGGGCCACGGCCTTCGGCATCCACTTCGCCACCGCCGTCGTGGTGCTGATCGGCGCGGCCCTGCTCTTCCTGGTCTGAACGCGCCCCCGCCCGGAACCCGGAACCCGAAACCCGTCCGCCGTCAGCAGGAGGTCCACCCATGTCGCTGTTCGTTCCGAAGTCCGACGAGTCCGTGATCGTCCGCGCCGCCGACGCCGAGGTCGTCGGCCGCGCGCCCACCACCGTGCGCCTGCTGGCCGACAGCAGCGCGACCGGCGGCGCCCTGTCCACCCAGCGCGTCACCCTCACCGACGGCGCCGCCGGCGCCACCCCGCACTGGCACGACAACTCCGCCGAGATGTTCTTCCTGCTCGACGGCGCCGCCGACATCCTCTCGGGCGACGACGTCGTCACCGCGGGCCCCGGCGACCTCGTCGTCGTCCCGCCCGGCAAGCCGCACGCCTTCGCCGCCGTGCCCGGGGCCGACGCCGACCTGCTCATCGTGCTCACGCCGGGCGTCGAACGCTTCGAGTACTTCCGCCACCTCCAGCGCGTCGCCCTCGGCGAGGTCACCAGGGAGAGCCTCCTGGAGGTCCAGGACCTCTACGACAACCACTTCCTGAGCAGCGCCGCCTGGGACACGCGGCGGCGCCCGGCGGCACCGGGGGAAACCGTTTAACGGCCACCCGGCGCGGCCCCATAGGATTGGGCCCGAACCGATCGGCCCGAAACACACGCACTCACCCCAGAGGAACGCTGCATGCCTGGCATCACGCGCGAGGAGGTCGCCCACCTCGCCCGGCTGGCGCGTCTGGAGCTGAAGCCCGAAGAGCTCGAGCACTTCGCGGGACAGCTGGACGACATCATCGGCGCGGTCGCCCGCGTCAGCGAGGTCGCCGACCAAGACGTACCGCCGACCTCTCACCCGCTGCCGCTGACGAACGTCATGCGCGCGGACGAGGTCCGTCCGTCGCTCACGCCCGAGCAGGCGCTCTCCGGCGCCCCGGCCCAGGAGCAGCAGCGTTTCAAGGTGCCGCAGATCCTGGGGGAGGAGTAACCGCCATGAGCGACATCATCAAGCTCACCGCGGCCGAGATCGCCGCGAAGATCGCCTCCGGCGAGCTGACCGCGGTCGAGGTCACCGAGGCCCACCTGGCCCGCATCGAGGCCGTCGACGAGAAGGTGCACGCCTTCCTGCACGTCGACCGCGAGGGCGCCCTCGCCCAGGCCCGTGCCGTGGACGCCAAGCGCGAGCGCGGCGAGAAGCTCGGCCCGCTGGCCGGCGTCCCGCTGGCGCTCAAGGACATCTTCACCACCGAGGGCGTGCCCACGACCGTCGGCTCGAAGATCCTGGAGGGCTGGATCCCGCCGTACGACGCGACCGTCACCAAGCGGCTCAAGGCCGCCGACGTCGTCATCCTCGGCAAGACCAACATGGACGAGTTCGCCATGGGGTCCTCCACCGAGAACAGCGCGTACGGCCCGACCGGCAACCCCTGGGACCTCACCAAGATCCCCGGCGGCTCCGGCGGCGGCTCCTCCGCGGCCCTCGCCGCCTTCCAGGCCCCGCTCGCCATCGGCACCGACACCGGCGGCTCCATCCGCCAGCCCGCGGCCGTCACCGGCACGGTCGGCGTCAAGCCGACGTACGGCGGCGTCTCCCGCTACGGCATGGTGGCCTTCTCCTCCTCCCTCGACCAGGGCGGCCCCTGCGCCCGCACGGTCCTGGACGCGGCCCTGCTGCACGAGGTGATCGCCGGGCACGACCCGATGGACTCGACCTCCATCGACGCCCCGGTCCCCGCCGTCGTCGAGGCCGCCCTGAGCGGCAGCGTCGAGGGCATGCGCGTCGGCGTCGTCAAGCAGTTCCGCGGCGAGGGCTACCAGGCCGGCGTCATCCAGCGCTTCGACGAGTCCGTCGAGCTGCTGAAGGAACTGGGCGCCGAGATCGTCGAGCTGGACTGCCCGTCCTTCGACCTCGCGCTCTCCGCGTACTACCTGATCGCGCCCTCCGAGTGCTCCTCCAACCTCGCCCGCTTCGACGGCCTGCGCTACGGCCTGCGGACCGGCGACGACGGCACGCACTCCGCCGAGGCGGTCACCTCCCTGACCCGCGAGGCCGGCTTCGGCCCCGAGGTCAAGCGCCGCATCATGCTCGGCACGTACGCCCTGAGCTCCGGCTACTACGACGCGTACTACGGCAGCGCCCAGAAGGTCCGCACCCTCATCACGCGGGACTTCGAGAAGGCGTTCGAGCAGGTCGACGTGATCGTCTCCCCGACGACCCCGACCACCGCCTTCGCGATCGGCGAGCGCGCCGACGACCCGGTGGCGATGTACCTGGCCGACCTGTGCACCATCCCCACCAACCTGGCGGGCAACGCGGCCATGTCGCTGCCCTGCGGCCTCGCCCCCGAGGACAACCTGCCGGTGGGACTTCAGATCATCGCCCCCGCCATGAAGGACGACCGGCTCTACAAGGTCGGCGCCGCCGTCGAGGCCGCCTTCGTGGAAAAGTGGGGCCACCCGCTGATCGAGGAGGCTCCGTCGCTGTGAGCAAGGCACTGTCGAAGGCCAAGGGATTCAAGAAGTCCAAGTCCGGCCTGTACCTGTCCATGGCCACCACCGCGTTCGGCGCGGTCAGCGTCGCCAAGCAGGCGAAGCTCGCCCGCACCGAGAGCGACACGCTCCGTCTGGTCGACGCCGCCGTGTCCGCCGCCGCCATCGTCACCGGCCTCGCCATCCTCTACCGCGAGCTGAAGCGGCTGGGCGACGACGACGTCCTGCTGGGCTGAGAGGGAAGTTTCACCGTGACCACCACGACCGACCTGGTGTCGTACGAGGACGCACTCGCGTCGTACGACCCCGTCATGGGCCTTGAGGTCCATGTCGAACTCGGCACCAAGACCAAGATGTTCTGCGGCTGTTCGACGGCGCTCGGCGCCGACCCGAACACCCAGACCTGCCCGGTCTGCCTCGGCATGCCCGGCGCGCTCCCGGTCGTCAACGCGACCGGCGTCGAGTCCGCGATCAAGATCGGCCTCGCGCTGAACTGCTCGATCGCCGAGTGGTGCCGTTTCGCCCGGAAGAACTACTTCTATCCGGACATGCCGAAGAACTTCCAGACCTCCCAGTACGACGAGCCGATTGCCTTCGACGGCTACCTCGACGTGCAGCTGGAGGACGGGGAGACCTTCCGCGTCCAGATCGAGCGCGCCCACATGGAGGAGGACACCGGCAAGTCGACGCACGTCGGCGGCGCCACCGGCCGTATCCACGGCGCGTCCCACTCCCTGCTGGACTACAACCGCGCCGGCATCCCGCTCATCGAGATCGTCACCAAGCCGATCGAGGGAGCGGGCGAGCGCGCCCCCGAGGTCGCGCGGGCCTACGTCCGCGAGCTGCGCGAGGTCATCCGCGCCCTCGGCGTGTCCGAGGCGCGCATGGAGATGGGCCAGATGCGCTGCGACGTCAACCTGTCGCTGCGTCCGCACGGCCGCGAGAAGTTCGGCACCCGCAGCGAGACCAAGAACGTCAACTCGCTGCGCTCCGTCGAGCGCGCCGCCCGCTTCGAGATCCAGCGCCACGCCGCCGTGCTGAACGACGGCGGCACGATCATCCAGGAGACCCGCCACTTCCACGAGGACACCGGGTCCACGACCTCGGGCCGCGTGAAGGAGGAGGCCGAGGACTACCGGTACTTCCCGGAGCCCGACCTGGTGCCCGTGGCGCCCTCGCGCGAGTGGGTCGAGGAGATCCGCTCCGCCCTGCCCGAGCTGCCGCTCGTGCGCCGCAACCGGCTCCGCGAGGAGTGGGGGATCTCCGGCACCGAGATGCAGGCCATCCTCAACGCCGGCGCGCTGGACCCGATCGTCGCCACGATCGACGCCGGGGCCGACGCGGCCTCCGCCCGCAAGTGGTGGATGGGCGAGCTGGCCCGCAGCGCCAACGAGTCCCAGAAGTCGCTGGACGAGCTGGCGATCACGCCGCAGCAGGTGGCCCGGGTGACCGAGCTGGTCACGAAGGGCGACCTGAACGACAAGCTGGCCCGCCAGGTCATCGAGGGCGTCCTCGCCGGCGAGGGCACGCCGGACGAGGTCGTCGACAAGCGGGGCCTGAAGGTCGTCTCCGACGAGGGCGCGCTGACCGCCGCCGTCGACGAGGCCATCGCCGGCAACCCGGGCGTCGCCGACAAGATCCGCGGCGGCAAGGTGGCCGCGGCCGGCGCCCTGGTCGGCGCGGTCATGAAGGCGACCCGGGGCCAGGCCGACGCGGCCCGCGTCAAGGAGCTGATCCTTCAGAAGCTGGGCGTCGAAGGCTGACGCCGCCTCTCACCGCCTCGGGGGACGCACCGGTCACGGTGCGTCCCCCTCGGCGTGCTTCACCTGATTGCACGGGCAACCGTCTCCCGGTCTTGTGAATAAGGCCACGAAGTCCGCAAATGATCACGTCCGGCTGCAAGAGTGGCTTCGCATTGCTCATGCGTTCTTTGCGGGCTGTTCACACCATGAACGACGGTTCCCGGGCAAAGATCCACAATCAGACACCTGGGAGCACGTTCGTGGCAGCCCTCGCACGCTGGTGTGTCCAACGCCGCCTCGTCGCCGTCCTGCTCTGGCTCCTCGCCCTCGGCGGGGTCGCCACGGCCGCGGTCGTCTCCGGCTCCGCCTACTCCAACGACTACGGCGTGCCCGGCACCGACTCCGACCGTGCCTCCCGGCTGCTCGCGTCCGGCTTCCCCCAACTCGCCGGCGACAGCGACACGATCGTCTGGCACACCACGTCCGGGACGGTCCGCGCGGCCGACGTCGAACAGACCATGACCCGCACACTGGACCGCATCGCCGAGCTGCCCGGCGTCGCCTCGGTGACCAACCCGTACGACGACCCCGACTCGGACCTGATCAGCGAGAACGCCCGCACCGCGTACGCCACCGTCACCTTCGCCGCCCCCGCCCAGGACATCGACCCGGCCCAGGCCCGCGCCGTCGTCGACACCGCCGGGGACGCCGAGAGCGACGGCCTCCGGGTCGAACTGGGCGGCAGCGCCGTCGCGCTCACCGAATCCTCCGGCGGCCACCTCGCCGAGGTCGTCGGCGTGGCCGTCGCCGCGGTCGTGCTGTTCCTCGCCTTCGGATCCCTCGCCGCCTCCCTGCTGCCCATCGCCACGGCACTGGTCTCCGTCGGCACCGCCTACGCGGGCATCACCCTCCTCGGCCACGTGATGACCGTCGCCGACTTCGCGCCCATGCTGGGCACCCTCATCGGGCTCGGCGTGGGCATCGACTACGCCCTGTTCATCGTCACCCGGCACCGCCGCGGACTGAAGCGCGGCCTGTCCGTCACCGAGGCCGCCACCCGTGCCGTCGCGACCACGGGACGCGCGGTCGTCTTCGCGGGCGCCACCGTGTGCATCGCCCTGCTCGGCATGCTGATCCTCCGGCTCAGCTTCCTCAACGGCGTGGCCATCGCCGCCTCGCTGACCGTCGTGCTCACCGTCGCCGCCTCGGTGACGCTGCTGCCGGCCCTGCTGTCGTACATCGGCCCGCGCGCGCTGAACCGACGCGAACGGCGCAGACTCGCCGAGCACGGGCCCGAACCCGAGCTGCCGACCGGGCTCGCCGCCCGCTGGTCGGCGTTCGTCGAGCGCCACCCCAAGCTGCTCGGCGTCCTCGCGCTGATCGTCGTCACCGTCCTCGCCCTGCCCACCCTCGGACTGCGCCTCGGCACCTCCGACCAGGGCAACGACCCCCGCGGCACGACCACCCGCCAGGCCTACGACCTGCTCGCCGACGGCTTCGGACCCGGCGTGAACGGCCCCCTCACCCTGGTCACCAAGGTGAGCGGCGCCGAGGACCGGCTCGCCCTGGACAACCTGGACGCCTCCCTGCGCACCGCCGAGGGGGTCTCCTCGGTGACACCGGTGACGTACAACTCCGGTGGCGACACCGCCTACCTCGCCGTCGTGCCCGAGTCGGCCCCCCAGTCCCGGACGACCAGCGACCTCGTCGAGCGGCTGCGCTCCGAGGTGCTGCCGCGCGCCGAGACCGGCACCTCGCTGGACGTCCACGTCGGCGGGGTGACGGCGGGCTACGACGACTTCGCCGGGGTCATCGTCGGCAAGCTGCCCCTGTTCGTCGGCGTCGTCGTGGGCCTCGGCTGCCTGCTGCTCCTGCTGGCCTTCCGCTCCGTCGGCATCCCGCTCAAGGCCGCGGCGATGAACGTGGCCGCCGTGGCCGCCTCCTTCGGCATCGTCGTCGCGATCTTCCAGTGGGGCTGGGGCAGCGAACTGCTCGGCCTCGGCAGCGCGGGCCCGATCGAGCCCTTCCTGCCCGTGATCATGGTGTCGGTGCTGTTCGGGCTCTCCATGGACTACCAGGTCTTCCTGGTCAGCCGCATGTACGAGGAGTGGCTGGAGACCGGCGACAACCGGCGGGCCGTCCGCGTCGGCCTCGCCGAGACCAGCCGGGTGATCAACTCCGCCGCCGTCATCATGATCTCGGTGTTCCTCGCCTTCGTGCTCAGCGGCGACCGGGTGATCGCCATGTTCGGCATCGCGCTCGCCGCCGCCGTCGCCCTGGACGCCTTCGTGCTCCGCACGCTCCTGGTGCCCGCCCTGATGCACCTGCTCGGCAAGGCCAACTGGTGGCTGCCGCGCCGGCTGGACGCCTGGCTGCCCCGCCTCAGCATCGAACCGCCCGAGTGCCGTGCCGCCCATGAGAGGCTGGCCGCGGCGACGGACGCCGAAGTGGCGGACGTCCTCGCGGAGGAGGAACGGCAGCGCGATGTACGCGATATCACTGGGTGACGACGGCGCCGAACTGCGCCCCCTGGAGACCTGGCACGCCGAGGAGTTCCTGGCCCACCTGGACCGGGGCCGGGACTTCATCACCGAGCACATCCCCTTCGGAGCGAAGGCCACCGACGTGGACTCTGCCCGGGAACTGCTCCAGTCCTACGCCGACCGGCACGCCGCCGACAGCGGCTTCCTGCACGGGCTGTGGCTGGACGACAAGCTCGTCGGCGGCCTGCTCTTCCGGGTCTTCGACGCGGTCACCGGCGTCTGCGAGATCGGCTGCTGGCTGGAGCCCGCCGGCACCGGCCGGGGCCTCGTCAGCCGCGGCGCCCGCGTCCTGATCGACTGGGCGTTCGACGAGCGCGGCATGCACCGCGTGGAGTGGCACGCGTCGTCCGCGAACACCCCCAGCGTCAACGCCGCCCGGCGGCTCGGCCTGACGCGCGAGGGCGTGCTGCGCGAGAGCTTCCCCTACCGGGGCGCACGTCAGGACATGGAGGTGTGGGCGGTGCTGGCACCCGAGTGGCGTGCGGCACGCGCGCGGGACGCTCACAGCGATCATTAAGGGACCTCTCAGAGAGCGTCCGTACGGTGCGAGGCATGGGAACGAACACAGTGGACGAGACCGCCGGCACGACCGACCTGGAGAAGGCGGACGAGGTGGCCGCGACCGAGGCCGCCGAGAACCCGGCCGCGGACGGTGACGCCACCGCGGCCGACGACCACGCGGTGGACAAGAACGACGCCGAGACCGACACCGACACCGGCGCCGCCGCGAAGGCCGGCCCGACCGGGGTCGGCCAGGGCGCCGGCGCCGTGGTGTCCGCCGGGCTGGGCATCGTGTCGCTCACCGGCAGCTGGGTCGGCACCGTGGCCTCCGCCCGCCAGTCGGTCTTCGGGCAGCTGGAGACGAGCCAGTCCTCCAAGGTCCAGACCATGCTCGACAAGGGCTACGGCGAGGCCTGGCAGGCCACGGCGCTGTGGGGCGGCGTCTTCGCCCTGGTCGCGCTGATCGTCGGTGTCGTGGTGCTGGTCCGGCCCGCGTTCGGCGCGCCCGGCAAGCCGCAGGCCGCGTGGATCAAGTCGGTCTCCTGGGGCGGTGTCGCGCTGGGTGTGATCGGCCTGCTCCTCGCCGTGCTCAAGTACACCGACGTGTTGCTGGCCGTGCCGTCCGTGGGCTGACCTCCCCGCGGCCCCTGAGGGGTCTTAGGGCATCAGCGCGCCCCCCGGCGCACGCCCTAAGACCCCTCACCCGTGTCTAAGGCCCCGCGCGGGCACCGAAGATGCGGCACTTACCCGATGTGGCCCACCCCCCTGGGAGACGAAGGTTGAGGCATCGCAGAGAGCGATGGCGAAACCGGCCTCCGAACAAGGGACACACCGTGTACGAATACGAGATCCAGCAGCTCCGCACCGCCGAACTGATCCGCCAGGCCGACGAGGCCCGGCTGGCCCGCGAGGCCGTCCGCGCCCGTCGCGCCGCCCACCGGGACGCCCGCCACGACACCGCCCCGGCGGAGAGCCATACGTCCTGGCTGCGCCGGCACCGGTTCGCCCGGGTCGCGTGAACGCCCGGACCGGGGAGGGAGGCCGCACGGCCTCCCTCCCCGCCGTCGTTCCGGGCGCCGTCCGCCTGTCGAAAACCGGTGCCCCACTGTCGGACCCCCGTGCGATGCTCAGGCACGTGGAGACCAGGTCCGTCAGTCCCGTGTTCATCGGCCGCGCAGGCGAACTGGACACCTTGCACGACTCACTCGCCCGCGCCGCCGGCGCCACCGCCCCGGCGTCCGGAGCCGGGGGAGAGCCGCAGGCCCTGCTGCTCGGCGGCGAA
>NZ_WWHX01000027.1 GCF_009862125.1 Streptomyces sp. SID5910
GATGTCCTTGCGGCGCCCGGTGTAGAACGGGACCTCCTCGCGGACGTGCATGCGGGCCTCGGAGCCGCGCAGGTGGCGCATGAGGTCGACGATGCGGTCCAGCTCGTCGGCCTCGAAGGCGAGCAGCCACTCGTAGTCGCCGAGCGAGAAGGAGGCGACCGTGTTGGCGCGCACGTCCGGGTAGCCGCGGGCCATCTTGCCGTGGTCGGCGAGCATGCGGCGGCGGTCCTCGTCGGGCAGCAGGTACCAGTCGTAGGAGCGCACGAACGGGTAGACGCTGACGTAGTTGCGCGGCGTCTCGTCGGCGAGGAACGCCGGGATGTGCGAGCGGTTGAACTCGGCGGGGCGGTGCAGCGCCATGTTCGACCAGACCGGCGTGAGCGCGCGGCCCAGCCTGGTGCGGCGGAAGAGGTTGTACGCCTCCTGGAGCTGGTCGCTGGTCTCCGCGTGCCACCAGATCATGAGGTCGGCGTCGGCGCGCAGCCCGGACACGTCGTACGTGCCGCGGATCGTCACGTCCTTCGCGGCGAGCTGGTCGAACAGCTCCTGGACCTCGTCGGCCCAGCCCGCGCGGTCCTCGGGCAGCACGTCCTTGAGTCGGAAGACGGACCAGAGGGTGTAGCGGACGACCTCGTTGAGGTCCTTGGCCAGCTTGCCCTTGTTGGGGATCCGGTCGGCTGCGGGGGTGGTGGCGTCGTCACTCATGGCCCTATTCTCCCGCTCCGCCGTGCAGGCTCTGCACCGGGTGGGCGGTGAGCTGCTCCACACCGCGCGGGTCCCCGCCGAGCTGGTCGACGGCCGCGTACGCGCTCGCGATGCTCGCCGGGATGCCGACGCCGTCGTAGGCCGCGCCGCACACGGCGAGGCCGGGGACCTTCGCGACCTGGGCGCGGACGCGGGCCACGCGCGCGTGGTGGCCGACGGGGTACTGCGGCAGGCCGTCCTGCCAGCGGGTGACGCGGGTGGCGACCGGCGCGGCGGCCAGGCCGGTGGCCTCCTTCAGGTCGTGCCGGGACACGGCGACGAGGCCGTCGTCGTCGCGGCCGAGGATCTCCGTCTCGCCGTACCGCCCGACCGAAGTGCGCAGGACGACCAGGTCCGGGTCCTCGTCGGCGATCCAGCCCCACTTCCGGGAGGCGAACGTGGACGCCTTGATGGTGCGCCCGTCGACCGGCGGCACGAGGAAGCCGCTGCCCTCGGGGAGCGCGGCGGCGTCGGAGCGGCGGTAGGCGAGGGTGATCAGGGCCATCGAGGCGTACTCGACGGCGGCCAGTTCGGCGGCGGCGCCCGGCGCCTCGGCGCGCAGCAGTCCGGCGGCGGCGGGCGCGGGGACGGCGACGACGACCGCGTCCGCGTGCAGCACCCGTTCGCCGGCGACGACCCGCCAGCCGTCCGCGGCGGTGCGGTGCAGCTCCGTGACGGGCGCCCCGGTGACGATCTCGCCGCCGCGTGCCCGCACCGACTCGGCGACCGCGAGCGGGAGGGTGCCGATGCCGCCCTCGATGCCCATGAACACCGGGCTGCTCTGCGGTGAGGTGGCCGTGCGGCCCTGGATCGCGCGCACCGCCTCCGTGAGGGAGGGGTGGGTGCGGGCGGCCTCGAAGAGCTGCGGCACGGCCGAGCGCAGCGAGATGCGGTACGCGTCGCCCGCGTAGACCCCGCCCAGCAGTGGCTCGACGAGCCGGTCGACGACCTCGCGGCCCAGGCGCGCGGCCACGTACTCCCCGACCGCCACGTCCTCGCCGACCTCGGTGCGGGGCAGGTCGGCGTCGCGCTCGATGCGGGCGAGGCCCTCGGGTGACAGCACGTCGGACAGGGCGGCGGCGGTGCCGGGGACGCCCATGACGTGGCCCTTGGGCATGGGGCGCAGGGCGCCGCGGGTCCACAGGGAGGCCGACGCGGTGGCCGGCGGCTGGAGGCGGCCGGCGAGACCGGCGGCGCGGGCGAGGCCGACGGCCTCGGGGCGGCGGGCCAGCATCGACTCGGCGCCGAGGTCGACGCGGACCCCGGCGATCTCGCCGGGCAGCAGCTTGCCGCCGACGCGGTCCGAGGCCTCCAGCACGGTCACGCGGCTCCCGCGCTCCAGCAGGCGGTGGGCGGCGGCCAGTCCGGCGATGCCGGCTCCGACGACGACGACGTGCCCCGGGTCCGCGGGTGCCGGGCCCGCCGGGATCTCGCTTGCGCACATGCCCCAAGCCTCTCAGACCCCACCGGCGGCGGGGCCGCCAGGCCGGGCGGCGGGCGGGCGCCCACGAGTCCGGACCGTGACCTCTTCGGGACCGTTCCGCGCCGTCCCCCGCGCCCCTCGGAACGTCCTAGGAGCAACAGTCGACACCGTCCCCGGGGGGCCCTGTGCGTACACCACCTTCCCTGCGAGCCGTTCCGGCCGCGGCCGCCGTCCTGCTGGCCGCGGCCCTCGCACTCACCGGATGCAGTGCAGGCGGCGACGACTCCGGCGGCGCGAGCGACGTCAAGGCCGCCGCCCCGGCGAGCGGGGCACAGGGCGCGGCGGGAGCGGGCGCGGAAGGGGACGCGGACCGCTCCCGGGCGACCGCGCCGCCCAAGTCCGCCGCGAGCCACATCATCCGCACCGCCTCCCTGACGGTCCAGGTCAAGGACGTCCCCAAGGCGCTCGACGCGGCCCGCACCACGGCCGAGAACGCGGGCGGCTACGTCGGCGACGAGACCACCCGGCGCGACGAGGACGGCCACGAACGGACCCGCCTCGTGCTGCGCGTGCCCGTCGACGCGTACCAGGACGTCCTGTCCGAACTGGAGGGCGCCGGCAAGCTCGTGGAGCGCGACGCGAAGGCCGAGGACGTCACCGACCAGGTCGTGGACGTGCAGAGCCGCATCGCGTCGCAGCGCGCCAGCGTGGCCCGGGTGCGCGAGCTGATGGACCGCGCGACCGCGCTGAGCGACGTGGTGACGCTGGAGAGCGAGCTGAGCTCCCGTCAGGCCGAACTGGAGGCGCTGCTCGCCCGGCAGGCGTCCCTGAAGGACCGCACCGGCCTGGCCACCATCACCCTCTCCCTGTCCGAGACGCCGGTGGAGAAGGCGGTCGCCGAGGACGACGACCCGGGGTTCACGGACGCGCTGGCGGGCGGCTGGGACGCGTTCGTGTCGATGCTGCGCTGGGTGGCGATCGTGTTCGGCGCGATCCTGCCGTTCGCCGCGGTGGCGGCGCTGCTCGTGCTGCTGTGGGTGCGGGTGGTCCGGCCCCGGCGGCCCCGCCGCCCGGACGCCGCGCCGGTGGCGACGGCGGTGGGCCCGCTGCCGACGGCCCCGCCGGTGCCGGGGAACACGCCGACCGGGGGGACGGCCGAGCGGGACTGAAATGCCGCGCCCACGTAGCGTGTTCGCATGAGCATGAGCGGTACGAGCGGTGCGAGCGGTACGAGTGGTGGGCGCGAGCGGCTGGTCGTGGTCGGCGGTGACGCCGCGGGCATGTCCGCGGCGTCGCAGGCACGCCGGCTGAAGGGCCCGGACGAGCTGGAGATCGTCGCGTTCGAACGCGGCCACTTCAGCTCGTTCTCGGCGTGCGGCATCCCCTACTGGGTCGGCGGCGACGTCACCGAACGGGACGACCTCGTCGCCCGCACACCCGAGGAGCACCGCGCGCGCGGCATCGACCTGCGGATGCGCACCGAGGTGACGGAGATCGACGTGGCCGGCGGGCGGGTCCGCGCACGTGACCTCGATTCGGGCGCGGAGACCTGGACGCCGTACGACAAGCTCGTGATCGCGACCGGCGCCCGCCCGATCCGGCCCGACATGCCGGGGGCCGACGCGCCCGGCGTGCACGGGGTGCAGACCCTCGACGACGGGCAGGCGCTGCTCGACACGCTGACCCGCACGCGGGGGCGGCACGCGGTGGTAGTCGGCGCCGGGTACATCGGCGTGGAGATGGCCGAGGCGCTCATCAACCGCGGCTACGAGGTGACGGTCGTCAACCGCGGCCGGGAGCCGATGTCCACGCTCGACCCGGACATGGGCCGGATGGTGCACGACGCCATGGTGGGCCTCGGCGTCACCATGGTGAACGACGCCGAGGTCACCAAGCTGCTGACGGGCGACGACGGCCGGATCCGCGCGGTGGCCACCGAGGACGCCGAGTACCCGGCGGACGTGGTGGTGCTCGGCATCGGCGTTCGCCCCGAGACCGCGCTCGCCGCCCGGGCCGGTCTGCCGCTCGGCGCCCACGGCGGACTGCTGACCGACCTCGCGATGCGGGTGCGCGGGCACGAGAACATCTGGGCCGGCGGCGACTGCGTGGAGGTGCTGGACCTGGTCTCCGGGCAGGAGCGGCACATTCCGCTGGGCACGCACGCCAACAAGCACGGGCAGGTCATCGGCACCAACGCGGGCGGCGGTTACGCCACCTTCCCGGGCGTCGTCGGCACCGCGGTCAGCAAGGTCTGCGACCTGGAGATCGCGCGGACCGGGCTGCGGGAGAAGGACGCGCTGCGGGCGGGGCTGCGGTTCGTGGCGGTGACGATCGAGTCGACCAGCCGGGCCGGGTACTACCCGAACGCCTCCCCCATGACGGTGAAGATGCTCGCCGAGCGGCGCACGGGACGGCTGCTCGGCGTGCAGATCGTCGGCCGTGAGGGCGCGGGCAAACGGGTCGACATCGCCGCGGTGGCCCTCACGGCCGGGATGACGGTGGAGCAGATGACGGCCCTGGACCTGGGGTACGCGCCGCCGTTCTCCCCGGTGTGGGACCCGGTGCTGGTGGCGGCCCGCAAGGCGGCGAGGGCGGTGGAGGAGCGACGCTGACGGGGCCACTTCGTGCCGTCGAGCCGGTCCGCGCCGCCGGCCCTACGCCGTGCCGTTGATCCGGTCGATGGCCTGCCGCGCCTGCTCGGCCGGGGCCCGGGCGGGCAGGGACGACACGGACGCCGGGGCGGTCACGGCGGCCTGGGCCGTGACCGGCGCCGGGGCGGTGACGGCGGGCGGCTGCTCACCGGCCGGCTTGGCGTGCGCGGCGGCGCGGGTGGAGCGCAGCCGGTGGCTCACCGCCTCGTCCAGTGTCACGGGCCGCTGCCGCTGCGCGGCCAGCCGCCCGGCCTCCTGACCGAGCCGGGCGACGTCCTCCCAGGGCAGGCGCAGCACGAGGGCGACCTCGGCCTCGCCGTCGGGCAGGGCGTGCATCGCCGGAACCGGTGTGACCCGTTCGTCCATCGCCTGAATCCTCACGTCGTCCCCGCGTCCCGCCTTCCCCGGGCCGCGGGCGGTTGAGGAGACATACGCGGCCACGGACGGGGGCGTTCAGGGGCCGCGCCGATTCACCGTCCGTCAGACGGGCAGTAGTGTCCCGTGGTCATCCCCGTCCATGACGTGAACCCGGCGCGCCGTACGCCCTGGGTCACGTATGCCCTGATCCTCGCGAACGTCCTGGTGTTCCTGTTCACGCCCGGCATGACCGGCTCCGTGACGGGCGGGGGCGGTCTCGCGCAGATGTGCCACCTCCAGGCGTTCCTGGACCACTACGCGGCGGTGCCCCAGGAGCTGCTCCAGCACCGGCTGCCCCGGCTGGTGCCGACCGGCGCGACGGGGGTGGGCCCGCAGGGGCCGGGGTGCGTGATCGGCCCGCCGGACTACGGCAAGTCGCCCGAGCTGAGCGTCCTGACGGCGATGTTCCTGCACGGCGGCTGGCTGCACCTGCTGGGCAACATGCTCTTCCTGTGGATCTTCGGCAACAACGTCGAGGACCGCATGGGTCACCTGCGCTACCTGCTGTTCTACGGCGTCTGCGGCTACGCGGCGACCTACGGCTTCGCCCTGCTGAACGCGGACTCGACCGCCCCGCTGCTCGGCGCGTCGGGCGCGATCGCCGGGGTGCTGGGCGCCTATCTGGTCCTGTATCCGAAGGCCCGGGTCTGGGTCCTCGTGCCCTTCCTGATCTTCCTGCCGCTGCGCCTGCCGGCCTGGATCGTGCTGGGCTTCTGGTTCGTGCTCCAGGCGGTCTACTCGTCCGGCGGGGCCGTCTCCGACGCGGGCACCGTGGCGTACGTGGCCCATGTCGTCGGCTTCCTGGCCGGCATGCTGATCGCCTGGCCGCTGCGGCCCGGCACCCCTCCCCCGCCGGAGCCGCGCGGACTGCTGTTCGGCAGACGCGCCCGGCCGGGCTGGTAGCGGCACCCGGGCGCCCCGGACGGCGTCCCGCGTGCCGTGAGCGTCAACTGCCGTTCCCACGGCGGTGGGTATGCTCCGGGTCGGACTGGTCGACGGCTTGGGGGAACCGATGACGGCGGGGGACGGCCCGGTGCTGGACGAAGGCCGGATCAAGCATCTGGAGCTGATCCAGATGGTCGTGGCCCGGATGGGCAACAACTCGTTCCTGATCAAGGGCTGGTCGCTGACGGTCACCGGCGCGCTGCTCGCGTTCGCCGTGCGCGCCGACGACCGGGCCGTCGCGGCGGTCGCTCTCGCGCCGGTCGTGGCGTTCTGGCTCCTCGACGGCTACTTCATGTACCGGGAGCGCCTGTACCGGCGCCTGTACGACCGGGTGCGGCGCCCGGAGGTGGCGGTGGAGCCGTTCGCGATGGACGTGGAGCCCGGCCGGGAACGCGCGGGAGCGGCGAAGGCGGCGTTCTCGCCCACTCCCGTCTGCTTCTACGGCGGGCTCCTCGCCGCCCAGGTCTTCGCCCTGCTGTCCGCCGGCTGACCACGGCGCGCCGCGCGGGGTGGTGCGTACGGGTCAGCGGGCGGTGTGGGTGTGGACGTACTCCACGAGCCGGGTCAGCGCGTCCGGGTCGGTGGTCGGCAGGACGCCGTGGCCGAGGTTGAAGACGTGGCCCTCCAGACCGGCCGCCGCGTCGAGGACCTCGCGGGTCTTGGCCTCGACCGCCTCGGTGGAGGAGAAGAGGACGGCGGGGTCCAGGTTCCCCTGGAGCGCCTTGCCGGGGCCGACGCGGCGGGCGGCCTCGTCCAGCGGGACGCGCCAGTCGACGCCCACGACGTCCGCGCCGGCCTCGCCCATGTCGTGGAGCAGCTCGCCGGTGCCCACGCCGAAGTGGATGCGCGGCACGCCGTACCCGGCGACGGCGTCGAAGACCTTGCGGGAGGCGGGCTGCACGAAGCGCCGGTAGTCGGCGGGAGAGAGGGCGCCGACCCAGGAGTCGAAGAGCTGGACGGCGCTCGCGCCGGCCTCGATCTGCACCGTGAGAAAGGCGGCCGTGATGTCGGCGAGGCGGTCCAGCAGGTCGGCCCACAGCCCGGGGTCGCCGTACATGAGCGCCTTGGTGTGCTCGTGGTTGCGGGACGGGCCGCCCTCCACGAGGTAGCTCGCGAGGGTGAACGGGGCGCCGGCGAAGCCGATCAGCGGGGTGGCGCCGAGCTCGCGGGTGAGCAGGCCGTACGCCTCGGTGACGTAGGAGACGTCCTCGGGGGTCAGGTCGCGCAGCCGGGCCAGGTCCTCGCGGGTGCGGACCGGCTTCTCGACGACCGGGCCGACACCCGGCTTGATGTCGAGGTCGATGCCGATGGCCTTGAGCGGGACCACGATGTCGCTGAAGTAGATCGCCGCGTCCACGCCGTGCCGGCGCACCGGCTGGAGGGTGATCTCGGCGACCAGCTCGGGCCGCATGCAGGACTCGAGCATCGGGATGCCCTCGCGCACCTTCAGGTACTCGGGCAGTGAGCGGCCGGCCTGGCGCATGAACCACACGGGCGTGTGCGGCACCGGCTCACGCCGGCACGCCTTGAGGAACGCGGAGTCGTACGTGGCGGTCGGCTGCTTGCCCGCGGGGCTCTGGTTGGCACTCACAGCGGCAAGTCTCGCACGACCCGCGGACACCGCCCGCCCTCGGGTGCGGGCATGCCGGGCCGGGGCGCGCGGCCCTCGCACGGGGGCTCCGGCGCGCCCTCGCCGTACCACGTGATCCGGACATCGCGCCCGCACGCGGGTGTCCCTCCCTGCGCCGGGGCGCCGTTCCGCTTAATCTTCCCCGCATGGCTGCGGCTCAGGGACGACTGTCGGACGACGCTGGCGGAATGGACGAACCGAAGGGCACCAAGGAGGGCGGGCGGCAACCGGGCGGAGCGGCACCGCCGCCGTTCACGGCCGCCGTCGACGCGCTCCAGACCGCGCGGCTGCGGCCGCAGATCGAGGTGGAGGCGACGCGCGCGCCGCAGCGGCTCGCGCCGTACGCGTACGCGCTGGAGGCCGCGGTCGTCGACGGCGACGAGGATCTGGCCGACGGGCGTCTGGTGCTGCTGCACGATCCGGCCGGGCACGACGCCTGGCAGGGCACCTTCCGGCTGGTCACCCTGGTGCGGGCCGAGCTGGAGCCGGAGATGGCCGCGGACCCGCTGCTGCCCGAGGTGTGCTGGTCCTGGCTCACGGGCGCCCTCCAGGGCCGCGGCCTGGCCTACGGCGAGCCCAGCGGCACCGTCACGCGGGCCGGCTCGCACTACTTCGGCGGGCTGTCGGCGCGTCCGCCCGCCTCGCAGATCGAGATCCGCGCGTCCTGGACGCCCCGCGAGGGCCTGGGCGGGGTGCCGGACACCGCCTCCCACCTGGCCTCGTGGTGCGACCTGCTGGCCCAGGTGGCGGGTCTGCCGCCGGCCGGTCCGGGCGACGCGTCGATCGTCACGCTGCCCCAGCGGCGCGGGCCGCAGTCCCGCTAGGAACCGATCAGGACCGATCACCCGGAGAGGGGCCTGTCCACGCCTGCCCGAACGGCAGTCACTTTGTCGATACGGCCACTTTCGGCCTCGTATCGACAAAGATCTCGACAGAGATTGAAACCGTTCGATCTTCGAATGATCGACCGCGTGTCCGAATTGCTCGGATTGTTACTCACCAGATCGTGATCATTCTCTAAAGGAGGACGCGTTCGGTGCCGAAGACGACTGTGACCTTGAAAGCACGGTTCGTCCCGGCTTCGTCCCCCAGGAGCCGGCCCCGTCCCGCACCCCAGGAGGCCTGGTGTCCGTTCTCCTCGAGCAGCCCGCAAGCCTGGTCGCCTACCGCCCGAACAAGCCGACCGCCATGGTGGTCGTGGCCGACCCGCGCGTCCGTTCCACCGTCACCCGCCATCTGTGGGCGCTCGGTGTGCGCGACGTCATCGAGGCCTCGTCCGTCGCGGAGGCTCGTCCCCGCATCGGCAACCCTCGCGACATCTGCGTCGCAGACGTCCATCTCCCCGACGGCTCCGGCCTCACCCTGCTGTCCGAGACCCGCGCCGCGGGCTGGCCCAACGGGCTCGCCCTGTCCGCCGCCGACGACATCGGCGCCGTACGCAACGCCCTCGCCGGCGGTGTCAAGGGCTACGTCGTCACCGGTACCCGCACCAACATCGGGCTCCCCACCCGGCCCGGTGCCGCACCCATCGGCGGCGCCGCCGCCCGACTGCACCGCCGCCCCCCGGGCGCCCCGAGCCACCCGGGCGGCTACCGCGAGCTCTCCGGCCGCGAGGTCGAGGTGCTCCGGCTGGTCGCGGAGGGCCAGTCCAACAAGGCGATCGGCGTCTCCATGGGCCTGTCCGCCCTGACCGTCAAGAGCCACCTGGCCCGCATCGCCCGCAAGCTCGGCACGGGCGACCGCGCCGGGATGGTGGCGGTGGCCCTGCGCACCGGCATCATCCACTGACCGACCCTGACCCCGACCGCTCCCCGACCGCTTCCCCCTCCCCCCATGAGCCCGATCTTTCACTGACCTGTCTGGATAACGACCCTCCGGAGCCCGCCGACGGAACGTTCCGTCGGCGGGTTCCGCGCATACACCGATACCCTTGACCGGTGACCGACGCCCACGAAACCGCAGCAGACCGTTCACTGCGAACCACCGGAGGCGCCCCTCCGGACGACGCCGGATCTTCTGCGAGTCAGGCGCCGACCCCCTTGCTGGAACCACGCGAGGGCGTACCGCCGGTGATCGCCGACGCGGCCGCTCTCGCCGAGGTGACCGCCGCCTTCGCCGCCGGCAGCGGCCCCGTCGCCGTCGACGCCGAGCGCGCCTCCGGCTACCGCTACGGCCAGCGCGCCTATCTGGTGCAGCTGCGCCGCCAGGGCGCCGGCACCGCGCTGATCGACCCCGTGGCCTGCCCCGACCTGTCGGAGCTGGGCGCGGCCCTCTCCGACGTCGAGTGGGTGCTGCACGCCGCCACCCAGGACCTGCCGTGTCTGCGGGAGATAGGGATGGTGCCCACCCGCATCTTCGACACCGAGCTGGCCGGCCGGATCGCCGGGTTCCCCCGGGTCGGCCTCGGCGCGATGGTCGAGAACGTGCTGGGCTTCGTCCTGGAGAAGGGCCACTCGGCCGTCGACTGGTCGACCCGCCCGCTGCCCGAGCCGTGGCTGCGCTACGCGGCCCTCGACGTCGAGCTCCTGGTCGACCTGCGCGACTCGCTGGAGAAGGAGCTGGACCGGCAGGGCAAGCTGGAGTGGGCCCGGCAGGAGTTCGACGCGATCGCCTCGGCGCCGCCGGCCGAGCCCCGCAAGGACCCGTGGCGCCGTACGTCCGGCATGCACAAGGTGCGCCGGCGCCGGCAGCTCGCCGTCGTCCGGGAGCTGTGGCAGACCCGGGACCGGATCGCGCAGCGCCGGGACGTCTCCCCCGGCAAGGTGCTCGGGGACGCGGCCATCGTGGAGGCCGCGCTCGCCCTGCCGCCCAACGCGCACGCGCTCGGGGCGCTCGGCGCCTTCGGACGGGTCAACCGCCGGCAGCTGGAGCAGTGGCAGGCCGCCGTCGACCGGGCCAAGGGCCTCACGGAGTCGCAGCTGCCGCAGCCCGGGCAGCCGGTGACCGGTCCCCCGCCGCCGCGCGCCTGGGCCGACAAGGACCCGGCCGCCGCCGCCCGGCTGGCCGCGGCGCGGGCGGGGGTGACGGCACTGGCCGAGCAGCTGAACATGCCGCAGGAGAACCTGATCACTCCGGACACCGTGCGCAGGGTCTGCTGGGAGCCGCCGAAGCCGGCCGACCGGGAGACCGTGTCCGCGGCCCTCACCTCCCACGGCGCCCGGCCGTGGCAGGTGGAACAGGTGACGCCGGTCCTGGTGACGGCCCTGAACCAGGAGGCGGAGCCGGCCTGACAGGCGCGACGGGAGGCGCGGCGGCGGCACCCCTCGGGCGGCCGAAGGGGTGATGTCCGCCCGGCCTCCGGGTGTGACCTTCGCCGCTTGGGCCGGGGGGACTGGGCAGCTACGTTACTCATAAGTAGCATGGGCCTGAGCGCGCGCTCAGTGCATGCGTGCCGCAGCAGTGCCATCCCGCACCCTGGAGGAGAGCCATCGTGCCTCGTACCGTCAGGGACGTCGTCTTCGTCGACGGCGTCCGCACCCCGTTCGGCAAGGCGGGCCCGAAGGGCATCTACCACGAGACCCGCGCCGACGACCTGGTCGTGAAGGCGATCCGGGAGCTGCTGCGCCGCAACCCCGGTCTCGACCCCAAGAAGATCGACGAGGTCGCCGTCGCCGCGACCACGCAGATCGGTGACCAGGGTCTGACCATCGGCCGCACCGCCGGCATCCTCGCGGGCCTGCCGACCTCGGTCCCCGGCTACTCGATCGACCGCATGTGCGCGGGCGCGCTGACCGCCGTCACCTCGGTGGCCGGCTCGGTCGCCTTCGGCGCGTACGACGTCGCCATCGCGGGCGGTGTCGAGCACATGGGCCGCCACCCGATGGGCGAGGGCGTCGACCCGAACCCGCGGTTCGTCAGCGAGAAGCTGGTCGACGAGTCCGCCCTGTTCATGGGCATGACCGCCGAGAACCTGCACGACCGCTACCCGAGCATCACCAAGCAGCGCGCCGACGAGTACGCCGTGCGCTCGCAGGAGAAGGCCGCCAAGGCGTACGCCAACGGCCAGATCCAGGCCGACCTGGTGCCGGTCTCGGTGCGCCGCACCAACGAAGAGGCCGGTGAGACGGGCTGGGGCCTGGTCACCGCCGACGAGCCGATGCGTCCGGGCACCACGCTGGAGAACCTGGCGGGCCTGAAGACGCCGTTCCGCGTGCACGGCCGGGTCACCGCGGGCAACGCGGCCGGTCTGAACGACGGCGCGACCGCGTCCCTCATCGCGAGCGAGGACTTCGCACGCGAGAACGACCTGCCGGTCAAGATGCGCCTGGTGTCCTACTCCTTCGCGGGCGTCGAGCCCGAGGTCATGGGCTACGGCCCGATCCCGGCGACGGAGAAGGCCCTGGCCCAGGCCGGCCTGTCCATCTCCGACATCGGCCTGTTCGAGATCAACGAGGCCTTCGCCGTCCAGGTCCTCGCGTTCCTGGAGCACTACGGCATCGCCGACGACGACGCCCGCGTCAACCAGTACGGCGGCGCCATCGCCTTCGGCCACCCGCTCGCCTCCTCCGGCGTCCGGCTGATGACGCAGCTGGCCCGCCAGTTCGAGGAGCAGCCGCACGTCCGCTACGGCCTGACCACCATGTGCGTCGGCTTCGGCATGGGCGCGACGGTCATCTGGGAGAACCCGCACTTCGAGGGGGACAAGTGAGCACCACCGCAGAGCTGCTGAAGGGTGCGGCCGAGCTGTTCCCCGGCGAGGTCGTCACGCAGGCGCACGTACGTCACTTCGACCTGCCCCTGGGCGCCGGGCGCTTCGCCCTGATCACCCTGGACAACGGTCACGACCACACCAAGCCGACCACGCTCGGCCCGCAGTCGCTGGCGAACATCGACGCCGCGATCGGCCAGGTCGAGAAGGAGGCCGCGGACGGCGACATCGTCGGCGTCGGCGTCACCGGCAAGCCGTTCATCTTCGCGGTCGGCGCCGACCTCAAGGGCGTCGAGCTGCTGAAGCGGCACGAGGACGCGCTGGCCATCGGCAAGGGCGGCCACGACGTCCTCAAGCGCCTGGCGAACCTCGCGGTGCCGTCCTTCGCGTACTACAACGGCGCCTCCATGGGCGGCGGCGTGGAGATCGGCCTGCACTGCACCTACCGCACGGTGTCGGCGGCGCTCCCCGCGTTCTCGCTCCCCGAGGTCTTCCTCGGTCTGGTCCCCGGCTGGGGCGGCTGCACGCTGCTGCCGAACCTGATCGGCGCCGACAAGGCCGTCTCGGTGATCATCGAGAACAGCCTCAACCAGAACAAGCAGCTCAAGGGCGAGCAGGTCTACGAGCTCGGCATCGCGGACGCGATCTTCGAGGGCGCGGACTTCCTGGAGCAGTCGCTGATCTGGACCGCGTCCGTCCTCAAGGGCGAGATCGCCGTCGAGCGTCCGGCGATCGACCGCGGGGAGGCCTGGGACCAGGCCGTCGCGCGCGGCCGCTTCATCGCCGACTCCAAGGTGCACGGCGCGGCCCCGGCCGCCTACCGCGCGCTGGACATCATCGCCGCCGCCAAGAACGGCGACCTCCAGCAGGGCTTCGACGCCGAGGACCAGGCGCTGGCCGACCTCATCATGGGCGGCGAGCTGCGTTCCGGCATCTACGCCTTCAACCTGGTGCAGAAGCGCGGCAAGCGCCCCGCGGGTGCGCCGGACAAGTCGCTGGCCCGCCCGGTCACCAAGGTGGGCGTCGTCGGCGCCGGCCTGATGGCCTCCCAGCTCGCGCTGCTCTTCCTGCGCCGCCTGGAGGTCCCGGTCGTCCTCACGGACATCGACCAGGAGCGCGTCGACAAGGGTGTGGGCTACGTCCACGCCGAGATCGACAAGCTGCTCGGCAAGGGCCGTGTCAACCAGGACAAGGCCAACCGTCTCAAGGCGCTGGTGACCGGTGTCCTGGACAAGGCCGAGGGCTTCGCGGACGCCGACTTCATCATCGAAGCGGTCTTCGAGGAGATGGGCGTCAAGCAGAAGGTGTTCGCGGAGGTCGAGGCGGTCGCCCCGGCCCACGCGATCCTGGCGACGAACACCTCGTCCCTCTCCGTCTCGGAGATGGCCTCGAAGCTGAAGCACCCCGAGCGGGTCGTCGGCTTCCACTTCTTCAACCCGGTCGCGATCCTCCCGCTCCTGGAGATCGTGCGCGGCGAGCAGACGGACGACGCGGCGCTGGCCACGGCGTTCGGCGTCGCCAAGAAGCTGAAGAAGACCGCGGTCCTGGTCAAGGACGCCCCGGCGTTCGTGGTCAACCGCATCCTGACCCGCTTCATGGGCGAGATCCAGAACGTCATCGACGAGGGCACGCCCGTCGAGGTCGCGGAGAAGGCGGTGGAGCCGCTCGGCCTGCCGATGTCTCCCCTCGTCCTCCTGGAGCTGGTCGGCCCGGCCATCGGCCTGCACGTCTCGGAGACCCTGAACCGGTCCTTCCCCGAGCGCTTCACGGTCTCCCCGAACCTGAAGGCGGTCGTCGAGGCCGGCAAGCGCGGCTTCTACGTCTACGACAGCGGCAAGCCCGAGCTGGACCCGGAGGTCGCCGCGCTCCTCAAGCAGGGCGACACGGTCCTGACGGAGGAGCAGGTCCGCGACCGCGTCCTGGACGCGGTGGCCCAGGAGATCGGCCTGATGCTCGCCGAGGGCGTCGTCGCCGAGGCCCAGGACATCGACCTCTGCCTGATCACCGGCGCCGGCTGGCCCTTCCACCTGGGCGGCATCACGCCGTACCTGGACCGGGAGGGCGTGTCGGAACGGGTGAACGGGAAGCGGTTCCTGGAGCCGGGGGTCGCGTCGGTTCCGGCGTGACGCCTGACCGCTCCGGTATGTGAAGAGGGCCTCCACCGACGGTGGAGGCCCTCTTCCGCGTGGTGCCGGCTCACCGGCGTCCGTCGCTCCCTCGGCTCAGCCCGCCACCGTCCACGGCCCGAACTCCACAGCTCCCGGGGCCGCCTGACGGGCGACGGCCAGGCGTCCGTCCGCGCCGACGACCGCGATCGTCGCACGGCCCAGAGCATCGAAGGCCGCGGCAGGAGCGCCGACGACCGTGCCGCCCAGAGCGGCCGCGGACAACTCCTGCCAGGGCTGGTCGGCGCCCGGCAAGAAGCGATAGGCCACCCCGCCGAGGTCGCTGCGGCAGGCGACCAGCGTGCCGGCCTCGGGGACCGGGCCTGCGGCGAGGGCGACGGATCCGTACCCGCCGCGGCCGCCGATCGAGCTGGCGGGCTGTGCCCAACGGCCGCCCGGTGCGTCCTCCTGCGCCATCAGAAGACGGCCCGAGTCCGGTTGCCGGTAGACGGTCATGACCTGCCCACTCGGCTGGACGACGGCGGACACGGCGCCCGCGGCCGTGGCCAGCCGGAACCTGGGCGCCCGGGTGAGCGGTTCGTCGAGTGAGCCCTGGGCCCAGTGGAAGACGCCCTCGCGGCTGGCGCCGAACACCTCCACCCTGCCGTTGGGCGCGGTCAGCGCGGCGATGCCCTCCTGGAGGTCGTAGCCACGCAGGTCCTGCCACTCGCCCCAGGTGCCGTCGGCGTCCTGAACCCTGCTGTGCAGGCCCTGGCCGGCGTTGCGCACGAACACATGCAGTCGGCCCCGGCCGTCGCGGGTCACCACAGGGCCACCGAGGTGGCGGTCTCGGCGCGCGTCACCCGCCGAGGGGTTGCCCAGAGTGATCCAGCCGGGGAACGCCCCGTCGCGCTCGGCCTGTTCGAGCAGCACGATCTCGCGGACGTGGCCGTCGTCCGCGGCCAGGTGGGACAGCCGCTCGGCGAAGATCTGCCAACGGCCGTCGGGAGTGAGACTGACGGCCAGCCCCGGAGCGAGCGGACCGCCACCGAGGAAGAACGGTCCACGCCAGTGATCGCTCCCGGGCTCCGCCTCCAGCCACACCGCGGCCTGCTGGTTGATCACGGTGAAGGCCGCCAGCCGGCCACGGCGGTCGGGAAGCAGCCAGTGCGCACCGACCGGGTAACGCGGGGCGGTGCTCTGAAGCCAGCCGGTTCCCCGCGAGTTGAGACCGACGGAGTAGTCGCCGCTGCCGGCCGGGTCGCCGCAGTCGTGGCCGTCCGCCGCTCCGTAGACGTTGAGGAAGAACTCCTTCAGGGAGACGGCCTGCGGACCGAGATTGTGCGGCCACCGTTCGTTGTAGTAGCCGCGGTACGCCTCCACGGCGAACGTGCCGTTCTCCCCCGGTCCCTGGTAGTGGTCCAGGGCCACCCAGCAGAACAGGGCCGCCGCCGTGTGGTCGCAGTGGTCGGACAGGTCGCCGTAGTCGTGGCGCTGGGGGAACTTCTCGTCGTGCACCAGCCGGTCGGGGTCCGGATCCATGGTGCGGATCAGCGTGGGGCGGACCAGGTCCATGATCTGCACCAGCGTCCGGACGAGTCCGGTCCGCGTGTACCGGTACGCCTCGTGGACCAGGCCGCCGCTGGGCACGAGCGTCGGCACCGCCTCGACCTCGTCGCGCCACAGGACGTGCAGGCTGCGGGCCGGGCCTTCCGGTGTGCCGTGCTGCCGGATGTTGAGGAAGACCAGCGTCACCCAGGGGGCGTCGGCGAGCGAGTACACCTCGGCCACCGCGCCGGCCGCCGTGGACAGCGTGGCCGGCTTCCACGCGGCCGTGCGGTCGCCGAGCGTCATGAAGGCGTAGGCGGCCTTGATCCCGTTCTGCCGTGCCTTGCCGTAGGCCTCCCGGTCCTCGACGACCGGCCCGGTCTGCCACGGCCTCGGGTTCTTGCCGAGCGCGTCACCGGCGGTCAGGTACACCGTGGTGGTGCGCGTGCCGGCCTTCAGCCCTTGGAACGTGGCCGGGTTCATGAAGTACAGGTCGTCGTCCGGATGGGCCACGATCTGCAGCACGGACGCGGGACTGGTCACGCTGTTGCTCCTCCCGACGGTGGAATGCGGTGTGGTCACAGCGGCCACCCCGGCAGGTAACCGGCGTGTGCGCGCTGATTGCGCACCGACCCGGTCTCGAACTGGCTCGGCACGGGGAAGTAGCTGGGCAGGAACGCGCCGAGGACGGCGTCCTGTTCGTCCTCGGGCACGTCGCCGTCGTGGTAGTCGTTCAGACAGAACACGTCGTGCGGCCGCACCGTGAGGATCCGGTTCAGCCGAGGGGCGTGCTCGCTGAGGCCCACGTTGACGAATCCGCAGGAGATGCTGCCCGGCACGCTGCGCAGGGTGTGGTAGCCGAAGTAGTGGTGCAACGAGGAAGCGACGGAGATGTCGCTGTGACTGCGCAGCCGGCTGGCCGCCGTGACCGCCACGGCATGGTGGTGGCGCTGCTCTATGTCCGCGAGCACGCTGCGCCGCAGCGGGTGCGGGGCGTGCAGGAAGGAGTGCACCAGCGTCTGCCCGAAGTCCTGCTGGATCAGCGCCCGGTTGTTCTTGGCGGCGCTGATGTTGAACTCGTCGTCGGTCGTCGGCGGTGCCATCGGCACGGACGTCGGGGACATGAAGAACTTCGCCTGGCCGTTGCCCAGGAAGAACGTGTCGGGCTGGACGGTCCGGCCGAGGAACACGTCGTCGTTGAAGTACAGGAAGTGCTCGGCCAGTCCGTCGATGTGGTGCAGCTGGCTCTCGATGGCGTGGGAGTTGTAGGTGGGGAGAACGCCCCGGTTGCCGAAGATCTCCGAGTGGTCCACGACCCGCACACGGGGATGGCGTAGATCCAGCCAGTGCGGGACCTGCTGGTCCGTGACGAGGTAGATGTTGCGGATCCAGGGCGCGTACATGTCGATGGAGCGCAGGGAGTACCGCAGTTCGTCGCGGTCCCGGAAGCGGGCCGCACTGGTCGCGGCGTCCTCCGTCTCCAGGCCCATGGCGGCCAGAACGGCGTTCTTGCGCTCCAGCCACGCCATGTCCGCGCCGTTGACCCAGGTGTAGACGGCGTCGACGGGAAACGCGACGTCGCCGTGGAGGGTCTGCGCGTAGGGAGCGACGGTCGGATAGTGGCGCCCGCCGAGGGTGATGCCGGCCCTGTGCATGGCGCGGACGGGAACCCGGTCGCCGATCAACGTACGCGCGGGGGCCTTGAGATGGCTCTGGGTCTCGTCGTCGGGATCGTTGTCCCAGAAGGAGACGGTGCAGCCGTAGACGGCGCCGAGGCGCAGGATGCGCGAAGGGGACACGACGTTCTGGTACACGCGGACGCCCGAGGCCGGGGTGTCCGCGTACGGTCCCACCAGCCCGGCCAGGACCGTGGCGACCGTCTTCTGGCCCTCGTTGAGGACCGCGGCGTACACCGCGTCCTGGGTGTAGCGGTCGGCGATGGCCTTGAAGACGTCCTCCTTGTACACGGCGTGCACCGCGATGGTGTGCCGGACAAGGTGGTCGCGTACCACGAGATAGGGGATGCCGGCGGCTTCGAGGGCGTTCGCGGCCAGCGCGAGGTTCTGCTGGACCACGTCCCAGGGTGACTCCCACTCCAGCGTGCGGCACACCTGCCCGCCGTCCTTGACGAGGTCTCGCCGCTTGAGCAGCCGTGCTTCCAGCGCACGCTGGTCGGAGGTGCGCACGGTGGTGGCCGGTGCGGGTGCGGCGGCGGGAACGAGACCGTCGGCCCCGCTGTAGTAGGCGTGCAGGGCCTGTCGTTCGGCCTTGGCCTCGGTACGGCGGCCGCTGTCGCGTTCCGCCACCAGATCGTGGAAGATCCGCTCCCAGGCGGCGGTCACCACGCCGGGCGAGAAGCGTTTGACGGACGCGAGGGCGGCGGCGCCCATCCGCTGCCGCAGATCGGTGTCCTGGATGAGGTACATGAGGGCTGACGCCAGGGCGTCGGTGTCGCCGGGCGGGACGAGGATGCCGGTCTGTCCGTCGATGACCACTTCGCGCGGCCCGTTGGGAGAGTCGTACGAGACGACGGGGACACCGGCCGCGTGCGCCTCCGCCAGCACTAGGCCGAACGCCTCGTTGCGTGAGGTGAGTGTGGCGATGCTGGCCTTGGCCCATTCCTCCGCCAGGTGCCGCGAGTTGCCGTTGAGCTGGACGCAGTCGTGCAGTCCGAGCATGTCGATCTGCCGGCGCAGGGCACCGCTGAGCGGCCCGTCGCCGAAGATCCGCAACTGCCAGTCGGGGTGGTACCGGGCCACGGTGGCCCAAGCGGTCACGGCGTGATCGATCTGCTTCTCCGCGACGAGCCGGCCGGCGATCACCACGGTGCGGGTCTGAAGGGTCGAGCGGGGCCGGAAACCGCTCGGCAGGGCGTTGGGGACGACCTCCAGCCGGGGTGCGGAGTCGCCGAGGGTCTCGGCGAACCAGTCACGCGTGCGCTCGCTGAGCACCGCCAGGGCGTCCAGCCGGGCCGCGTACCGACGCAGCGGCTCCCCGCTGGTGCCGCGCAGCTCGGAGACGCGGTGCTCCTGGTGGACGGTGATGACGTGCGCCGGCGCCAGCTGGACGGCCAGCGCCATGAGGGCCGGCGTGGTGGTGACCAGCACGTCCGTGTCCGTGTCCTGGAGGGCCAGTTCCAGTTCCAGGTCGGAGAGCCGGTTGAACGCCGACTCCCAGGAGCGGTCGACGATCTGGCTGGGCTGCGCGGCCAGCCCCGGCCACACCGAGTCGCCGACCTGGGTGTGGCGCAGGGGACGCGGGACGGCGGACGTCAGGTCGATCAGGTAGTCGACCCGGACCCGCTCGTGGGGGGTGAAGAACTGCTCTCGTTTGCTCTTGAAGACGCTGAGCACCCGGACGTCGTGCCGGGCGGCCAGCTCGGACGCCTGGTTGAACACCGCCCGTTCGGTGCCGCCGACCGCGTCGGCCGTGGTCAGCAGGAACGTGATCTTCATGTGGCGGTTCGGCCTGCCTCGGGCATGCGCGTGCAGGTGACCCGGAGATTTCCTGCGGGGGTGTAGCGCGGTTGGACGATCATGGGAAGTCGGCCCGGCGGGGTGATCGCGAGACTGCGCATGGCGAACACCCGCAGCGGGTTGCGTACGTCGTGCAGCCGGCGTCCCAGGCGCCGCGACCGTCCGGTGCGGTCGGCCAGGACGATGTCCCAGTGCTCCGGCCGGGTGCCGCGCGGCGGCATCCGGTCCAGCGGCACCTCGACGCGGAAGGCCCCCGCCTCCAGGGCCGTGACGGGCTGCTCGATCCGGCGCCCGGAGGCGACGAACTCGGCCCACGGCGTGTCGGCCCGGTCCCCGAGCAACCGGAAGTCCACGGTGACGCCGGCATGCGTCATCCGTACCTTGGTCACCTCGGCGGAGGGACGGGCGCCGGTGCTGACGAGACGTGCGCTGCCGCGGAAGGAGCGACCGATCCGGTGGCGCTCCCCGGTGACCGGGGAGGCCGCCATGGGCTTGGTCGGGCCCTCGTACGGCATGGGCGGCTGGAGCAGCAGGAAGGACAGGGTGCGGGAACGGCGCCCCGACAGGCGCAGGCGCAGCCGCCAGCGCCCGCTGTCCACCGGAACTCCGCCGACGTCCGCGCCGAGGAGGACGGCGGCGTCGACGAGGATCTCGCCGCCGGGGCCCTCATAGGCGTGGGCCTCCGTCGTGAAGCGACGGCGGCCGCGTTGCAGCACGACCTCGGCCCGCTCGGGCAGCCGCGCGGAAGAGGGCAGCTCGGCGTGCAGGTTGATGGTCTGTCCGTCGAGGATGGCCGCGTAGCGGAGTTGTGCCGTGCGGCCTCGGCGCAGGGGCAGGAAGAGGCGCAGCATGAGCAGGTTGCGCAGCGCCGCCGCTCGGGAGCGCACGCCACGGCGCGGGCGGCCCGCCCCGCCGCTCGCCGCAGCGGGGCTCTTGGCTCGTGTGGTCATGGTCCGGCGTGCCCCAGTTCGGCGACCCGTGCGCCCTGCTCGGCCGGCCGGCGCGGAGCAACGATGCCGGAGGCCGTTTCGAAGGGGCTGGGCACCGGGAGGTAGGCGTCCAGGAAGTCGGCGACCATCCGGGACTGGGCCTCCGGGTCTCGTGCGGTGACGGTGTCGTTCATGCAGAAGGTGTCGAAGTTGCGCCGTGCGAGGAGGTTGTTCAGCCTGCGCTGCGCGAGGTTGTCGGCCAGGTCGATGTAGACGTAGCGGATGTCACCGACCGTGGCGCGTGCCGACTGGTAGGCGTAGTAGTGGTGCAACGAGGAGGCGATGGGCACGTCGCTGGGCGAGCGGAACCGCGAGTGCTGGGTCACGCGGTGGGCCTTGTCGTAGACCTGTTCGATCTCCGCGAGGATGCTGCGCCGCAGTGCGTGCGGGGTGTGCTTCATCTTCTGGGAGATGACGGTGCCGAACTGCTGGGCGATCAGTCCGCGGCTGTTCTTGCCGGCGGCGTTGACGGGGAGGTCCTCGGTACTCGCCCGGCCGGACGGGATCAGCGCCTTGGACTGGAAGAACTTGGTCAGCCCATTGGCGTGGAAGAACTGTCCGGGCTGCACGGGCCGGCCGAAGAACACGTCGTCGTTCAGGTAGAGGAAGTGCTCCGCCAGCTCGGGGATGTGGTGAAGCTGGCTCTCGATCGCGTGGGAGTTGAACGTCGGCAGCGCTCTGGGGTCGGAGAAGATCTCCCGGTGGTCGACCACCCTGATGCCGGGGAAGTCGGTGTTCAGCCACGACGGCACCTGTCCGGCCGTGACGAGGAAGATGTTCCGCACCCACGGGGCGTACTGGTGGATCGAGCGCAACGAGTACTTGAGCTCGTCGCGGCTGGTGTAGCGGGCGTCGTTGGCCGCCTGCTCGTGCAGGCCGGTCCCCTGGGCCCCGGTGAGCTCGTGACGCGCCAGGTTCCTGCTCGCCCTCCACTCCGGGTCGGAGTCGTCCACCCAGGTGTAGACGACGTCGATCGGGAAGAGGTGGTCGTCGGGCAGTGCGGCGGCGAACTCGGGGAGGGTCCGGGCATGGCCGGTGCTGTAGACGGCCGGAACGGCACTGAAACGATTCTGCTCCAGCCGGCAACGGCCCGCGTCCGCGGGGATCTCCGTCACCACCTTGTTGGGGCGGGGCGCGACGAGCCGACCGTCCCGCTCCGTCCAGAACTCCAGGTCGCAGCCGTACTCGGGACCGAACACCAGGTGCCCGGTGGGGTCGCAGACCACCCAGGTCAGGCGGAGTACGCCGTGCGCGCGCAGCGACCGCCACGCGGCCGGGGCGGAACCGGGCCGCAGCTGGCCCTCGTTCCCCGTCCCCAGGTAGCCGGGGTTGTGTTCGCAGGCGAGCCGCAGCAGCTCCTCGGCTTCGGCGCGGTGCCGGGCGGGGACCGCCACGCAGGGCACGAGGGAGCCGGTGCCGCGGACACAGAAGTAGTCGATCCCGGCTTCCTCCAGGAGCGAGACCACGATGTGGAGGTTGCGGGCGCGGGCCGCCCAGGCGGTGGCGCCGAGGACCTCGACGGCCCGCAGGTGCCTGCCGGCCAGGCGGACGACCCGCGCCCGCGTGCCGGGTGTGTGCCTGCCCGCCTTGCGGTTTCCGCCCAGGGCACGCACCACCACGGCGGAACGCACGGCGTCCGCGGAGGCCAGCGAGCGCTTCACCGACGTGCGCAGGCCCCCCGGCACGCGACGCACGATCCGACGCCTCGCCCCCACCGGCACCAGAGATCGATATGTCGACACGAGCGCGCTCGCCTCGGGATTGTTGAGGCTCACCAGACTTCCGCACCATCCACATCGAGGTCGGAGCAGAACGACTCCGACGGCTGTCCCCACCCTTGCCGGCGAGCACACCCCCATGTGCGACGGCCGCCGGGACCGGTTGCCACCACCTTCTTCACCAGCCGCACAGCCGATGTTCACGTGATGCTCACTGATCAAACAGAATGTTTACATCAGAACCTTAATGTGTCCAGAAGTAATGCGTTTCCGGCATACGTCTGTCATACATGCCACATCTGGGCAACCTTTTCCGTCTTCACGTGTTCCTCGTACGCGGTCCTCGTACGCGGGGAGCACGGTCAGACGCGCACCCACTCCTCCAACACCAGCCCGGGCTGAGGCTGCTGCCGCGCCACCCACAGGGCGCCGTCCGGTCCCAACGCGGCGAGCACCACACGGCCGTAGGCGTCGTGGACGAGAGCCGGGTCGCCCACGCAGTCGCGCCCGGTGTCCGTCCACCACAGGCCCGACGACTCGGCTTCCGTGCCGCAGACACCGACCAGCACCCCGCCGGCCGCGCCTCGGTGGGCGATCACCGTGCAGTCGTACCCGTCGAGGGAGGCACGGAGCACCGCGTTCCCGCCGTCCGAGGGCGCGCCGCCCAGTGGAACGGACCAGCCGCCGGGCCGGTGACAGACCAGGCCGCCGCTGAGCGGATCCGTCCAGAACCAGGTGAGACGGCCGGGAGCGGTTTCGAGTGCCGCCGCCGACCCCGGCACGGGTCCGGGCCGTACGTCGTGGGAGCGCTCCGGGACGGCGCCCGGCTCCGGCTGGATCCAGTGCAGCGCCGCGTCGCCGGCGGGGGCGAGAACCTGGATGTGGCCGGTGGACGCGGCGGTCGCGGCCAGCCCGTCCATCACGTCGGCGCCCCTCAGGTCGGCCCAGGGCTCCCACTTGCCGCCCCGACCCTCCCGGCGCATCATCAGGCCGCCACCCGCGTTGCGGACGAAGACGTGAACCGTCCCGGCCGCGTCCACGGCGGCCGCCGGCACCCCGAACCGGGCGGCCCGCTCCGGCTCTCCGTGCGGATTGCCCAGGGAACGCCATTCGGTGACCGGCCGCCCGGTCTGGTACTGGATCGCGTGCACCACGTCGACCTCTACGGCGCCGTCCGCCCGGCGCCGCTCGCGCCGCCCCAGGAAATGGACGTAGGTGTCGCCGCCTTGACTCACGCTCAGGTCGGTGAGATCCGCGACGGCGACGAACTCGGGACCGGTCCAGCCGGGGCCGCCCGGCCGGGTCTCGGTCCAGCGCAACAGGCCGCCGCCACAAGGGGCGTACGCGGTGAGCCGCCCGTCCTTGCCGCGCACCAGCCACGAACCGGCGGCGGTGCCGGTCACGGTGGGACGAGACGCGGCCTGGACATCCGCCCCGGAGCGGCGGCTCCGCGAAGCACGCGCGGACCGATCCCGAATCACCATGACCGACCCCCTGAAGACTTCCCCCGACCTGGACGCGGGACCTGGAATCCGCACATGATATGCACAAGGCGTACACGTCCTGGCCGCCCGGGGGGCGTGGCCGGCGGCATCGCCTCGCAGGCGCGGGACCTCGGGGAACACCGGCGCACTGCCACCGATCCGGTCCTGTGATGTCGGTCACCGCCGTACAACGCCCGGGGTCTGTTGCCGGTCTGTCCGTTCGCCTGTGGCTCATGTGTGCCATGGCAGTGACCCTGGCGCGACCCGCGAGCAGACCTGGCACGAACAGACGAGGACGACCTACCCGATGACGACTCCAGCCGTCGACAGCCCGAGCCGTTCCCACCGGTCCCCCCGGCGGGCAGCGCCCCGCCGCAGGCGGCGCACCGGGCGGTGGATCCTGCTCTCCCTGGTCGTCCTCGTCGCGGCCGCGGCCGGAACCGCCTACTGGCTCTACAGCGACCTCGACGGCAACCTCAAGGGCGTCGACATCAACGAGGCGATCGGCAAGGACCGGCCCGAGAAGCTGCCCACCTCCGGGCAGAACATCCTGATCCTCGGCTCCGACTCGCGTGCCGGGGACAACGCCGAGCTGCACACCGGCAAGGTCGCCGGGGCCCGTTCGGACACGGCGCTGGTGATGCACATACCCGAGGGCCGCACGAAGGCCGTCGCCGTCAGCATCCCGCGCGACACCCTGGTGACCCGCCCCGAGTGCACCAGGTCGGACGGCTCCGAGGCGGCCTCGGCCGAGCGCGTGATGTTCAACTCCATCTACTCGCAGGTCGGTCCGGCCTGTGTGGTCAAGACGGTCGAGAAGATGTCCGGCGTCCGCATGGACCACTACGTGGAGATCGACTTCGCCGGCTTCAAGGGCCTGGTGGACGCGATCGGCGGCGTCTCCGTCACCGTCGACCAGGACATCCACGACAGCTCCAGCGGGCTGAACCTGACCGCCGGCACCCACCGCCTGGACGGCACCGAGTCCCTCCAGTTCGTCCGCACCCGGCACGGCATCGGCGACGGCAGCGACCTCGGACGCATCGGCCTCCAGCAGGAGTTCATGATCGCGCTGCTCGGTGAGATCAAGAAGCAGGACCTGCTGGGCAGCCCGACCAAGACCTACAAGATCGCCGACACGCTCACCGCCGCGCTCACCACCGACTCCGAACTCGCCTCGCTCACCGCGCTGGCGGACTTCGGCCGCAGTCTGAACGGCGTCGACCCGTCCACCATGGAGACGGTCATGCTTCCGGTGGCGTACGACAAGATCGACAAGAACCGGGTGGTGGCCGCCGAGCCGCAGGCGTCGGCGTTGTGGAAGGCGATCCGCGGCGACGAGGAGATCCCGGAGTCGGCCAAGAAGTCCCCCGCGACCGGCGGGACTTCCTGATCCGGCCGGCCCCGCCGCCGCCCACTCGGCAGGGCGGCGGGGCCGGGGCTCCGCGTGCGTCAGACCTCCCGCCACTCCGTCAGTGCAAGCCCCGGCTCGTCCTTGCGGCGGGTGAGGAGGAGCTTGCCCGTCGACGGGGACAGGACCGCCGCCACCAGCCGGTCGTCGGCGTCCAGGGCGAGGGAGACTTCGGCGTCGGCGGGCAGGTGCGGGCCGGACTCGGTCCACCAGGCGCCCGCCGACTCCTGCTCGGCGGGGTACGCCGCGAAGGCGACCCGGCCTGCGGGCGTGCACTGGGCCAGCAGCGTGCAGTCGTGGCCGTCGAGCTCGCAGCGCAGCGCGGCGACCGGGCCGGGGCCCGCCGCGGTGAGCACGGACACGGGGTCGGTGCCGGGCCGCCAGGCGCACAGGGTGCCGGACGGGTCGGTGAAGAACAGCGTGGTGTTCTCGTCGGACGTGGCCAGGGCGCGCAGGGTCTCCGGCCGGGCCGTGGCCTCGACCGCGTCGACCAGCTGGAACTCCGTGCCCGGCGCCTCCTGGCGCCAGTGCAGGATCGTGCCGGCGCCGGCCGCGTACGCCTCGATGCGGCCGTCCCTGCCCGCCACCGCGACGGGCGCGTCCTGGAGTTCGGCGCCCTTGAGGTCACGCCAGGGGCCCCAGCCGCCCTTCTGCTTCTGGGCCCGCATGCCGAGCCCGCCGGCGCCGTTGCGCACGAAGACGTGCGCGCGGCCCTGGGGGTCGATCGCGACGGCGGGCCTGCCGGTGCGGTCGCCCTTGCCGCTCGGATGGCCCACCGGCTCCCAGTCCAGGGCGGCCAGCAGCGGCCGGAAGTGGGTGGAGTGCACCAGGCCGGATTCGCCGGGCACCGTGGGCCGCCAGGCGACCAGGTGCGCGTAGGAGTCGGCGCCCTGGCCGACCGCCAGGCCCGGATGCAGTCGCTGGTCCCCGCCTGTCCTGCGCGGGGCGTCCCAGGTACCGCCGGGCATCTGCTCCGCCCGGCACAGGACAGCGTCCTGGGTGACCAGGTAGACGCTGAGTCGGCCGTCCCGGCCGCGTATGAGCCACTCGCCGTTCACCTGATCATTTTATGACGCCGTCGGCCGGAGCGCTCCGGCCGGGTGCCCTTGCGTGCGACCCTGGCCCCATGAGCGACAGCGGAGCCCTCCTCGTGATCGTCGACGGCGCGAACGTCGTGGGGTCCGTGCCGGACGGATGGTGGCGGGACCGGCGCGGGGCGGCGGAGCGGCTGCGCGACCGGCTGGCGTCGGACGGGGTGCCGGGGCGGGACGGAGTGGTGGAGATCGTCCTCGTCGTCGAGGGCGCGGCCCGCGGCGTGGAGTCCGTGCCCGGCGTACGGGTGGAGGCGGCGCCCGGCAGCGGGGACGACCACATGGTCGAGCTGGTCGAGCGGGCCGGTGACCGCCCCGTCCTCCTGGTGACGGCGGACCGCGAGCTGCGCCGCCGGGTGACGGAGCTGGGCGCGGAGGTGGCGGGCCCGCGGACGGTCAGACCGGTCTGAGCGCCCGGGGTCGCCTCGGCTCGCTGCCCCGCCGGGCCCCCGAGGCCTACTCCCCCGCCCCCGAGGCCTGCTCCCGGTCCGGGCCCGCCATGGCCGACTTCCCCGGCCGGGCACGCCAGGGCCGACTCGCCCGGCGAGCGCCGCGAGGCCCGCTCCCCCGCCTAGCCCGGCAGGGCCGACTTCCCCAGCGGGCCCCGCGGTGCTTGCTCCCCCGCCGCGCCCCGAGCCTGCTCCCTCGCCGAACCCGGCAGGACCGACTCCCCCGGCGGGCCCCGCGAGGCCTGCTCCCCCGCCGCACCCCCGAGGCCTGCTCCCCCGCCGGGCCCGCCAGGGCCTACTCCCCCGACCCGCCCGGCACGCGCCGGTACAGGGTCGCCCCCTCCACCTCCCCCGCCTGCTCGTACTCCGTTCCCAGCAGGCGTCGCAGGGTCGGCAGGTGCTCCGGGGCGTAGGGCTTGCCCCGGGAGTCGTCGACGACCAGGGTCGGTGGACGGGTGGTCAGTTCCTCGCGGAAGGTGTGCCAGGCGCCCTCGACGCCGTAGCGTTCGCCGACCTTCGTGCCGTCCCGGCCGCCGCCGTAGTTGGTGAGCAGGCCGGCGGTGAGGTAGCGGCTGGCCGGGGTGCGGCCGGCGAACCAGTACGCCTCGGGGTGCATGCCCCAGAACAGGACGCGGTCCTCCGGGCGGGTGCGCTGCGCGGCGGTGTCGGCGAGGCGACGGGCGTGGTCGAGTTCGGCGCGGGGCGCGAACAGGCCCCAGGTGAGGAACAGCGCGCAGCAGGACGCCGTGACGAGGAGCGTACGCGCCCGGTACTCCCGGGACGCGGTGCGCAGCGCGGCCGTGGCCAGCAGGGCCAGCGGCGGCAGGAGTTGTAGGAAGTAGTGGCCGTGGAAGCGCAGGCCCACCGTGACCGCCCCGGCGGACGCGGCGAGCCACAGCCACAGGTCGGCGCCCGGGCGGGCGACGCGCAGGGACCGCAGGACGGGTGGGAGCAGTCCCGCGCAGGCCACGGCCAGGATGCCGGTGTTGGCCAGGGCCCGGACCAGTACGGGCAGGACGGAGCCGTCGAGGGACGCGTAGGTGCCCGATCCGGTGACCGTCCAGAAGAGGAAGCCCGCCGGGTCGGTGACCAGGGCCGCGCCCAGTACCGGTGCCATGACACCCGCCGCCAGCCGGAGCAGCCCGCCTCGCCCGGCGTCGCGCAGCCACAGCAGACACAGCACCGGCAGCAGCACCGCGCCGCCGGTCTGCTTGGCGAGGAACGCGCAGCCGACGGCGAGACCCGCGGCGCCCGGGCGGCGGCGGTCGGCGCACCACATCGCGGCCGCCGTGCACGGGAGCATGAACACCTCGAAGGTGGCCGCCTGGGCGTCCTCCGGGTTGAGCCCGACGGAGATCAGCAGGTACAGCACGCCCGCCGTGCGGCCGGCGGTGTCACCCCAGCGGCGCCGGGCGAGGGAGGCGAGGGCGACGGCGGTGGCGAGCTGCGCGAGGACCGCCAGGATCCGCAGCGGCGTCAGCGACGCGTGGCCGGCCACGGCGAACGCGGCCTGGTACAGCCAGGGCACCAGCGGCGGCTTGCGGTCGACGACCGTCTCGTACAGCGCGCCGCCGTGGGCGAGCAGACCGGCCTGGACGGCGAGGTAGCCCTCGTCGGGGTTCCACAGGGGGCGCGTGAAGGACGGGACGCGGGTGACGCAGGCCAGGACCGCGAGCAGGGGCAGCAGGCGCGGCCAGTAGCCGGCACCCTCGCGCACGATCGGTACGGAACGTGACGGGGTGAGGAGCCGGGCATGCATGGCCGTACGCTAACCGGCCCCGCATTCCCAGAGGTAAAGGACATACGGGGCCGGTCCGAGGTGGGGCGGAAACTACGGTGCGTTGCCGCCGGACGGCTGGGCCGGGGTGTCCTCGCCGCGGGCCAGGCGGCTGTGGGTGCGGCCGTAGAGGAAGTAGACGACGAAACCGATCGCCATCCAGATGCCGAACCGGACCCACGTCTCGGCGGGCAGGTTGAGCATCAGCCACAGCGACGCGGCCACGGACACGATCGGCAGCGCCGGGACCAGCGGGGTGCGGAAGGCGCGCGGCAGGTCGGGGCGGGTGCGGCGCAGGATGATCACGCTGATGGCGACGACCACGAAGGCGAAGAGCGTGCCGATGTTCACCAGCTCGGCCAGCTCGCTCAGGCTGGTGAAGCCCGCGACGATCGCGATGATCACGCCGAGCAGGATGGTCGGCCGGTACGGCGTCCGGAACTTCGGGTGGACCACGGAGAAGAAGCGCGGCAGCAGTCCGTCGCGGCTCATCGCGAAGAACACCCGGGTCTGGCCGAGCAGCAGGATCATGCACACCGTGGTCAGGCCGACGGCGGCGCCGAAGCTGATCACGCCGGAGAAGAAGGGGTGCCCGGTGGATTTGAACGCGTCGGCGAGCGGGGCGTCGACGGACAGCTTCGAGTAGTGCTGCATGCCGGTGACGACGATCGAGACGGCCACGTAGAGGATGGTGCAGATGAACAGGGAGCCGAGGATGCCGCGGGGCATGTCGCGCTGCGGGTTCTTGGTCTCCTCGGCGGCTGTGGCGACGATGTCGAAGCCGATGAAGGCGAAGAAGACGACCGACGCGGCGGTGAAGATGCCCATCACGCCGAAGTTGGACGGCGCCCACCCGAACATCAGCTGGATCAGCGGGGAATGCAGGCCCCCGCCCGCCTCCACCGGCTGCTCGTCGGGGATGAACGGGTCGTAGTTGGAGCCCTTGACGAAGAAGGCGCCCGCGATGATGACGATGAGGACCACGGTCACCTTGATGGCGACGACGAGCGAGGTGATGCGGGCCGACAGCTTCATGCCGAGGACGAGGATGCCGGTGAGCACCAGCACCAGTGCGGCGGCGAGGATGTCGAAGCCGAATCCGTCGGCGCCCTCCCGGCCGGCGAGGGCCTCGGGGAACTGCCAGCCGGCGTTGTCCATGAAGGAACGGATGTAGCCCGACCAGCCGACGGCCACCACCGCCGTGCCGAGCGCGAACTCCAGGACCAGGTCCCAGCCGATGATCCAGGCGGGCAGTTCGCCCAGCGAGGCGTAGGAGAAGGTGTAGGCGGAGCCGGCCACCGGGACCGTCGAGGCGAACTCGGCGTAGCACAGGGCGGCGAGCGCGCACACGACACCGGCGACGACGAAGGCCAGGGCGACGGCGGGACCGGCGTTGTCCTTGGCGACCGTGCCGGTCAGCACGAAGATGCCGGTGCCGATGATGACACCGACGCCGAAGACCGTCAGATCCAGCGCGGACAGGGATTTCTTGAGCGCGTGTTCCGGCTCCTCCGTGTCCCGGATGGACTGCTCGATCTTCTTGGTCCTGAAGAGACTGCTGTTGCTCACGGGGGTACCTCCGACGCTTGTCGTCCCCGACATGATCGAGAGGGGGGCGTACTGCGTATGCCCGGGCGTGAGCCGATTCACGCGGATGGGCCGGTTTCACCACTGCAACGAGTGGAGAGACCGGCCCATCGGCCCAACAGCGGTCGCGCGCGTCAGTCGCGGGCGGCCTCCACCGAGTCCACCTCGGCGCCCGCGCGGTCGTAGCGGCCGTCGAGCTTGGCGACCAGGCCGGTGACCTGGCGGGCGATGTCGGGTGCGGTGAGCCCGATCTCGGCCATGACCTCGGCGCGGGAGGCGTGGTCGAGGAAGCGCGGCGGGATGCCGAAGTCGCGCAGCGGTACGTCGACGCCCGCGTCGCGCAGGGCCTGGGCCACGGCGGAGCCGACGCCGCCGACGCGGGAGTTGTCCTCGACGGTGACGACGACGCGGTGGCGCTCGGCGAGCGGGGCCATGGCCTCGTCGACGGGCTTGACCCAGCGCGGGTCGACCACGGTGGTGGAGATGCCCTGCTTGTCCAGCAGGCCGGCGACCTCCAGGCACATCGGCGCGAGGGCGCCGACGGAGACCAGGAGCACGTCGGGGGTGTCGGTGCCGGGGGCGCGCAGGACGTCCATGCCGCCGACGCGGCCGACGGCGGGTACGGCGGGGCCGACGGCGCCCTTGGAGAAGCGGACCACGGTGGGCGCGTCGTCCACCTCGACGGCCTCGCGGAGCTGGGCGCGGACCTGGTCGGCGTCGCGCGGGGCGGCCAGGCGCAGGCCGGGGACGACCTGGAGGATCGACATGTCCCACATGCCGTTGTGGGAGGCGCCGTCGGTGCCGGTGACACCGGCGCGGTCCAGCACGAAGGTGACGCCGCACTTGTGCAGGGCCACGTCCATCAGGACCTGGTCGAAGGCGCGGTTGAGGAAGGTGGCGTACACGGCGAAGACCGGGTGGACGCCGCCGTGGGCGAGGCCGGCCGCGGAGACGGCGCCGTGCTGCTCGGCGATGCCGACGTCGTAGACGCGGTCGGGGAAGGCCTTGGCGAACTTGTCGAGGCCGACGGGCTGGAGCATGGCCGCGGTGATGGCGACGACGTCCTCGCGCTCCTCGCCGATCCTCACCATCTCCTCGCCGAAGACGCTGGTCCAGTCGGCGCCGGAGGTGGAGATGGGCAGGCCCGTGTCGGGGTGGATCTTGCCGACGGCGTGGAAGCGGTCGGCCTCGTCCTGGAGGGCGGGCTGGTAGCCGCGGCCCTTCTCGGTGAGGCAGTGCACGATGACCGGGCCGCCGAAGCGCTTGGCGCGGGTGAGCGCGGACTCCAGGGCCTCCAGGTCGTGCCCGTCGATGGGGCCGACGTACTTGAGGCCGAGGTCCTCGAACATGCCCTGCGGGGCGATGAAGTCCTTCAGGCCCTTCTTGGCGCCGTGCAGGGTGTCGTAGAGGGGGCGGCCGACGACCGGGGTGCGCTCCAGGAGGTCCTTGGTGCGGGCCAGGAAGCGCTCGTAGCCGTCGGTGGTGCGCAGGGTGGCCAGGTGGTTGGCGAGGCCGCCGATGGTGGGCGCGTAGGAGCGCTCGTTGTCGTTGACGACGATGACGAGGGGGCGGTCCTTGGCGGCGGCGATGTTGTTCAGCGCCTCCCAGGCCATGCCGCCGGTGAGGGCGCCGTCGCCGATGACGGCGACGAC
>NZ_WWHX01000283.1 GCF_009862125.1 Streptomyces sp. SID5910
GGCGGCGCGCTCGGCGGTGGCGGCGCCTTCGGAGGCGGTGCCTTCGGCGGTGGCGGCGGTGCTCTCGGCGGCGGTGCCCAGGGCGGCGGCCGGCTCGGCGCCGGTCAGGGGCCGCGGGCCGCGCTGCCCGGCCGGGACGCGGGCGGTCGCCCGGGTGCTCCGGGTGGCGCACGCGGACCCCAGTCCCCGGCGGGTCCGAACCAGCAGGGCCCGAACCAGCAGGGTCGCCCGGCTCCGGCCGGCGCGGGTGCGGGTGCCGGTCAGACGCCCGGTGCTCCGCAGGGTCTCCAGGCCGCGGGCATGAACGCCCCGCAGGGCCAGGACGCCTTCGGTGGCCGCCCGCAGCGCGGCAAGCGCAAGAACAACGGCAACGGCGATGCCGAGCAGGGCCGTCGTCCGCAGCTGCCGCCGCGCGGCGGTCCGCGGGCCGAGCTGCCCGGCGGCAACAACCCGCAGCCCCGCGTGCCCAGCTGGAGCGACGAGAACGCGCAGCCGCCGGTGCCCCGCGCCTCGCTGGACGCCCCGCGCGGCCACGAGGAGCCGGACTCGTCCCGGACGGACCGGACGCCGCGCTACGACGACCAGCAGGGTCCGGGCGCGACCGCCCAGATGCCGGCCGTCCCCCGGCACGGTGACCCCCAGGGTCCCGGCGCCACGGCGGAGTTCGCCCGACCGGACTTCGACGCCCCGGCGCCGCGCCGGGACGACCCGCAGGGCACGGGCCAGTTCGCCCGGCCCGCGGCGGACCCGTACGGCGTGAACGCCCCGCGCGACGACCAGTTCTCGCGGCCCGAGCCGGCCGCGCCGCAGCACGACGGCGGCCCGTTCGTCCGCTCGGACGTGTTCGGCGGACAGCCGGCGCAGCAGGGTCCGCACGACCCCGCCTCGACCGGTCAGTTCCCGGGCGCCCCGGCGTACGGCGAGGGCCCGGCCGGGCAGCAGACCGGACAGCACCGTCTGCCGGACCGTCAGGACCCGGCCGCGACCGGCCAGTTCGACCGTTCGCAGGTCAACGGCGGCCACGCGGCGGGCGACTTCGGCGCCCCGCGTCCGCCGGCCCCGCAGCAGCGTCCCGCCCACCAGGAGCCCGGCCACGGAGCCCCGGCCCCGCAGCGGCCGGCCGACGGCTGGGCCCTGCCGCCGGCCTCCGGGCCCGGCGACGGACGCACGCCGCTGTACGACACGCTGGAGACCAACTGGTTCCACGGCGACCGCCGGGAGGGGACGGACAACACCGCCCCCGCTCCCGCTCCCGCCGCCGAACCGCAGGCCCAGCCCCAGACCCCGGCGGCCCCCCAGCGGCCCGCCGGCTCCGCCTGGCGCAGCTCGCCGAACGACGATCTCGTCCGGCAGGCCGAACGCGTCCGGCAGCCCGCGGCCGGAGGAGTCACCACCTCCGGTCTGCCGCGCCGGGTACCCCGGGCCAACCTGGTCCCGGGCACGGCGCAGCAGCAGTCGCACCAGAACGGTCCGCAGGTCTCGCGCGCACCCGACGAGGTGCGCGGCCGGCTGACCAATCTCCGTCGGGGAATCGCACAGGGCCGTCAGGCCGGTACCAACCAGACCGGCAGCTACCCGCGGCCCACTCACCAGCAGGAGCGTTAGTTGAGCCCGATGAGCCAGGCGGCACAGAACCTCAACTGGTTGATCACGAATTTCGTGGACAACACCCCAGGGGTGTCCCACACCGTCGTCGTGTCCGCCGACGGACTTCTTCTGGCGATGTCGGAAGGCTTCCCGCGCGACCGCGCCGACCAGCTCGCCGCGGTCGCCTCGGGGCTGACCTCGCTGACCGCCGGGGCGTCCCGGATCTTCGAGGGCGGCAGCGTGGCCCAGACGGTCGTGGAGATGGAACGCGGGTTCCTCTTCCTCATGTCCGTCTCGGACGGCTCGTCCCTGGCCGTTCTCGCGCACCCGGAGTGCGACATCGGCCTCGTCGGCTACGAGATGGCGCTGCTGGTCGACCGCGCGGGCGCGGTCCTCACCCCGGACCTGCGCGCCGAACTGCAAGGCAGTCTGCTCCACTGATCGGCCCCGGCACCACCCGTCTCACCAAATCACCGTCCGGCCGCCACAATCCCCCCACCGGCCTCGTCAGACGGCACGACTGACCAACCTGCTGTCCCGCCCGGAGGATTCATGACCCCGCCCACCGCCTCTCATGATCCGTACGCGGAGCCGTACGAGGACGAGGGCGACCAGCCGCTGGTACGTCCGTATGCGATGACCGGCGGCCGGACGAGGCCGCGCTACCAGCTCGCCATCGAGGCGCTGATCAGTACGACGGCCGACCCGGCAGCGCTCATGGGGCTGCTCCCCGAGCACCAGCGCATCTGCCACCTGTGCCGCGAGGTGAAGTCGGTGGCGGAGGTGTCCGCGCTGCTGTCGATGCCGCTCGGGGTGGCCAGGATCCTCGTCGCGGACCTCGCCGAGGCCGGACTCGTCGCCATCCACCAGCCGGGCGGCGACGAGAACAACGGCGGTGCGCCGGACGTGACACTGCTCGAAAGGGTGCTCAGTGGACTTCGCAAGCTCTGACGGAGGCCGGGCGACCACCTCCGCGAAGATCGTGGTGGCCGGCGGCTTCGGCGTCGGCAAGACCACGTTCGTGGGCGCCGTCTCCGAGATCAACCCGCTGCGCACCGAGGCCGTGATGACCTCCGCCAGCGCGGGGATCGACGACCTCACGCACGCCGGGGGCAAGACGACCACCACGGTCGCCATGGACTTCGGCCGCATCACGCTCGACCAGGACCTGATCCTGTACCTGTTCGGCACGCCCGGACAGGACCGCTTCTGGTTCATGTGGGACGACCTGGTGCGCGGTGCCATCGGCGCGGTCGTCCTGTGCGACACCCGCCGGCTGGCCGACTGCTTCCCGGCCGTCGACTACTTCGAGAACAGCGGCCTGCCGTTCGTCGTCGCGCTCAACGGCTTCGACGGGCAGCAGCCGTACACCCCGGACGAGGTGCGCGAGGCACTTCAGATCGGCCCCGACACCCCGATCATCACCACCGACGCCCGGCACCGGGCCGACGCCAAGAGCGCGCTGATCACGCTGGTGGAGCACGCGCTGATGGCACGCCTGCGGTAGGGCCCGGACAGCTCCCGGGCTCGAAGATCCAAGTCGGCAGGGAACTACGGCAGTTGTCGTAGACGTACCGGAGCCGGCTGTGTCCTTTGACACGGCCGGCTCCGGCGTTCATAACGTTTCGGCAGAGGAATCGGGTGGTACCGACACACCTCGCGGTCGATCGGTGTCGCTGCGCGCACGAAGGCCCCGTCATTTGGCGGGCCTCGCTCTTTATGACCGTTTTATCTAGGGCTTACATCACGTGTAACCCCCTCGTTCCACTGTTTGGAAGAGCGCAGGTCGTCGTGCTGGAATGCGAGAACTGCCCAATGGTCAAAGACGTACTCAGCAGTAGCACGTACTCGATGACGGACTGGGCGCTGATACACAGCGGCACGACGTAGGTGCCGACCGCCGAGAGGTTGTTGGTCGAGTGAGGCGAAGCAATAACGGTCCCGAGCCATCGGCCCGGGGCAACTTCACCCCGCCGCAGCGCACAGCGGCGCCCGCCCCCGTGCCCGCTGCGGAACCTACGGCCGCGCCCGCCCCGAGCGGCGGCCGTTTCTCCCCGCGCAACTGGCGGGTGACCACGCGGCTGAACGCGATCCTGCTCATCCCCGTGCTGGTCGGCCTCGTCATGGGCGGCTTCCAGGTGAAGAGCTCGATCGACACCTGGCAGGACGCCGAGGACGCCGAGAGCACCGCCCGCCTGGTGCGCGCGTCCCTGGGCTACGCCAACGCCCTCTACAACGAGCGTGACGTCACCGCCGCGCCGCTGCTCCAGGGCAAGGACGAGAAGGACGAGACCGTCGTCAAGGCCCGCAAGGCCACGGACGAGGCCGCCGACGACTTCGACGAGGCCGCGCAGGCCATGCCGGGCAAGGCCGGTCTGGAACGCCGGCTGAAGGTGTTCCGCGAGCAGGAGCCCAAGCTCCAGACGCTGCGCACGACCGCCTACACCGCCAAGCTGAAGGGCGTGGAGACCGAAGAGGGCTACACCGGCATCGCCCACCCGCTGATGGAGTTCGCCAACGAGCTCGGTCTGGGCACCGGCAACATCACCTCCTACGGCCGCACCGTCTACGCGATCTCCCTGACCAAGGCCGCGCTCTCGCTGGAGCGGTCCATCGGCATGCACATGCTGGTCAAGCCGGGTCCGGAGCCGAGCCACCTCGCCAGCCAGCGCGTCGCCCTCTCCTCCTACGCCTACCTCGAGCGCATCGCCATCGAGGAGTACATCGGCGGCGGTACCGAGGCGGACGCGCAGAAGCTCGAGGACGCCGAGGCGAAGCTCAAGGAGGACGGCGCGGCCATGGCCAAGGAGGCCAAGGCCAAGGACCCGGACTACGTGCCGCCGCCGGCCAACCCGACGACCATGATCTCCGAGCTCGCCGGTCTGGACTCCACGGACGCCAGTGCCCGGGCCGCGCTCGCCGCGCAGGGCATCACGCCGGAGAACTGGTGGGCGGTCAACACCCTCAAGTTCGACGCCTACGAGAAGATCGAGACGGACCTGGCCGACAAGGCCGTGGACGAGGCGTCCGCCATCGCCGACGACGCCGAGCAGGACGCCTACATCACGGGTGCCGCGGTCGTGATCGCGCTGCTCGCCGCGTTCATCCTGGCCGGCATGGTGGCCCGCCAGATGAGCCGCTCCATGCGCCAGCTCCGCAACGCCGCCTTCGGCATCGCCGAGCAGCGCCTGCCGATGCTGGTCGACCAGCTCTCCCGCACCGACCCCGGCCGGGTCGACACCCGGGTGGCGCCGATCCCGATCACCTCGACCGACGAGATCGGCGAAGTCGCCCGCGCCTTCGACCAGGTGCACCGCGAGGCCGTCCGGCTCGCCTCCGAGCAGGCCCTGCTGCGGGGCAACATCAACGCGATCTTCACCAACCTGTCGCGCCGCAACCAGTCGCTGATCGAGGGCCAGTTGAGCCTGATCACCGACCTGGAGAACAACGAGGCCGACCCCGACCAGCTGGAGAACCTCTTCCGGCTGGACCACCTCGCCACCCGTATGCGCCGCAACGGCGAGAACCTCCTGGTCCTCGCCGGCGAGGAGCCCGGCCGCCGCTGGGACTAGCCGGTCCCGCTGGTCGACGTGCTGCGCGCCGCCTCCTCCGAGGTGGAGCAGTACGAGCGCATCGAGCTGTCCGGTGTCCCGGAGGCCGAGATCCACGGCCGCGCCGTGACCGACCTCGTGCACCTGCTCGCCGAGCTGCTGGAGAACGCGACCACGTTCTCCTCCCCGCAGACCAAGGTCCGCGTCACCGCGACCCGGCTGCCCGACGGCCGCGTGATGGTCGAGATCCACGACAAGGGCATCGGCCTGACCGCCGAGGACTTCGCGGACATCAACCACAAGCTGGCCAACCCGCCGACCGTGGACGCCGCGATCTCGCAGCGCATGGGCCTGTTCGTGGTCGGCCGGCTGTCCGACCGGCACGGCATCCGCGTCCAGCTGCGCCCCTCCGGCGAGCAGGCGGGCACCACCTCGCTGGTCATGCTCCCGGACGCCATCACGCACGGCGGTGGCGGCGAGCAGCAGCCGCAGCGCGACGAGTTCACCGTCTCGCAGATCATCCCCGAGCAGGAGTTCCGGGGCGAGAGCTTCGGCCAGGTCGGCCAGCCCATGCGGACCGCCGCGGAGCTGGGCTTCGACGACAGCCGCTACACGGAGGTCCCCGACGACATCCGTGAGCTCGACCCCGTCGGCCGCTCCCTGATGCGCGAGGAGCGCCGTGCGGCCCTGGAGGCCCAGGCGCAGCCCGAGCTGCCCGGCCCGGCGGAGCACGACGGCCGCCAGAGCGCCGACGGCACCGGATACCAGGACCAGTTCACCGGTCAGCAGCCGGTCTACGGTCAGGGCCAGGGCGGTTACGACGAGCAGCAGACCGGCGCGTACGACCAGCAGTCGGCGTACGCCGATCAGCAGCAGGCGTACGAGGAGCCGCAGCAGGCGTCGTACGAGGAGCAGTACTACGCGCCGAACGGCGGACTGCCCCAGGGCGACGGCTACTCGGCGAACGGCGGCTACGCCGGCCAGTCCTACGCGGAGCCGAACGGGCACCGGCCGAACGGGCACCAGCCCGCCGGTTCCGGTGCCCAGGAGCCCTACTCGGCCTTCGAGCAGCA
>NZ_WWHX01000284.1 GCF_009862125.1 Streptomyces sp. SID5910
TGAGCCCGCCCTGCCGGACCCCCTCCCGCCGGGCGCCGCCTCCTTCGCCGGAACGATCCTGCACTCCCTCGACTACCGCGACGGCAGCGACTTCGCCGGACAGCGCACCGTCGTGGTCGGCCTGGGCGCGTCGGCGGTGGACATCGCGGCGGACCTGTCCCGGCACGCGGCGCAGACCGTGCTGTCGGTGCGCCGGGGCCTGCACATCGTGCCCAAGCAGCTCTTCGGGATGTCCGTCGACGAGATCGCCGACGCGCCCTGGTGGTCCGCCATGTCCTTCGCCGAGCAGCGCCGCTTCGTGGAGCAGGCCCTGCTCGTCGCCCGGGGCAGGCTCGGCGACTACGGGCTGCCCGAGCCTGACCACCCGGTCTTCTCCTCCGCCGTGACCCTCTCGGACGAGATCCTGAGCCGGATCCGGCACGGCGCGGTGACCCCAAAGCCGGCGATCGACTCCTTCGACGGCAGCCGGGTCGTCTTCACCGACGGCACCTCGGTCCAGGCGGACACGGTCGTCTACTGCACGGGCTTCCACATGACGTTCCCGTTCCTGCCCGCCGGCTGCCCGCTGGGTCCTGACGGCGCGGTGGAGCTGTACCGACGGGTAGTCCCGGCCGGCCGGCCCGGACTGTACTTCGTCGGCCTGGTGCGGCCCGTGGGCGCGATCACCCGGCTGGTGGAGGCCCAGGCGCAGTGGGTGACGCGCCTCATCGGCGGCGAGGCCAAGCTGCCCGGCGAGGACGGGATGCGTGAGGAGATCGGCGCGTACCTCGACGGGATCGCCCAGCGCTACGGCCGGACCCAGGGCGCTTCGATCCAGGTCGACGTGGGCCCGTACCTGAGCGAGTTCCGCGAGACCCTCAACGTGTAAGCGGCTCCCCGCGCCCCGGCCACGCCCAGGGCCCCCCGGTGACGTCCACCGAGGGGCCCTTGGCCTTGCCGGGCGCTGCGCTCAGCTCACCGCCACCGGGGCCCGCACCTCCCGGGCCGCGGGCGGCCTGACCGCGTACGCCTCCGAGGAGAGGTACGCCGTCACACGCGGCGCGCGGTCCTGCTGGTGGGCCAGCGCCAGGTAGGCGATCAGGCCCACGCCGTCCTCCGGCCGGCGGCCGGTCACGGCGGCCAGGGCCCGGCCGAGGACCGGGCTCTCCACGCCGTACCGGCGCAGCACGCTCGCGCCCCGCGCCAGGGCCTCCCCGTCGTGGCGGGCGTAGCCCCGGACGGGGATGTGGAGGGTGAAGCCGCTCGGCCGTGCCGCTCCGGTGTCGGTGAAGGAGTGGCAGGTCAGGCCGGGTCGCCCGGCGAGCCGCGCCACCCGGGTGGCGGCGCCCGCGGCCGTGAGGAAGAAGTCCTCGATCCCGGCCGGGTGCGGGCTCGGGTCCATGCGGGACAGCCGCCCGGCCTGTCCGGCCGTGAGGTTGTCGTGCCGCAGGTAGACCTTCACCCGGGGCTCCTCCCAGTCCCCGAGGTCGAGCGCGACGAACGGGTACCCGTCGGCGGCGGGGAGCGCGGCGAACGCCTGCCGGTGCCCCAGCCGGTACAGGGCCTCGCGCACCGTCTCGACGGTGCGCTCGGGCCCGGAGGCGGCCGGGTTCAGGTACACCTTGACCTTGGGCACGCCGCCGGGCCGCAGTTCAAGCGCGCACCACAGGGCCAGCGGGCCCTGCGGGGAGCGCGGCAGGAACAGGTCACGGACCGCGTCGAGCGGGCCGGTGGTGAAGTTCCAGCGTTTCGCCATCGCCCGCACCGTCTCGAGCCCGACGCGTCCGTTGTGAGCCAGGCTGTCTGCGCCGCAGCCTGGTTCCAGGAGCACCCGCAGTGCGGGGGCCGCGCCCGGCTGGAAGGAGAGGGAGAACTCCACCGGGGTGTGGTCGTCGGACAGGAAGGTGCGGTTGGGGGGCGGCAACGCCAACGACCGGTCGCTCTGGACTCCCAGAGTGTCCGTCAGGACGCCCGTGTAGGTGTCGATGTCGGCCTCGGACAGGCCCGCGACCGCGCCGAGTCTTCGCAACTGGCCGCTCGTGTGGGCGCCGAGAGTCGGCACTCCCGGCCGCCCGCCGCCCGGGGACGCCGCCGTCACCGGCCCGTCCCTCGTCGCAGGCGTACAAGACGATACCCGCCCGGTGGGGCGGGTATCGGGGAGAACGGCGGCGGGGAAGCGGCGCTCGTGGATATGTGGTCCACGACACCTCCTTTTACTCGTGAGCAACTTGAGCCGCGTGCTCACTACCCGTGCCGTTGAACGTTTATGCGAAAGCGCCAGGTTGGCCGGGTGTTGCGGATATCACCGTGTGAGCCAGTTGAGGAACTGGCTCCACATGCCTCCTCGTTCGGGTGTGCGCGCCGGTCCTGCCGTGCTCTCCTGCGCGGCTGTCCCGGGGCCGCTCGTGGGTTCGGAGCGCCGGCCGGAGTGGGCCGGGGTGAAGCGGGCCGGGAGGGTGGCGAGCGCGCGGTTGAAGGGGCCGGGCCGCCAGGTCAGGCTGTCCTCGGGGACGGCGAGTTCGACGTCGGGCAGCTCGTTGAACAGGCTCTCGATGGCGGTGACGGTGATGTGCCGGGCCGGTTCCTTGGAGGGGCAGGCGTGCGGGCCCGCGCTCCACGCCAGGTGGGCGCGGTTGCTGCCGGCCTGCCGGGCCGCCTGGAGCGCGGGTCCGGTGTTGGCGGCGGCGAAGCTGACCAGCACCAGATCGCCCGACTGAAGCGGCTGGCCCGCGAGTTCGACGTCGCCCGCCGGGTAGTGCGGCGCGTAGTTCGACATGGGAGGGTTCTCCCACAGCGTGTCGTCGAGGGCCTCGTCGATCAGACCGCCCTCACGGGCGTACCGCTCGTGGGTGAGCAGCCGGTGCAGGGTGTTGCCGATGAGATTGCGCAGCGGTTCCGCGCCGGCTCCCAGCAGCAGCGCCAGCTGGTGGACCATCTCCTCGTCGGTGAGGCCCGCCTGATGCTGCATCAGCCAGGAGGTCACGTCGTCGCCGGGCTTGCCGCGCTTGAGCGCGACGAGCTCGCCCGCGGCCTGGAACAGCACCTCGGTGGCCTTCTCCGCGTTGACCCCGTCGAACATGCCGGAGATGCCGAACAGCACCCGGTCGCCGATGTCGGCGGGGCAGCCGAAGAGTTCGTTGAACACGAACAGCGGCAGCTGCTTGGCGTAGTCGCCGAGCAGGTCGGCCGAACCGCGGGCGGCGAACTGGGAGATGAGGTAGGCGGAGATCTGCTCGGTGCTCCGGGTCAGCCGCCGGGTGTCGACGCGCGCCATGCTGTCGGTGACGGCCTGCCGCAGCCGCAGGTGGTCGGCGCCGTCGGAGAACATGCAGTTGTTCCGGTGGGCCAGCAGCGGGACGACCGGGCTGTCGGGGCTGACCTTGCCCTCGTTGAAGGCCCGCCAGCGGCGCGCGTCCTTGCGGAAGGTCCCGGAGTCCTGGAGCAGTTGCAGGGCCGCCGCATAGTCGGTGACCAGGGTCGCCTCCACGCCGGGGGCGAGTTCCACGGGAGCGGCGGGCCCGTAGTGGCGCAGGTACTCGTAGTACGCCTGGGGGTGGGCGGCGAACTCCGGCCCGTGCAGCGGCACCCGGCCGCCGGAGCCGTGGGCAGGGCACCCGGGCGGGGGCACCGGGACCGTGTCGTGAGCGTCCATGTTGCTCTCAGTTCCTTGCGGTGTGGTCCAGCAAGTAGCGGACCAGAGTGGTCAGTGCGGCGGCCGAGGACCTCTCGTCACGGGCGTCGCAGGTGACGACGGGGGTGTCGTCGAGCAGGTCCAGGGCTTCGCGCAGCGCCGCCTCGTCCCGCAGCGGGGCACCGTCGAAGTGGTTGACGGCGATGGCGTACTCGAGGCCGTACTGCTCGATGAGGTCGATCACGGGGAAGGAGTCCGCGAGCCGTTCGGGGTCGACCAGCACCAGGGCGCCGAGCGCGCCGCGGGCCATGTCCTCCCACATCTGCACGAAGCGCTGCTGGCCGGGCGTGCCGAAGAGGTAGAGCACGACGCGGTCGCTGATGGTGAGGCGGCCGAAGTCCATGGCGACCGTGGTGGTGGTCTTGCCCTGGACCCCCTTGAGGTCGTCGACCGACTCGGCGGCCTGCGTCATCGTCTCCTCGGTGGACAGGGGCTCGATCTCGGAGATGGACCCGATGAGCGTGGTCTTGCCCACCGCGAAGTGTCCGACGACGAGGATCTTGACCGCCGTCTGGGTCGCTCCGCCGCGGACGTAGGCCCGCTCATCCAAACTTGGCGCGGAGACCATTGAGCACCTCCTCCAGGATCTCCCGGTCCGCGAGGCGGGCGCGGGCCACCGGCGGACGGGTCATGAGGTAGCCGCCCTCCATGAGGGAGGCCAGCAGGATCCGCACCACGCCCAGCGGAAGGTGGCTGTGCCCGGCGATCTCGGCGACCGAGAGGTAGCCGGCGGCACAGAGGTCGAGCAGGGTCTGCTCCTCGGGGGACAGCCGGGTCGGCCGCTGCGCGTGGTCGGCGGACGCGGTGACCAGGGTGATGAGGGAGAGCTGCTCGTCGTCGGGCAGGCCCCGGCCCTTGGTGATGACGTACGGCCGCACTAATTCCGTGGCTTCCGGCTCCCAGCCGTCGTGGCCGCTCACGAGCGGGCGCCGAGGTTCTCGCGCGGCGGTGTCGTCAGCCGCTTGCCGAGCTGGGCGACGAGCTGCTGCATGCGGAAGGTGATGTCCGCCATGTCGACCTCGGGCGAGGCGGAGACACCGAGGTAGGCGCCCTCGCCGGCGGAGATCAGGAACACCCAGCCGCCGTCGAACTCGACGAGGGTCTGCCGCCACGCCTGGTGCGGGTCCTCACAGAAGAAGGCGAGCGTCCTGCTCAGCGACTGCACGCCGCTCATCGCGGCGGCGACCCGGTCCGCGTCGTCCTTGTCGAAGTCCTGCGTCCGGGCCATCAGCAGACCGTCGGCGGATATCAGGACCGCGTGCAGGGCCCCGGGAATCTCCAGGGCGCTGTCGAGCATCCATGACAGATCGTCGTTCACGAGACTCCATGTCCTTCGCTGCTTGCACCAGGTGTTCTGCTCGTCCGGTCCGGGTCCTCGGGCCGGCCGGCGCGGCCGGACTGCGTGCCGCGCTGGAAGGCACCCATGATCTGGGCCTGTTCGGACTCGGAGCGGCCGGCGGGGCGGGGGGCCGAGGTGTTGCCGGGCACGATGGCCATCGGCCGCTTGCGGCGTCGCCGGGGAAGACCGTCACCGGTCTCGGAGGAGGTGAGCGCGGCCTCCGGCCCGCCGTCCAGGACCGGCCGGGCGGTGCCCGCGGCGGCCGGGGCCGGGGCCTTCCTCTCCGGCATGGCGGTGAGCAGTTCGTGCGGCAGCAGGACGACCGCGCGCACGCCGCCGTAGGGGGAGGAGGAGTCCACCGACACCTCAAAGCCGAAGCGCTCGCACAGCAGGCCGATGACCGCGAAGCCGAACTGCGGGGGGTTGCCGAGGCCCGCCACGCCCGAGGCGCGCTCGCTGGAGAGCAGCTTCTCGGCGCGGGTGCGCTCCTCGTCGCTCATGCCGACACCGGCGTCGTCGACGACGACGCAGATGCCCTTCGGCACGGTGCGGATGTTGATCTCGACGACGGTGTCCGGGCTGGAGTAGCTGGTGGCGTTGTCGAGGAGTTCGGCGAGGGCCAGGGCGACGGGTTCGACGGCGCGGCTGGTGATGCCGAAGTCGACCTGGGAGAGGATCTCCACCCGCCGGAAGTGCCGGATGCGGCCCTGGGCGCTGCGGACGACGTCGTACACGGAGGCGGTGTCGCGCCGCCCGCCCAGCCAGCCGTCGCACAGCACGGCGATGGACTGCGCGCGCCGGCCGAACTGCGAGTTGGTGTGGTCGATCTCCAGCAGGTCCTGAAGCAGGGCGGAGTCGCCGTACTTCGTCTGGAGCCGGGTGAGGACCAGCTGCTGTTCGGCGGCCAGGCCCTGGAGGGTGCGCATGGCGGACTTCAGGACGGTCTTCGTCTCGTCCTCGGCCCGCTCCTGGGCCGCCTGCACGGACTTCCCGTAATCGTTCTCCAGCTCCGTGTAGTGGTCCTTCAGTCCCCGCACTTCCTGCCGCAACGCTCGGGCCGCCCTGCGCTGGCGGCTGACGAGCACGGCGGCGACGACGAGGGCGACGAGCAGGACCCACACGAGTGGGTTCCCTAGGTATTCCGTCATAAGACTCTCTTCAGGCGACTGACGGCTTGCTGGATTCCGTCCGTGCGGGCGGCCCGGCGGACCGCCCGTACCGGGTTGCTGCCCGGGCCGTCCCTGAAGTCGGGGATGCCGTCTTTCACCCATCCACCGCTCCGCAAACGCGGTGATCGTATCACCGTCGGATCTTGTGAATTTACGTCAAGAAGTGTGCACGCACGACCGGTTGGGGACCGGCGACGATCGCGTCGCCCCCGCTGGGTACAGTCGGCGCGTGACAGATGCAGAGGGCACCTTCCGGAGGGACGACCGGCCGGTCCGGGGCGGCACGCGATGACGCCGGAGATCATGGCGGCGGTGTTCGCCGCGGGCGTCGGGGCCGGGGCGGTCAACAGCGTCGTCGGCTCGGGGACGCTGATCACGTTCCCCGTGCTGCTGGCCGCGGGACTGCCGCCCGTCACCGCGACGGTGTCCAACGCCCTCGGTCTCATCCCCGGCTCCGTCAGCGGCGCCATCGGCTACCGCGAGGAGCTGCGCGGCCAGCGCCGGCGCGTCCTCAAGCTGGGTGCCGGCGCCCTGGCCGGAGGGCTCGCGGGGGCCACGCTGCTGCTGGCCCTGCCCGCCGACGCGTTCGAGACGATCGTGCCGGTCCTGGTCGGGCTCGCCCTCGTGCTGGTCGCGTTCCAGCCCCGGCTCTCCGCCCTGGTGCGCCGGCGCCGCGAGCGGTCCGGTGGCGCCGCCCACCGCGACGGCGGCCCGCTGCTGTCCGTCGGTATGACGCTGGCCAGCGTCTACGGCGGCTACTTCGCCGCCGCGCAGGGGATCATCTACCTGTCGCTGATGGGCATGCTCCTCGACGAGCCCCTCCAGCGTCTGAACGCCGTGAAGAACGTCCTCGCGGCCGTCGTCAACTCCGTCGCCGCGCTCTTCTTCCTGTTCGCGGCGGACTTCGACTGGACGGCCGTCGTGCTCGTCGCGGCCGGCTCCGGGCTCGGCGGCTATCTGGGGGCCAAGGTGGGCCGCCGCTTCAGCCCCGTGGTCCTGCGGTCCCTCGTCGTGGCGATCGGCACCGTGGCGCTCGTCCAGCTGCTGCTGCGCTGACCGGGCGCCGCCGGTCTCACGCCCGCAGATACGCGAGGACCGCCAGGACCCTGCGGTGGGTCTCGTCGGCCGGGGGCAGGTCCAGCTTGGTGAGGATGTTGCCGATGTGCTTGCCCACGGCCGCGTCGGACACCACCAGTTCACGGGCGATCGCCGCGTTGGACCTGCCCTCCGCGATCAGCGCCAGCACCTCCCGCTCGCGCGGGGTGAGCCGCGCCAGCGGGTCCCGGCGCCGGCGCAGCAACTGCCGTACGACCTCGGGGTCGACGACCGTGCCGCCGGACGCCACCTCGGACAGGGCCTCGACGAACTCCTCGACCTGGCCGACGCGGTCCTTCAGCAGATAGCCGACGCCCGTCCCGTCGCCGGAGTCCAGCAGTTCGGAGGCGTAGGCGCGCTGCACGTACTGGCTGAGGACCAGCACGGGCAGCGCGGGCCGCTTCTCCCGCAGCCGCACCGCGGCGTGCAGGCCCTCGTCCTGGAAGCCGGGGGGCATGCGGACGTCGGTGACGACGGCGTCGGGGGCGTGCTCCTCGACGGCGGCGACGAGGGCCTCCGCGTCGCCGACCGCCGCGACGACCTGGTGCCCGCACCGCTCCAGCAGGGCGATGAGCCCGTCCCGCAGCAGCACGCTGTCCTCGGCCAGCACTACGCGCAGCGCTCGGTCCACTCGCACGGCATCTCCACACGCAACAGGGTCGGTCCGCCCGGCGGGCTGGACAGGGAGAGTCTGCCATCGAGCACCGACACCCGGTCGGCGAGCCCGGTCAGCCCGCTGCCCTCCCCCGCCCGGGCGCCGCCCCGCCCGTCGTCCCCTATGTCGAGGAACAGCCGTCCGCCGCGGTGCCGGCCGCGCACCTCGGCCCGGCTCGCGCCGCTGTGCCGGGCGACGTTGGCGAGGGCCTCGCACACCACGAAGTAGGCCGCCGCCTCGACCGCCTGCGGCAGCCGTCCGGGCAGCTCCAGGTCGAGGTCGACCGGGACGGCGGAGCGGTCGGCGGCGTCGGCGACAGCGGCTTCGAGGCCGTAGTCGGCGAGGACCTTGGGGTGGATGCCGTGGATGAGTTCGCGCAGTTCCTCCAGGGCCCGGCCCGCCTCCCGGTGGGCCTTGGCGAGCTGGTCGGCGAGCGGTCCGGGCGGGACGTCGAGGCGGGCGAGGCCCAGGGTCATCGTCAGCGCGACCAGGCGCTGCTGGGCGCCGTCGTGCAGATCGCGTTCGATGCGGCGGCGCTCGGCCTCGAAGGCGTCCACCAACCGCACGCGGGAGCGGGTGAGTTCGACGACCCTGGCGTCCGGGCCGCCGCCGCGCGGGGCGATCAGGAGGCGGGTCAGCTCGGCCCGGGCGACGGCCGCCGCGGTCAGGACGTAGGCGCCGAGGGCCAGCAGGACCAGCCCGAGCAGGGCGAACCCGCAGGCGGCCGGCCAGGTGGTGACCGTCCACTGCTTGAGCACCTTCGTCTCCTCGCCGTCCCCGACCGTGGCCATCAGCAGCGGGGTCGCGGCCATGGAGAGCGGGAAGAACAGGGCGACGGTGAGCACGAGGGCGTCGAGGGGCCACAACAGCACAGCGAGCAGCAGGGCGTGGCCGAGTTCCTGCCAGGTCGCCTGCTCCCGCAGCCGCGTCGTCAGCCATGCCCGCGGGCCCCGGCCGCCGGCCGGGCGGTGCGGGTCCGGCGCGGGTCCGGCGTCGACCAGGCGCAGCCGGCGGCGTTCGACGCGGGCCACGGGGAGGCCGGCGAGGGCGGTGAGGAGCAGCAGCGGCAGGCCCACCAGGACGAGCGAGAGGGCGGCGCCGAGCACGGCCGTGGTCACGATGCCCACGAGGGCGGCGACGCCCGCCGGCACACCGGTGAGCAGGTAGCCGGCCGCGCGCCACGGCCACGGGGACAGCAGGAAGCCGGGCCGGGACATGGCCTGCCACACGTCGCGAGGATGCATGCGGATCACCGTAGGAGGTCCGCACCGGCGGCGGCCATCGGCCCAGGGGGTGCGGTGGGGGTAGTGCCTGCGCCACCCCCAGGCCTCCCGCTCCTCCCCTCTCCCCCGCCCGCCACGGCCCTTGGCATAACGGCGCGTTATGGAAAACCGGTAGTGGTGGCGCCTGTCTCCGGGCCGGGATGCTGGACCGCCCCCACACACCTCACGCGCCGCGGCGCGTGCCGTCCGAATCGAGGAGCCTTGCGCATATCCAGACTGGTCCCCGCCGTCCTGGCCGTACTGCTGTCCGTCCTCGCCCTCGCGCCGACCGCCTCCGCCGCGGAGCAGCGGCCCGGCACCGGCGGCCCCCAGCCGATCATCGGCGGCGGGTACGCGCAGAACGCCCCCTGGGCGGCCCGCCTGTTCTCGAACGGCGCCGAGACCTGTACCTCGACCATCATCGCCCCCACCTGGATCCTGACCGCCAAGCACTGTGTCAGCGGCGGTGGGCTGGCCTTCCGCATCGGCAGCCTCGACCAGCGGACCGGGGGCACGGTGGCGAACGGCGTCCAGACCACCACGCACTCCTCGGCCGACCTGGCGCTGGTCCGGCTGGACCGCTCCGTCTCCGCCACCTACGCGCGGCTCGGACAGCCGGGCACGGTGCGGGTGGGCCAGACCGTGCAGGTCTACGGCTGGGGCGCCACCTCCCGGTGCGGCTCGGAGATCAACTGCCAGTCCCCGTACCTGAAGGTCGCCAATGTGAGTGTGACCAACGGCTGCTACGACGCCTACTACGGCTCGGCGATCTGCGCGCGCCCGGTCGACGGCATCACCGCGGGCGGTGACTCCGGCGGTCCGATGATGGCCGGCGGCGTCCAGGTCGGCGTCGCCTCGACCAGCGACCGGCAGACCACGACGGCGTACACGAACGTGACCGCGTACCGCTCGTGGATCCAGTCCGTGGCGGGCGTCTGACCGCTCCCCCGCCCGCTCCCGTACCGCGCCCGCCCCCGTCACGTGGGGCGGGCGCGGTCCGCGTCCAGGAACCGGACGTCCCGGCAGGAGCATGGTGGATGCATCTACCGTGCTCGGTGAACGACCGTGTCGCGAGTGAAGGGGTTCCCGTATGGCCGGGCAGACAGCGCAGTCCCAGGTGAACGGTGCCGAGGCGGCCGTGCTCCTCCTCCAGGACGTCACCGTGCGCCGCCACACGACGGACCAGCTGATCCTCGACGGCGTCGACTGGACGGTCCGGCCGGGCGAGCACTGGGCGCTGCTGGGCGCCAACGGCGCCGGGAAGACGACGCTGCTGCGGCTGCTCGGCGCCCTGATGCACCCCACGTCCGGAAGCGTGGAGGTCCTGGGCAGCCGGCTCGGCCGGGTGGACGTGCGGGAGCTGCGGGCCCGCATCGGCCATGTCACCTCGGCCCAGCGGGTGCCGCAGGAGCTCAGCGCCCACACGGTGGTGCTCACCGGGCACAGCGGCACGGTGCAGCCGCTGTGGCGGACGTACGACGACGAGGTCCGGCTCCGCGCCCACGACCTGCTGACCGAGCTGGGCATCAAGGAGCTGGCGGACCGGCCGTACGGCGTCTGCTCCGGCGGGCAGCGGGCGCGCGTCCTGATCGCCCGGGCGCTGATGGCCGACCCGGCGCTGCTGCTCCTTGACGAGCCGTTCAACGCGCTGGACCTGCCCTCCCGCGAGGACCTGGTGGAGGCCATGCACCAGCTCGCCGAGGGGCGCCCGCACCTGGCCACGGTGACGGTCACCCACCATCTGGAGGAGCTGTTCCCCGCCGTCAGCCACGCCCTGCTGCTGCGGGAGGGCCGGACCCTGTCCCGGGGGCCGGTGGGTGACGTGCTGACCGACTCCCTGCTGACCGCGTGCTTCGGCCGCGAGATCACGGTGACCCGGCGCGACGGCCGCTGGTCGGCCTTCTCGGGCCGGCGGACCGGCGCCTAGTACCGGGGGCGTGCCGTCCGTTGCGGAAGCCCACGTGTCTCCGCAACGTGGCTCATCGAGACCCGGGGCGAGCGCGGCAACGGCAGCCGGTTCCGGCTCGGCCGATCCTGCGGGCGCGCGGCCTGTTCCGCACCGCGTACGAGGGCAGGGCCCTGCGGGAGCGCTACGGCCTCGCGCGTCCCGCGGTGCGCGTGGAGGCGGGTGCCGCTGTGGGAACGTAGAGCCTGGGCGAAGGCCCTCGCCGGCCGGTCCCGACGAGGCTGCTAGGTTCATCCGTCATGCATCCTCAGGTGTTCGACACGCAGTTCCGTGAACGGAGCCGCCGCGTAAGGACGTGGGGCCTCGGCCTGCTGACCGTGGCGGCCGCGCTGTGGGTGTGGTGCGCGGTGCTGCTCACCACCTCCTACGAGGTGGAGTCCGAAGTCGCGCACCGTTCCGTCGAGTGCGAGCCCCGTCTCCTCACCGACCGCGGGACCGCCAACGAAGGAAGCTTCAAGGACCCTTGCGGTGACGAACGGGACTGGCCCGAGGCCCTGACCGTGCTCGGCCTCTCCATCCCCCTGTCCGTCGCGGGCGCGGTGCTCCTCACCTACGGCCTGGTCTGTGTGCGGGTGAGCGAGCACGCGGCCGATCTGGCCCGCTGGGAGCTGCTCGCCGCGCGCGAGAAGGGCGCGGCGGACGCGTAGGGCCGCCCGGGTCTCCCGCGCCGCATACCGGAGCCGTCCCGTCCGCGCTGCCCGGCGGGTTCCCGGGGCATCCGGTGGTGGAGGACCGGACCGCCCGACACGAGGAGCAGCCGCATCGTGGGAACCGCCGTGCACGTGCCGCAGACGCGGGACATGATCGGGGACGAACTCTCCGGCGACGAAGCCCTGACCGCGCTGAGACGGTACGGCGGCCTGCGGCTGCTGACCGACTCCTTCGCCCGGTTCCGTTACGCGGACGGCTTCACCAACGCCCGGGCCCTCGCCTTCCAGGTGGTCCTCGGCCTGGTGCCGTTCACCGTCGTCCTGGTCGGCCTCGCGACGTCGGTGCACACGGAGGGCGTGGGCCGGGTCGTCGAGCTCACGCTCGGCAGGATCGTTCCGGGGGCCAGCGCGGACGTCGTGGAGAAGGCCTTCGAGGGCACCCGGCGCAGCGCCCACAGCGACGCGTGGAGCACGCTCGCGCTGTGGCTGGGCCTCGGGTTCGCGCTGCTGAACCTGGCGTCGGCCATGGGCCAGATCGAGCGGGGCGCCAACCGCATCTACGGCATCGAGCGGGACCGGCCCCTCCCCCGCAAGTACGGCAGGGCACTGGTCCTCGCGCTCACCGCCGGGCTGCCGATGGTGCTCGGGTTCGTCGTGCTCGTCGCCGGCGAGGCCGTCGGCGACGCGGTGGCGGAGTCGGCCGGCGGCGCGGGCGGCGCCGGCTGGTGGGCCGCCCTGGAGGTGCCCGCGGGACTGCTGCTGGCCTGGGTCGCCTCCGCGGTGATCCTGCGCTGGTCGCCCCGCCGCGACCAGCCGGGGTACACCTGGCTGGCCTTCGGCTCCGCGGTCCACCTGGTGCTCTGGGTCTCGGCCACGTGGCTGCTCGCGCTGTACGTCGGACGCAGCGGCGCGTTCGGTGCCGTCTACGGACCGCTGACCGCGTTCATCGCGCTGCTGCTGTGGGCCAACCTGACCGCGGTGGCGCTCTTCCTCGGCATCGCCTTCGCCGCCCAGCTGGAGGCGGCCCGGGCCGGCCTGCGGACGCCGGTGCGGCCGGATCCGGGCCCGGGCGACTGACGCCCCGGTCCGCCGGCGCGGCCGGGTGCTACGCCGGGTCGCGGGGCGGGGCCATCGCCCAGCGGATCCCGGCGGTCACGGCCGTGCCCAGCGGCCGTACGCACACCGCCTCGGCCGGCGGCACGCGTGGCAGCCACAGGGCGCGCGAGGCCCAGCGCGGCAGCAGGGAGACCGCGTTGGCGGCGATGACGCCGTACGGGAGGCGGGCGAGGAGCGGGACGGGCGGGTTGAGCAGCAGGAACCGGGCGGTGCCGCGTGCCTCGGCGGTGGTGCGCAGCTCGCCGCGGTAGGCGGCCAGCCGCTCGTCGAGGCCGGCGCGGTCGACGGGCGGGTCGGGCACCCCGAGCGCCGTGGCGACGCGGGCCATGTCGGCCACGTAGGCGTCGCAGCCCTCGTCGTCCAGGGGCCGGGCGCCGTAGCGCTGGTGGGCGCGCAGGAAGCTGTCGACCTCCGCGATGTGCACCCAGCACAGCAGGTGCGGATCGGCCGCGGAGTACGCCCGGCCGTCGGCGGTGGTGCCGCGCACCCGGTCGTGGACCGCCCGCACCCGGTCGCAGGCCTCCTGGGCGCTGTCGGCCGTTCCGAAGGTGGTGACGGCCAGGAAGGTGCTGGTCCGCTGGAGCCGGCCCCAGGGGTCTCCGCGGAATCCGGAGTGCGCCGAGACGGCGGCCATGGCCAGGGGGTGGAGCGACTGGAGCAGCAGGGCGGACAGGCCCCCGATGAACATCGAGGCGTCACCGTGGACCCGCCTGACGGGCCGGTCGGGTGCGAACCAGCGGGGTCCGGGTGTGCCGTGGATGCGGGCGCGGTTGTCGCGGCCCTCGGGCCCCGCCACCTTGGAGAAGATCATGTCGCCGAGCCGTGCGCGCGGGTCGGCCGGGCGGTCTGCGGGGGGACGTCTCATGGCTGCCGTGCCCTCCTTCGCCGGGGAGCGGACGGGTCTCATGAGTAGTCTGCCCAGGTCCGTCCCGAGGAGGCATGCGCGGCGCGGGCCGGCTCAGGCGCAGGCCCAGGCCGACATTCCCTGCATGCGGGCCAGCCGCTCGGCCACCTTGATCTGCTCCTTGCGGGTGGCGAGGTCCGCGCGCGGCGCGTACGTGAGGCCGCCGGCCGCCTCCCAGCTCGACTGCTTGAACTGGAGTCCGCCGTAGTGGCCGTTGCCGGTGTTGGCGTGCCAGTTGCCGCTGGACTCGCACTGGGCGATGGCGTCCCAGTCCGCCGTGCGCAGGTGCGCCGGCGAGGCGGCCGCCTGCGTGGCCGTTCCCAGGACGGCGGCGGCGACCAGGGCCAGCAGGACGGACGGGAGGCCGCGGCCGTACGAGACGGTCCGCGTGCTCGTAGCACTCGTGATGCTCGTATGAGCATGTCGTCTACAGATCATACAAAGACTGTTACACCAGGTGACCGCGGACCGTCGCGGCGGCCGCGTCCGTATTGCGCCGGACGGAGCAGCCGGTCGTCATCCGGTCGCCCCTACCCCCACAACTCGTCGCTGTCGCACACCCGGGCGCCCATGTTGCGCTCCATCATCCGCAGCGCGGCGTCCGCGAGGTCGGCGTGGATGTGCGCGACCGCGTCCCTCGGCACGACGACGTCGAGGTGGCGGATGTGCGCGTCGAGCGCCGAGTAGAGCACGCACTGCTCGGTCACCTGCCCGCACAGCACGAGCCGGTCGATGCCCTGCTCGTGGAGCAGATACGTCAGCGGGGTCTCGAAGAAGATCGAGTGGCGGGCCTTGACCACGAAGAGCGAGCGGTCGTCGGGCCGCAGCGGCTCGACGAGCCCGGCGTGCGGTCCGGACAGGGCCTGGTCGAGGATCTCCCCGTGGTGCGAGCGCCACTCGCCGAAGTTGTCGTTGACGTAGATCACGGGCACGTCCGCCCGCCGCGCCCGGTCCAGCAGGCCGGCCACCACCGGCACCACGCGTTCCACGGACGGGATCAGCTGGTCGGCGTCCTTGTGGTCATAGGTGTTGATCATGTCGATGACGATCAGTGCGGTCTTGCCCATGCCGTCCAGGTTGCCACCGGAGAGGGAAGGAGGGGTTCCGCCGGGCCGACGGCGCCGCGGGAGGCCGTCGAACGTCACCACGACGCCCGGTCCGGCAGCTCCGGCTCCGCGCAGGGTTCCGCCGCCCACGGCTCGGGCCCCGTGCCCTCGCTCCACGCGCGCAGCCGCCACTGGTCGACGCAGACTATGCCGCACTGCTCGGCGTAGTCGGCGGCGGGCGCGGTGAAGTCGCTGCTGGTGACGAGGATCGCCACGTCGGCCTCGTGGACGGTGAAGCAGGTGCCGCCGAAGCGCTGGAGTTCCTCGGAGCCGACCTTGTTGTCCTCGCCGTAGCGCTTGCACTGGATGACGAGGCGCCGGCCGTCGGGGGCCACCGCCAGCACGTCGGCGCCGAGGTCTCCGGCCCCGCCCACGACCTCGACCTCGGCGCATCCGTCCCGTACGCACAGGTCGGCTATCGCCTGCTCGAACTCGTCGGGGCTCAGGGTGTCGTGGTCGGGGAACGCCACCGCGGTGACCTCCGTGGTGGGGACCTCCATCGGGGGAACCTCCACCGTGGTGGCCTCCGCGGCGGGGGCGGCCATCGTGGGGAGCCCGGCGCCGGACCTCGGCGCCGGGACCGGTCCGGCGGGGCGCTCCGCGTCCAGCGCGTCGAGCGCCGTCGCCGTGGCCTGCTCCAGGGCGTGCGTGGTGCGGCGGGCCAGCCTCGCGGTGGAGAAGCCGGACCGTCCGCGCCGGCCGAGCACGAGGGCCATCGCCACGCCGAGCAACAGCAGCACGGCCCACGCGGGACA
>NZ_WWHX01000285.1 GCF_009862125.1 Streptomyces sp. SID5910
TCGCCTCGTCTCCTTCCCGAGCGGCAGTTCCACCCTCGTCCCCACCGCCCTGGCCGCACTGCGCGCCGCCCACCCCGGCACCCGGGTCTCCCTGGAGGAGGCCGAGCCGCCCAAGTCCGTCGAGCTGCTGCGCGAGGGCGACTGCGACGTGGCGCTCGCCTTCCGCTACGAGGACGCGGCGGGCGTCGAGGAGTGGGACGACCTGGTCGTACGGCCGCTGCTGACCGACCGCCTGGTGGCCCTCGTGCCCGAACGGCACCGGCTCGCGCATGACGGCGCGGAGGCCGCCGGCGGCAGTGTGGCCATCGGGGAGCTGGCCCGGGAGCCCTGGATCGCCGGCTGCCCGCGCTGCCGCGGTCAACTGGTCGAGGTCTGCGAGGGCGCCGGCTTCACCCCCCGCATCGACTTCGCGACCGACGACTATCCGGCGGTGTTCGGCCTGGTCGGGGCCGGGCTCGGGGTGGCCGTCCTGCCGCAGCTCGCCGTCGAGTCGGTACGGCCGCGGGGGGTGCGCACGGTGGCGCTGGAGCCGGAGGTGCGGCGGGAGATCGTCGCGCTGACGCTGCCCGACCTCGCCCAGGTGCCCGCGGTGCGGGCGACGCTGGACGAGCTGGCGCGTGCCGCCTCCGGTCAGACCGCCGGGCACTGAGCGGCACGCCCGCGACGCCGGGAAGACGCCCAAAAGAGAGGCACGCGTGTGCGTGCCCTGGCCCCCGTTGGTTGTCGGCGCGCTATTCGGAAAAACGTTCCTTCAGTGGTGTGCGGCGGCGTCCCCGCCGACCGACGCCGACGCCGGCGCGGATGCCGCCACCAGGCGGTTGCGCGCCCGGCCCATCAGTTCCTCGCGCTCGTCCTCGGTCAGTCCGCCCCACACGCCGTACGGCTCGCGCACCGCCAGTGCGTGCGCCGCGCACTCCGCGCGGACCGGGCACCTCATGCAGACCTCCTTGGCCGAGTTCTCGCGAGCGCTCCGGGCCGCACCGCGTTCGCCCTCCGGATGGAAGAAGAGCGAGCTGTCCACCCCGCGACAGGCAGCAAGGAGCTGCCAGTCCCACAGGTCCGCGTTCGGTCCGGGAAGGCGGGAGAAATCTGCCATTGCGTGACCCCTTGTAGCCGATCTGGGTGGATCCGGTGTCCACGACCGTACAACTACGATCTAAGGAGATGAAAATATGACTCATTGCGAATCTAGCCGCAGACACCAGCGAAGTGGAAGAAAAGCGGCTAAATGGGGCATCGCTTGTGATGAAAGCGGGTGGGTCAGCCGCGCATGTCTGCACCGTGAACGCGCCCTCACGTAGAGTGCCGAAGACGACACACAGCCCCGTAACTCTTTCGAGTGACCGTCGTTGAGAGTGCGGAGGCGGTTGAAGGAACAGGTGCTCGGGCGGGCGTCCGGGACGGTCGACCGCACAGGTGAGATTTCGTACCAGCCTGGAGGCTCAACGTGACGCGCATCAGCTGCGGAGGACGGCCATGACTTCCGTCCTCGTCTGCGACGACTCCCCGCTTGCCCGAGAGGCGCTCCGCCGCGCGGTCGCGACCGTGCCCGGCGTCGAGCGCGTGACGACGGCGGCCAACGGCGAGGAAGTCCTCCGCCGCTGGGGCGCCGACCGCTCGGACCTGATTCTGATGGACGTGCGCATGCCCGGCCTGGGCGGCGTCGAGACCGTGCGGCGCCTGCTGTCCGCCGACCCCGGTGCGCGCATCATCATGCTCACCGTCGCGGAGGACCTGGACGGCGTCGCCCTCGCGGTCGCCGCCGGCGCCCGTGGGTATCTGCACAAGGACGCCTCGCGCGCCGAGCTGCGCGCCACCGTCACGCAGGCCCTCGCCGACCCGACCTGGCGGCTCGCCCCGCGCCGGCTGCGCTCGGCCGAGATGGGCGCCGCGCCCACGCTCACCGCGCGTGAGATCCAGGTCCTTGAGGGCATGAGCCACGGCCGCTCCAACGCGGAGATCGGCCGCGAGCTGTTCCTCTCCGAGGACACCGTCAAGACGCACGCCCGGCGGCTCTTCAAGAAGCTCGGCGCCTCGGACCGGGCACACGCGGTGGCGCTCGGTTTCCGGTGGGGCCTCGTCCGATAGGAAAGCCCCGTGTGGTGGAGGCCCACAGGGCCCGACGGGGGCGCTCGGTTCCCCGCTTACCGCGAGGTGGGCGGGGGTGACAAGCCGACCCGCCGGGTGCCCGCTGCTCGTTTCGCCGCGGATGACGCATCCTTGAGGTGTGGAGTTCCTCGGGGACGAGTCGGTCGAGCGGAAGGGGAGGGCGCAGGGGATGAGTTCCGGCGCACCTGCTCATAACGCTTCGGTGCACAACAACGGGCACGGAGCCACGGATCGGACGGCCGCAAGGCACCATGGACCGATGCGTGACGACGAGGCGGCCCCTGACCAAGGGACGGTCGGCGGGCTCGTGCACCGTGCCGTCGACGGGGACGAGCAGGCCACGCACGACCTGCTCGCCCATGTCCACCCCTTGGCGCTGCGCTACTGCCGCACCCGGCTGTCCCGGCTGCCCGGCGACGCCCGGCACTTCGTCGAGGACCTCGCCCAGGAGGTCTGCGTCGCGGTGCTCCTCGCGCTGCCGCGGTACAAGGACACCGGCCGGCCCTTCGAGGCGTTCGTCTTCGCCATCGCCGCCCACAAGGTCGCCGACCTCCAGCGCGCCGCGATGCGGCACCCGGGATCGACGGCGGTCCCGTCCGACGAGATGCCCGAGCGGCCGGACGACTCGCTCGGCCCGGAGGAGCGGGCGCTGCTCAACAGCGACGCCGCGTGGGCCAAGAAACTGCTGGCCAACCTCCCCGAGAACCAGCGCGAGCTGCTGCTGCTGCGCATCGCCGTGGGCCTCACGGCCGAGGAGACCGGGCAGATGTTGGGAATGTCACCCGGGGCCGTCCGCGTCGCCCAGCACCGGGCGCTGAGCCGCCTGCGGGCGCTGGCGGAGCAGTAGCCCGCCGGGTGAACGGGCGGAGCTGTCGCTTCGTACAAAAGCACGAACGTCGCAGGGTCTCTTGATCGTGGAATGAGCCACGTCCACTTCCCGTTAGCATGGACATCCGCACCGATCAAGGCCATTTGGGGAAGGTGTCATGACTGCCAACGTCGACGGAGTGCCCGAGAAATTCGCGACACTCGGGCTGACCTACGACGACGTGCTGCTGCTGCCGGGCCCGTCGGACATGGCACCCGACGAGATCGACACCGCCTCGTACGTCTCCAAGAACGTGCGGGTCAACATCCCGCTGCTGTCCGCCGCCATGGACAAGGTCACCGAGTCGCGCATGGCGATCGCGATGGCCCGCCAGGGCGGCGTCGGCGTTCTGCACCGCAACCTGTCCATCGAGGACCAGGCCAACCAGGTCGACCTGGTCAAGCGCTCCGAGTCGGGCATGGTGGCCAACCCGATCACCATCCACCCGGACGCCACCCTCGCCGAGGCCGACGCGCTGTGCGCCAAGTTCCGCATCAGCGGCGTGCCGGTCACCGACGGCGCCGGCAAGCTGCTCGGCATCGTCACCAACCGTGACATGGCCTTCGAGAGCGACCGCTCCCGCGGGGTGCGCGAGGTCATGACGCCGATGCCGCTGGTCACCGGCAAGGTCGGCATCTCCGGCGTGGACGCCATGGAGCTGCTGCGCCGCCACAAGATCGAGAAGCTGCCGCTGGTCGACGACGGCGGCGTGCTCAAGGGCCTGATCACGGTCAAGGACTTCGTCAAGGCCGAGAAGTACCCGAACGCGGCCAAGGACGGCAAGGGCCGGCTGCTGGTCGGCGCCGCGGTCGGCGTCGCCGGGGACGCCTTCGAGCGCGCCCAGGCGCTGATCGAGGCGGGCGCCGACTTCATCGTCGTCGACACCGCGCACGGCCACTCCCGTCTGGTCGGCGACATGGTCGCCAAGATCAAGTCGAACTCGGCCGGCGTGGACGTCATCGGCGGCAACATCGCCACCCGCGACGGCGCCAAGGCCCTCATCGACGCCGGCGTGGACGGCATCAAGGTCGGCGTCGGACCCGGCTCCATCTGCACCACCCGCGTCGTCGCCGGCATCGGCGTCCCGCAGGTCACGGCCATCTACGAGGCGTCGCTCGCCGCCAAGGAGGCCGGGGTCCCGGTCATCGGCGACGGCGGCCTCCAGTACTCCGGCGACATCGCCAAGGCCCTGGTCGCGGGCGCCGACACGGTGATGCTGGGCTCGCTGCTCGCGGGCTGCGAGGAGTCGCCGGGCGAGCTGCTGTTCATCAACGGCAAGCAGTTCAAGTCGTACCGGGGCATGGGGTCGCTCGGCGCCATGCAGACCCGCGGCGACCGCAAGTCGTTCTCCAAGGACCGCTACTTCCAGGAGGGCGTCGCCTCCGACGAGCAGCTCGTCCCCGAGGGCATCGAGGGCCAGGTGCCCTACCGCGGCCCGCTCTCCTCGGTCGTCCACCAGCTGGTCGGCGGCCTGCGCCAGTCGATGTTCTACGTCGGCGGCCGGACCGTGCCGGACCTCCAGGACAACGGGCGGTTCGTGCGGATCACCTCCGCCGGCCTCAAGGAGAGCCACCCGCACGACATCCAGATGACGGTCGAGGCACCGAACTACAGCCGCAAGTAGGCACCACGCCTTCCGAGGGCGGTCCCGGACATGGTCCGGGACCGCCCTCGCGCCGTGTCCGAAGGGGACATCGGGGATACTGGAAGGCGCTGCAACGCATCAGGGAAAGGCCACAGACGTGACTGAGATCGAGATCGGGCGCGGCAAGCGCGGCCGCCGGGCGTACGCCTTCGACGACATCGCCGTCGTCCCCAGCCGCCGTACGCGGGACCCGAAGGAGGTCTCGATCGCCTGGCAGATCGACGCCTACCGCTTCGAGCTGCCGTTCCTGGCCGCTCCCATGGACTCGGTCGTCTCCCCGGCCACCGCCATCCGCATCGGCGAGCTGGGCGGCCTCGGCGTCCTCAACCTGGAAGGGCTCTGGACCCGGCACGAGGACCCGCAGCCGCTACTCGACGAGATCGTCGGCCTCGACGCGGACACCGCGACCCGCCGCCTCCAGGAGATCTACGCGGCTCCCATCAAGGAGGAGCTGATCGGGCAGCGCATCAAGGAGGTCCGCGACTCCGGCGTCGTCACCGCCGCCGCGCTCTCCCCGCAGCGCACCGCCCAGTTCTCCAAGGCCGTCGTGGACGCGGGCGTCGACATCTTCGTCATCCGCGGCACCACGGTCTCGGCGGAGCACGTCTCCGGTTCGCACGAGCCCCCGCGCCCCTGGTCGTCGTCGCCGGAGAGGGCCCGCTGCGCGGGGAGTTGCAGCGCAGGATCGAGGACGAGGGGCTGCCGGTGGTGCTCATCGGCCGGCGTGACGACGTCACCGACCTGCTGGCGGCGGCCGACCTCGCGCTGCTGCCGATCCACCGCGGGGCGGGGAGCTCCGTCCTCGCCCAGGAGGCCCTCCACGCGCGCCTGCCGCTCGTCGCCGGCGACACCGGCGGCCTGCGCGAACTCGTCGGCGACGCCGCCGAACTCGTCCCGGCCGGGGACGCCGCGGCCCTCGGCGACGCCGTCGTCGGACTGCTCGGCGACGCCGCGCGGCGGGAGGCGCTGAGCGACCGGGGCGTACGGCAGGCGGCCACCTGGCCGACCGAGGACGAGACGGTCGCCCAGGTCCTCAGCGTCTACGACGAGCTGACCCGGCCCACCCCGCTCCGCTAGGGCCCTTTACGGCACGTGCCGGCGGGCGCGCAGGGCCAGGCTCAACGCCAGGACCGTCTGCGGGTCGTCGAGGTCCGTGCCCAGCAACTCCCCGATGCGGGCGAGGCGGTTGTAGAGCGTCTGCCGGTTCAGGTGGAGTTCGCGCGCCGTCTCCGCCTTGCGGCCCGCGTGCGCCAGGTACGTCTGGAGCGTGGGCAGCAGGGGCGGCTTGGAACGGTTGTCGTGGTCCTGGAGGGGGCCGATCGCCCGCCCGACGAACGCCGCCAGGTCCGGATGGTCGCGCAGCCGCCACAGCAGCAGGTCGATGTCGAGCCGCCGGGCGTCGTACCACGGCCGGTCGCCGAGGCCCTGGGCCGCGGTCGCCGTCTCCGCCGCGTGCCGCAGACCGGCCGACGCCGCCGCCCAGCCGCCGGCCACCCCGACGACCACGACCGGCGGATGCGCGCCCGGGCGCTGCATCCCGGCCCGCTCCACGCCCGCCCGCAGCGCCGCCGCGACCCGGTCGGCGACCGCCGCCCGCTCCGACTCCGCGCGCAGACCCAGCAGGAGCGGCACCCGGCCCTCCACCGGCCGCACGCCCAGCAGCACCGGCACCCCGACGGACGCCAGCTCCTCGGCGACCGCGCGGGCCAGCACCGCCCAGCCGCCGCCGGTGGGGGCGAGGGCGTCGCCGAGCCGCATCACCACCGGCAGCAACGGGCTGCCGCCCGGCTTGAAGCCGAGGACGCGGGCCTGCGCCGGGGCGTCCTCCGCCGTGATCCGGCCCTCGGCCAGATCGGTGAGGAAGTCACCGCGCCCGCGCGCCGCCAGCTCCTCCTCCTGCCGTGCCTGCATCAGCACCACGGCGAGGATGCCGGCCGCCCGCTCAGCCGCCATCCGGTGCACCGGCGCCAGCGGGGACCGCACGGGCAGCAGGGCCAGCCGGGCGCGCACCGACCCGGCGCCGGGGCCGCCGCCGGGCACGTCCACCAGGACCGAGCCCGCAGGCGGCGGGGTCTCCTTGTGCTGGCCCCGCAGCCCCTCCCACACCTGGAGCGGATCGGCGCCCTCGGGCCCGGACCCGGCGGCGTACAGCAGGCGGCCGTCGGGCGTCTCCAGGAACACGGGGTTGTCGGCGAACCCGGCGAGGATGCCGAGCACCTGGGGCACCCCGCCGCCGCCAAGGAGGGCCTCGGTGCAGCGGCGGTGCACCTCCTCGGCCCGCTGGAGCAGCGCGTAGTGGCCGTTGACGATCTCGGTGTGGATCTCCTCGGTGACGGTCACGAACGGCACCTCGCGGTGCAGCTGGACCAGCGGCAGCCCGGCCGCGCGGGCCGTGTCCACGAGGGTCGCGGGCAGCCTGGCGAAGCGCGGGCCCAGCTCCACGACCAGGGCCGCGATGCCGCGCTCGGCGAGCGTGCGGACGAAGGCCCGCTGCTCGGCCGGGCGGGTGCCGAGGCCGTAGCCCGTGGTCAGCAGGAGTTCGCCGCCCTTGAGCAGGGAGGCGATGTTGGGCACCTCGCCCGCGTGCACCCAGCGCACGGTGCGGTGCAGGCGGTCGGCGCCGGCGACGATCTCCGGCAGGCCACTGCGCAGCCCGGGGAGTTCCAGGGCCCGCTGCACGGTGATTCCGGCGCCCCGAGGCCCGTATCCGCCGTCCCCGAAGCCGTCGCCGCTGTTGACTTTGCCGCTGTCCATGAGCCGGACGCTACCCGCGCGGGCCGCGGGTGAGCACATCGCGGGGAGGCGTCCCGTGTGCGTGCCTCACGCGGGCCGGGGTCGCCGGCCCGGGCGGGGTACGGCCATGCCTTCCTGTCGAGTCCCCTCAGCCGCCGTACGCCCCGCTCGCCGTCAGGCGCAGGGCCGTGTCGATCAGGGGCACGTGGCTGAAGGCCTGCGGGAAGTTGCCGACCTGGCGCTGGAGGCGCGGGTCCCACTCCTCGGCGAGCAGGCCCAGGTCGTTGCGCAGGGACAGCAGCTTCTCGAAGAGCTTGCGGGCCTCGTCCACCCGGCCGATCATCGCCAGGTCGTCGGCCATCCAGAACGAGCAGGCGAGGAAGGCGCCCTCGTCGCCGGGCAGGCCGTCGACGCCCTCGTCCTTGCCGTCCGTCGGGTAGCGCAGGATGAAGCCGTCCGACGTGGACAGCTCACGCTGGATGGCCTCGATGGTGCCGATCACGCGCTTGTCGTCCGGCGGCAGGAAGCCCATCTGCGGGATCAGCAGCAGCGAGGCGTCCAGCTCCCGGGAGCCGTAGGACTGCGTGAACGTGTTGCGTTCCTTGTCGTAGCCCTTCTCGCACACGTCCCGGTGGATGTCGTCGCGCAGCTGCTTCCAGCGCTCCAGCGGCCCGTCGGCGTCGCCGGACTCGATCAGCTTGATCGTGCGGTCGACGGCGACCCAGGCCATCACCTTGGAGTGCACGAAGTGGCGGCGCGGGCCGCGCACCTCCCAGATGCCCTCGTCCGGCTCCTGCCAGTGGTCCTCCAGGTAGCGGATCAGCTTCAGCTGGAGCACCGAGGCGTAGTCGTTGCGCGCGAGGCCCGTCATGTGGGCCAGGTGCAGGGCCTCGGTGACCTCGCCGTACACGTCCAGCTGGAGCTGGTGGGCCGCGCCGTTGCCGACCCGGACCGGCGTGGAGTTCTCGTAGCCCGGCAGCCAGTCCAGCTCCGCCTCGCCCAGCTCGCGCTCGCCGGCGATGCCGTACATGATCTGGAGGTTCTCCGGGTCGCCGGCGACCGCGCGCAGCAGCCACTCGCGCCAGGCGCGGGCCTCCTCGCGGTAGCCGGTGCGCAGCAGCGAGGACAGGGTGATCGCCGCGTCCCGCAGCCAGGTGTAGCGGTAGTCCCAGTTGCGGACGCCGCCGATCTCCTCCGGCAGGGAGGTGGTGGGCGCGGCGACGATGCCGCCGGTGGGGGCGTACGTCAGCGCCTTCAGCGTGATCAGGGAGCGGACCACGGCCTCGCGGTAGGGGCCGTGGTACGTACAGTGCTCGACCCAGTCGCGCCAGAAGTCCTCCGTCGCCACCAGCGACTGCTCGGGCTCCGGCAGCGCCGGCGGCTCCTTGTGCGAGGGCTCCCAGGAGATGGTGAACGCGATCCGGTCACCCGGAGCGACCGTGAAGTCCGCGTACGTGGTGAGCGCCTTGCCGTAGGTCTCGGCCTCCGTGTCGAACCACACGGAGTCCGGGCCCGCGACGGCCACCGTGCGTCCCTCGTGCTTGTGCACCCACGGCACCACCCGGCCGTAGCTGAACCGCATCCGCAGCTCCGAACGCATCGGCACCCGTCCGGAGACGCCCTCCACGATCCGGATCAGTTGCGGGGCGCCGTCACGCGGCGGCATGAAATCGGTCACCCGGACCGTGCCGCGCGGGGTGTCCCACTCGGATTCCAGGATCAGCGAGTCGCCGCGGTAGCTCCGCCGCTGCGCGGTGGGCGGCTCGGCGCCGGGTGCGTAGGCGGGTCCGAGCCGCCAGAAGCCGTGTTCCCCGGTGCCCAGCAGACCGGCGAAGATGGCATGCGAGTCGAAGCGGGGCAGGCACAGCCAGTCGACTGTGCCGTCCCGGCAGACCAGGGCAGCGGTCTGCATGTCTCCGATGAGTGCGTAGTCTTCGATGCGCCCGGCCACGTGCAACTCCAGTCGAACGGCCACGTCACCCCGCGTGGGGGCGGTCGCTAGTGCGGTCAAGGGGGGTGTCATGCGTTGTTGAGCCATGAAGCAAAGCAGCCGTCCGGCCGTGAAGCCAAACGCTGTGCCGCAAAGGACAATTGTTGCTCAACGAACTGACGAGCTCTCGTTGTTCCGGTGCTGACGGGGCGAGGGGTGGTGCCGCGTCGCCGGGGCCGGCTCGGCAGCGAACGTCCGAGCAGGATACGACGCACGTAGATGATCTGTGTGCCCCTCCGGGCAACGCGGGTACGCCGAACGAGTGACCACCGGGTGAGAATCCGGTGAGCCGCGCGCGTCCGTGTCCGCATGTGCGCGGAGCGTGGCCGGAAGCCGTCGCTCTCCGGCGCTGATACGCTGGTAGCCCGTGGACCGGTGGGAGAAAAACCCCGGAACCGCAGCGACGGCGCCGCCGACGGCAACCCGGGACGACCGGGCCGCACGACGGACGCACCGCACCCCAGACCGCGACCACGGGAGCCCCCTCTTGGCCATGCCGCCCAAATCTTCGACGACCAAGCACATCTTCGTCACCGGGGGTGTCGCCTCCTCGCTCGGCAAGGGGCTGACGGCCTCCAGCCTCGGCATGCTGCTGAAGGCCCGCGGTCTGCGCGTCGTGATGCAGAAGCTCGACCCGTACCTCAACGTCGACCCCGGCACGATGAACCCCTTCCAGCACGGTGAGGTCTTCGTCACCAACGACGGCGCCGAGACCGACCTGGACATCGGGCACTACGAGCGCTTCCTCGACCGCGACCTGGACGGTTCCGCCAATGTCACCACGGGCCAGGTCTACTCGACGGTGATCGCCAAGGAGCGGCGCGGCGAGTACCTGGGCGACACGGTGCAGGTCATCCCGCACATCACCAACGAGATCAAGCACCGCATCCGCCGCATGGCGACGGACGAGGTCGACGTCGTGATCACCGAGGTCGGCGGCACGGTCGGCGACATCGAGTCGCTGCCCTTCCTGGAGACCGTCCGCCAGGTCCGCCACGAGGTCGGCCGCGACAACGTGTTCGTGGTGCACATCTCGCTCCTGCCGTACATCGGCCCCTCGGGCGAGCTGAAGACCAAGCCGACCCAGCACAGCGTGGCCGCCCTGCGCAACATCGGTATCCAGCCGGACGCCATCGTGCTGCGCTGCGACCGCGAGGTGCCGACCGCGATCAAGCGGAAGATCTCGCTGATGTGCGACGTCGACGAGGACGCCGTCGTGGCCTGCCCCGACGCCCGCTCGATCTACGACATCCCGAAGGTCATCCACACCGAGGGCCTGGACGCCTACGTCGTCCGCAAGATGGACCTCCCGTTCCGCGACGTGGACTGGACGACCTGGGACGACCTGCTCGACCGCGTCCACAAGCCCGAGCACGAGATCGTCATGGCCCTGGTCGGCAAGTACATCGACCTGCCCGACGCCTACCTCTCGGTCACCGAGGCGCTGCGCGCGGGCGGCTTCGCCAACCGGGCCCGCGTGAAGATCAAGTGGGTCACGTCCGACGACTGCAAGACCCCGGCCGGCGCCAAGGCGCAGCTCGGTGACGTCGACGCCATCTGCATCCCGGGCGGCTTCGGCGACCGCGGTGTGCTCGGCAAGGTCGGCGCGATCAAGTACGCCCGCGAGAACAAGATCCCGCTGCTCGGCCTGTGCCTGGGCCTCCAGTGCATCGTGGTCGAGGCCGCGCGCAACCTGGCCGGCATCACGGACGCCAACTCCACCGAGTTCGACCCCGCCACCGCCCACCCGGTCATCTCCACGATGGCCGAGCAGCTGGACATCGTGGCCGGCGAGGGCGACATGGGCGGCACGATGCGGCTCGGCATGTACCCGGCCAAGCTCGCCGAGGGGTCCATCGCGCGCGAGGTGTACGACGGCAAGGAGTACGTCGAGGAGCGGCACCGTCACCGCTACGAGGTGAACAACGCCTACCGCGCGGAGCTGGAGAAGAAGGCCGGCATCGTCTTCTCGGGCACCTCCCCGGACGGCAAGCTCGTCGAGTACGTCGAGTACCCGCGCGAGGTGCACCCCTACCTGGTCGCCACGCAGGCGCACCCGGAGCTGCGCTCGCGCCCGACGCGCCCGCACCCGCTGTTCGCGGGGCTGGTCAAGGCCGCGGTCGAGCGGAAGACGTCGAAGTAGCACACCAGTTGTACGGTGGCCGGGACGCGTCCATTCAACGGGACGCGTCCCGGCCTCTTCGCGTACGTCTGGAAGGACAGGGCATGACGGGCACGACCATCAAGGACACCCCCGAGGAGTGGGAGGTCCGGGCGACGGAGACCCCCTTCCGGGGCAAGAAGACCTCCGTCCGCACGGACGAGGTGGTCATGCCCGGCGGCTCCGTCGCGAGCCGCGACTACCAGGTCCACCCCGGTTCGGTGGCCGTTCTCGCCCTGGACGACGAGGGCCGGGTGCTGGTGATCCGCCAGTACCGGCACCCGGTGCGCGAGAAGCTGTGGGAGATCCCGGCCGGCCTGCTCGACGTGCCCGGCGAGAACCCGCTGCACGCGGCCCAGCGCGAGCTGTACGAGGAGGCGCACGTCAAGGCCGAGGACTGGCGGGTGCTGGCCGACGTCTACACCACGCCCGGCGGCAGCGACGAGGCCGTGCGGATCTTCCTCGCCCGGAACCTGTCCGAGGCGGAGGGTGAGCGCTTCGCGGTCGAGGACGAAGAGGCCGACATGGAGCTGGAGCGGGTGCCCGTCGCGGACCTGGTCCGGGGGGTGCTCGCGGGGGACCTGCACAACAACTGCCTGGTCGTGGGCGTACTCTCCCTGATCGCGGCGGAACAGGGCGACGGCCTCGACACCCTGCGCCCGGCGGAGTCCCCGTGGCCGGCCCGACCGTTCGAGGCCTGACGCGTGCCTCCGGCCGGCGCATGGCGCGCCTCGCCGGGCCCTGGCGCCCCGTAGCCCCACGCCCTGGTGGCCTGAGTTCCGCGCCCCGATGTTCCGGCGCCCCGTGCCCCGCGTTCTGGCCTCCGGTGTGACCATCTGTTGATCCGATCAGGGGATGTGCCCGTCGTGGTCCACACGGTCCGTCGCACAGCGTGAACTAGGCTCGGGAAACGCCCGAACCGGAGTTCCGGCGGGCGCCGGCGTGCGGTGGGATCGGGAGTGTGGCCCGTGACGGATCAGGCGGTGGACACGGACGGCGTACGGCTGTCGGGCGACCCTGTCGAGGAGACTCGGTTCCTGGGCCGCACCCGCGAGCTGAAACAGCTGCGCGCCGACATCGAGCGGGCGGGCCTCGACACCCTCTCCGGCCGCAAGGCCCCCCGCGCGCGCGTGCTCCTCGTCGCGGGCCGGCCCGGCTCCGGCCGTACCGCGCTCGCCGAGGAGCTCGCCGCCCAGGTCGCCGACCGCTACCCCGACGGGGTGCTGCGCGCCCGGCTGAGCGAACCGGACGGACGGCGCGTGCCCGTCGGGCGGCTCGCCCGCGACCTGCTCACCGAGCTGGACCGCCCCACCCCGCCCGGCGCCTGCGACGACGACCTCACCGCCGCCCTGCGCGAGGCGCTCGCCGACCGCCGGCTCCTGCTGCTGCTCGACGACGCCGCCGACGCCGAGCAGGTCGACGCCCTCCTCCCGGACACCCCGGACTGCCTGGCCGTCGTCGTCTCCGGGGGCCCGCTGACCGGCATCGCGGACGTCCGCCCGTGCACACTGGGCGGCCTGGACACCAAGTCGGCCGTGGAGCTGCTGTCCCGGTTCACCGGCTCGGTCCGCATCACCGTCGACCCCCGCGCCGCCGAGCAGCTGGCCGAGGTCTGCCAGGCGCAGCCCGCCGCCCTCACCCTGGCCGGCGGCTGGCTCGCGGCCCGCCCCAAGGCGGCCGTCGCCGACCTCGCCCGGCAGATGCACGCCGAGGACGACCAGGGGACGCCGCTCAGCCGCGTCTTCCGCCTCGCCTACACGTCGCTGCCCGGCTCCGCCGCCCGGATGCTGCGCCTGCTCTCCCTCGCCCCGGCCGGCCTGGTCGACCCGCACACCGCGTCCGCGCTCGCCGGCTGCTCCGTCGGCGACGCGCGCACCACCCTGGACGAGTTCGTCGGCCTCGGCCTGCTGCACCCGGCCGGCTCCGCGCTGCCGCAGTACGAGGTGCCCGGCTGCCTGTACCCCCTGCTGAAGACCCTCGCAGCGCGCCACGACCGGCCCGCCGAGCTCCAGCTGGCCCGCGCCCGGATGCTGGAGCGGACGGTGCGGCTGCTCCAGTCGTGCCGGGCGATCACCGAGACCGACAGCGACCGGGCCCGCGAGAAGCTCGACGGCATGCCGCCGGCCCTGCGCTTCCCCACCCCCAGGGCCGCCGCCGACTGGCTGCGCGTGCGCCGGCCCGCCCTGCTGGCCGCGGCCCGCCTCGCGGTCGCCGACGGGGAGCTGGACACCCTCGCCCGCCGGCTGATGTCCCAGCTGGTCCGCGCCATGGTGGCCCACTTCGGCACCCAGGCGGCGGCGCCCGACCTGTACGACGTCCACCGGCTCGTCCTCGACGTGGCCGAGCGCCGCGACCTGCCCCGGGAGAAGGCGGCGGCCCTGCTGAACCTGGGCGACCTGGACGCCCGTACCGACCGCACGGCCGAGGCACTGGCGCGCTACCGGGCCGCGCTGGACGCCGGACGTGCGGCGGACGACCCGTACGCGACCGGCCGCGCGATGGAATCCGTAGGCGGCGCCCACCTGGAGCTCGGGGACTACGACCGGGCCGCCGACTGGTTCGGCCGGGCCCTCGCCCAGCGGCTCGCCCGGGACGAGCGCGCCGACGCCGCGCGGATCTACGGCCGCATCGCCACCGCCCACACCTACGCCGGCCGCTACGGCGAGGCGGTGCGCTCCTGGCGGGCGGCGGTCGCCGGCCACCGCAGGGCCGGCGATCTCCCGGCCCACGCGCGGGCGTTGAGCGAGCTCGCGCGCGTCCAGGAGTACGCCGGGCGGCCCGAGGAGTCGCTGCGCACCTGCCAGGAGGCCGTCGAGTGGGCGCGCCGGGCCGAGGACGTCCGGCTCCAGGCAGCGCTGCACCTCAGGCTCGCCGACACGCTCGACCGCCTCGGCGACCCCACGGCGGCCGGGCTGCAGCGGAGTGCGGCCGAGCGCATGTTGAGGGAAGAAGCCGCTGATGCCTGCGAAATCCGCAGCACACCCGATGAAGATTGATGCTTTGAAAGGCTAGACAGCGGGAACACCTTCATTAGACTGGCTCTGCCGCACATTCTCCTGCGGTCTACCCCGGTGTGCCCGAGCCTGAGCGGGTATGCCTTGTAATAGCCCCATTCTCTGAGCCAAGGACCGTGATCCACGTGAAGGTCGGCATTCCCCGCGAGGTCAAGAACAACGAGTTCCGGGTGGCCATCACCCCCGCCGGCGTGCATGAGCTGGTGCGCCACGGTCACCAGGTCGTCGTCGAGCGCGACGCCGGTGTCGGCTCCTCGATCCCCAACGAGGAGTACCTCGCCGCCGGTGCGCAGATACTGGACACCGCCGACGAGGTCTGGGCCACGGCCGACCTGCTGCTCAAGGTCAAGGAGCCCATCGCGGAGGAGTACCACCGCCTCCGCAAGGACCAGACGCTCTTCACCTACCTGCACCTGGCCGCCTCCAAGGAGTGCACGGACGCGCTCATCGAGTCCGGCACCACCGCGATCGCCTACGAGACGGTCGAGCTCCCGAACCGCGCGCTGCCGCTGCTCGCCCCGATGTCCGAGGTCGCGGGCCGCCTGGCCCCGCAGGTCGGCGCCTACCACCTGATGGCCGCCAACGGCGGCCGCGGCGTGCTGCCCGGCGGCGTCCCCGGCGTGCTGGCCGGCAAGGCCGTCGTCATCGGCGGCGGCGTCTCCGGCTGGAACGCCGCGCAGATCGCCATCGGCATGGGCTTCCACGTGACCCTGCTCGACAAGGACATCAACAAGCTCAAGGAAGCCGACAAGATCTTCGGCACGAAGATCCAGACCGTCGTCTCCAACGCCTTCGAGCTGGAGAAGGCCTGCCTGGAGGCCGACCTCGTGATCGGCGCCGTGCTGATCCCGGGCGCCAAGGCCCCGAAGCTGGTCACCAACGAGCTGGTGTCCCGGATGAAGCCCGGAAGTGTCCTTGTCGACATCGCGATCGACCAGGGCGGCTGCTTCGAGGACTCCCACCCGACCACGCACGCCGAGCCGACCTTCCCGGTCCACGGGTCCGTGTTCTACTGCGTCGCCAACATGCCCGGCGCGGTGCCGAACACCTCCACCTACGCGCTGACCAACGCCACGCTGCCGTACATCGTGGAGCTGGCCAACCGCGGCTGGGCCGACGCCCTGCGCCGCGACCCCGCGCTGGCCAAGGGTCTCAACACCCATGACGGCAAGGTGGTTTACAAGGAGGTCGCCGAGGCGCACGGCCTGGAGCACGTCGAGCTGGCCTCGCTGCTCGCCTGACCCGACGCGGCCGGGGCACCGGCCAAGCCGGCACAAGTCGACAGCCGAAAAAGGCGATACGTCAACAGTGGTCGTCAACCCCGCACACCCGGCCGGACCTTGCCCGACAAGGTCCGGCCGGGTGTGTGTATGGTCACTTTGCGATTCTCGGCCAACTCGCCTCGAACGTAACGCTTCAACCGATTCGCGCACCGGTGAAACCTGCTGTGCGACGGCCGTACGCCCTTGACAGAGGGATGTTTCATTGCCGACACATCGGGCCGGGTCCGGCGGATTGTGTTGCTGCGGACGGCCGACACGCCATAGAGTCGCCGAACGTCGGCATGGTGTCACGCTGACCTGTCTAGAAGTTTCCTGGTCACCAAGGAGGTAAGACGACTTGTGAATGAGTCGACATTTACTCCCGGGGGTGGTCAACCAGGAATGCCTGCACGGGCCCACGGCCCCGGGCGTCTCGAGGCTGTCGGCTCCGTCGCTGTACGCACCTTCGCAGCCGCCCACCAGAGTCCGCAGGCGACTCGGACAGCACACATGAGTATGGATGGCCAACACGTGAACGCCATGGCCGGCGACGGAAGTGGCGCGCCCCGCAACCACTTCGCCGACTACGACGAACTGCCCGAGGGGCACTTCTACGATCCGGACGCGGAGTACGAGCCCGATCCCGAGTACGCGGCGACGCTCGCGCCCGACGCGGCCCGTCAGCGCCGTGAGCGCATCGGCCCGACCGGACGCCCGCTGCCGTACTTCCCGATCCCCGGCCCGCTGACCGAGCACGGCCCCGCGAAGATCATCGCGATGTGCAACCAGAAGGGCGGCGTCGGCAAGACCACGTCGACCATCAACCTGGGTGCCGCGCTCGCCGAGTACGGGCGCCGGGTGCTGCTCGTCGACTTCGACCCGCAGGGCGCGCTGTCGGTCGGTCTCGGCGTCAACCCGATGGAGCTCGACCTCACCGTCTACAACCTGCTCATGGAGCGGGGCATGGCGGCCGACGAGGTGCTGCTGAAGACCGCGGTCCCCAACATGGACCTGCTGCCCAGCAACATCGACCTGTCGGCGGCCGAGGTGCAGCTCGTGAGCGAGGTCGCGCGCGAGTCCACCCTCCAGCGGGCGCTGAAGCCGCTGATGGACGACTACGACTACATCGTCATCGACTGCCAGCCCTCGCTCGGCCTGCTCACGGTCAACGCCCTGACGGCCGCGCACAAGGTGATCGTGCCGCTGGAGTGCGAGTTCTTCGCGCTGCGAGGTGTGGCGCTGCTGACCGAGACGATCGAGAAGGTCCAGGAGCGGCTCAACCCCGACCTGGAGCTCGACGGCATCCTCGCCACCATGTACGACTCGCGCACGGTGCACAGCCGTGAGGTGCTGGCGCGTGTCGTCGAGGCGTTCGACGACCACGTCTACCACACGGTCATCGGGCGCACGGTCCGCTTCCCGGAGACCACGGTCGCCGGTGAGCCGATCACCACGTACGCCTCCAACTCCGTCGGTGCCGCCGCCTACCGCCAGCTCGCCAGGGAGGTGCTCGCCCGGTGTCACGCCGAGTGAGTCTGCCGG
>NZ_WWHX01000286.1 GCF_009862125.1 Streptomyces sp. SID5910
GTCGGCGACCTCGCGGGCGAAGCCGATCTCGTGCGTGACGACGATCATGGTGGTGCCCTGCCGGGCCAGGTCCTTGATGACGTCGAGGACCTCGCCGACCAGCTCGGGGTCGAGGGCGGACGTCGGTTCGTCGAACAGGAGCAGCTTCGGTTCCAGGGCCAGCGCCCGCGCGATGGCCACCCGCTGCTGCTGGCCGCCCGACAGATGCCGCGGGTAGGCGTCCGCCTTGTCGGCGAGGCCCACCCGGTCCAGCAGCCGGCGCGCGGCCTCGACGGCCTCGCGGCGGGGCCGCTTCAGCGCGGAGACCGGCGCCTCGGTGACGTTCTCCAGGACGGTCAGGTGCGGGAAGAGGTGGAAGTTCTGGAAGACGAAGCCGATCCGGGTGCGCTGCCTGAGCACCTCGCGTTCGGGCAGCTCGCGCAGCCGGTCGCCGCTGCGCCGGTAGCCGATCAGGGCTCCGTCCACGGTGACCGCGCCCCGGTCGACCTTCTCCAGGTGGTTGACGGTGCGCAGCAGCGTGGACTTGCCGGAACCGGACGGGCCGAGGACCACGGTGACCTCGCCGGCGCGCACGGTGAGGTCGATGCCCTTGAGGACCTCCAGATCGCCGAAGCTCTTGTGGACGGACCTGATGTCGACCATGACACTCATCGCGTGGACTCCTCGAGCTGGGGGCGGTGGTCCGTGGCGGGACCGGTGGGGGTGCGCAGGAAGGCCAGCAGGGCGCGTGCGGTGGCGTCGTTCTGCCGGAACGCCACTCCGCCGGTGCGGGGCCGGGTGAAGGCGCCGGAACCGCGCGCGTCGGTGTGCGGGCCGAGCGCGAACCGCCTCGGGTGCGGCAGGCCGGACCGCTCCAAAACCCGCCCGTCGGAGCGGTCCACCGCCAGCAGCCCGTCGGGGGTGGCGGCGGCGCCGTCGTCGTGCAGCGCGCGCAGCAGCGGGTCGCGGGCCCGCTCGACGGTGGGGTGCGGCAGCCGCGCCTCGACCAGCGCCCGGGCCTGGACGACATGGCCGGGCACGCTCGCGCCGGACGCCCGGAAGACGCCGTCCTCGGCGGTGACGGTCATGCCGGCGCCCAGGAAGCGGACCACGCCGGCCCGGGACAGCGCGAGCAGTTGGCGCAGCCGGGGGGCGGGCGGGCCGGAGGCGAGGTAACTGAAGAAGCCGTGCCACCAGCCGCCGACGTCGCCGAGCCGGACCAGTTGCCCGTAGACGGAGAGCAGGGCGAGGAAGACGGCCAGGTCGGGGCTGTACTCCGGGTCGTGGCGGCGCCGCAGGTCGTCCTCGACGTACCGGCGCAGCCCCTCCTGGAGGTCGTCGTGCGTGCCGTGGCGCACCCCGTCGAGGGGCCGGTCGAGGGCGGCGAGGTCGAGCCGGTCGGCGGGGTCGGGCACGGCGGCGGCGACCAGGGCGGCGCGTTCGGCGGGGTCCGCGGCGGCGTACCGGGCCTCGAAGCCGGGCCAGGTGCCGGTCACCCGCTCGGGGTGGGCGGTGAACAGCCGGTGGTAGTGGGCGAAGCCCAGCTCCTTCTCTATCAGCGGCCACACGTCCCGCCGGAAGTCGATGCCCTCGGGCCGGGCGAGCAGCGCCTCGGTCTCGGCGGGCCCGAAGAACCGCGGCAGCGGGGGCCGGTCGCCGGTCCAGTCGTAACCGATCTTGGAGTGGTACGGCACGCCGCGCCGCGAGCCGACGTACAGCACCGGCTCCTGCCCGGAGGGTATGTACGTGTCGCCGTCGTACCGTCCGCCCCTGCCCTCGGTCAGCAGCACCATCAGGTCGACGAAGGCCAGCCCGAAGCCGCGGACGAGAACGTTGTCGCCGGGGCGCAGCGCGGACAGGTCGCTGTCGGCGGTGAAGTCCGGCGGGAGGTGGACGAGGCCGTGGGTGCGGGCGTAGGCCGCGAGGTCCCGCTGTTCGTCGTCGGGTTCGGCGTCGAGGTGGCCGAGGGTGAGGACGACCAGGTCGGCGAGGAGGGGGAGGGTACGGCCCCGGAGCCACACCCGCTGCCGTCCCTCGCGCGGACCGTCGACCCGCACCGCGCGCCGGGCGTGGTGGTAGACCACGAAGCCCGGGGGCAGGCCGGCCACGGCGCGCTCGTACGCCCAGCGCAGGTACGCGCCCTGCACCCGGCGGCCGGCGAAGGTGCGGCCGTCGAGTCCCGCCCACTCGTGCAGGGTGGGGCCCGGCCGGACGGGACCGGCCATCTCCACCGTCTCGTCGGTGAACATGGTGACGTCCTGGGCGTGCGAGTTCATCCACAGCAGCGGCGACTGCTCCTCGCGCCAGATCCGGCCGGCGCCCGGCGGATGCGGGTCCACGAGATGGATGTCGAGGCCGGAGTCGCCGTACAGCTCGGGCGCGTTGGCGGCGATGCGCTCCAGCAGGCCGGTGCCGCGCGGTCCGGCGCCGACGACGACCAGCGCGGGCCGGGTCATCGGGTGCGCTCCGTGCCGCGGGCGTAGTGCTTCTCGACGTAGTACTGGCCGGCGCTGAGCACCGAGGTGACGACGGTGTACCAGACGGTGGCCACCATCAGCAGGGGGATGACCTGGTAGGTGCGGTGGTAGACGAGCTGGACCGAGTAGAGCAGGTCCTGCACGGCGATGACGCTGACGATGGAGGTGCCCTTGAGGGTGCCGATCAGCATGTTGCCGGCCGGCGGCACGATGGAGCGCATCGCCTGCGGGAGCACGATCCGCCGCCAGCGGCGCCACCGGCTCAGCCCGAGGGCCTGGGCGGCCTCGGTCTGGCTGCGGTCCACGGCGAGGATGCCGCCGCGCACCACCTCGGCGGCGTACGCGGCCTCGTGCAGGGTCAGGCCGATGACCGCGACGGTGACCGGGCCGAGCAGGTCGACGGTCTTCACGCCGAGGACCTGCGGGTACAGGGCGCCGATGTTGAACCACAGCAGGAGCTGCACCAGGATCGGTATCGACCGGAACAGCCACACGTAGCCCCAGCTCACGGCGCGCAGCACCGGGTTGGCGGAGAGCCGGAACGCGGCGAGCAGGGTGCCGAGCGCGAAGCCGAGGACCATGACGACGGCGGTCAGCCACAGGGTGAGCCACAGGCCGCGCAGGACGGCGTCGGAGGTGAAGTAGTCGGCGACGACGTCCCACTGGAAGGCGTCGTTGCGCAGAACGGAGTTGACGGCCAGTCCGAGGAGGACGAGGACGGCGACGGCGGCCGTCCACTGGCCGAGGCGGCGTTGCGGGACGATCCGCGGGACGTCCGCCTTGTCCGGGGTGTCCGGTACGGCGGCGGGCTGGGCGAGGGTGTCGGAGGACATGCGAAGGCTCCGTGACATCGAGTCAGTCGGACACGGTGGGTGGTGCCTTCACACGGCCGAGCCCCTCAGCAGAGCCGTGCGCCGAGAGTACGGGGCGGTTTCGGTGTGCTGTCAAGGCTGTCCACACTGTGAGCCGTGCGTCTCAAGTCGTTGACGCGGAACCGGATGCCTGTTCCACTTGGCCCATGCATCCGCAGCAGTGGCTGGTCACGCGCTCCCACATCGACTTCGGTCGAGTGTGGTCCTCTTCCTGTTGAGCCGACTCCCCCTGCCTGCCCTGATCGCCTGACTTCGTCGGGGCTTTTCGGGTTCCCGCCTTCTCTTCACCGCCTTCACGCGCGCGCCCCTCCCCTCGTGCCGCCCTTTGCCTTCTTCCGTTCTCAGGAGACCACTGACATGCGTACGCCCACGCGTGCCCGAAAAAGACTCTTCGTGCCTTTCGCCCTGATCGCCTCGGCGGTCCTGGCCCTCACCGCGTGCGGCTCCGGCGATCCCTCCGGGGACGTGGCGGGCGCGGCGGCCGGCTCCGACGCGGTCCCGACCACGGACGTCGTCTCCGGCGTCAAGGAGAACCCGGCCGCCGTGAAGCTGCTGCCGCCCGGCACCGGGAAGGTCACCCTCGCCGTGACCGTCGGCGGCACCCCGCCGGGCACCACGTACCTGTCCGACGGCAAGACGCTGACCGGCCAGGACGTCGACTTCGCGAACGCCGTCGCCAAGGCGCTCGGTATCGAGCTGAAGACGGAGCAGGCGTCCTTCGAGGCGATCCTGCCCGCCCTGGACAGCGGCAAGTACGACGTCGGCGCCGCCAACTTCGGTGTGACCGAGGAGCGGCGCAAGACGATCGACTTCGTCACCTACATCAACGACGGCCAGGGCTTCGCCGCCCGCGAGGACAGCGACCTGTCGAAGGTCACCGACCTCGCGCAGCTGTGCGGCCTCAAGGTCGCCACCGGTGCGGGCACCACCTTCGAGGCCACGCTGGAGGAGAACAAGCACCGGTGCGCGGACGCCGGCAAGAAGGCCTACGAGGTGCAGACCTACAGCGAGCAGGGCGCCCTGTGGTCCTCGCTCCAGCAGGGCCGCAGCGACGTCGTGATGTCCACCATCAACGGCCTGCGCTACGCCGTCGCCCAGCAGGAGGGCCTGAAGTTCCTCAACGAGTTCCACCGACTGGACGTCGGCTTCGCCCTGAAGAAGGGGTCGAAGCTGGCGCCCGCCCTCCAGGCGGCGGTGAACGGGCTCATCGCCGACGGGACGTACGACAGGATCCTGAAGAAGTGGGGGACGACGGAGTCGGCGATCGCCAAGTCCGAGATCTCGCCCCCGGAGCTGAAGGACTGACGGCGGCTGACGCCTCTCAGCAGTCGCAGCCGCAGTCGCAGCCCTCGCCGCAACAGCAGCAGGCGTCACCGCAGTTGCTGCAACAGTCACAGCAGTCGCAGCAGTCACCGCAGCTCTGGAACAGCCCTTCCCTGCGCTGTCTGCTCCAGGGGTCCTCGAACGTGCCGCAGCACATCTGGCATGTGCAGGCCAGCCCCAGCCACACGGCGCACCCCGCGAGCAGCCCCCGCCGGTCACGGCGCGGCGGCTCCGGGGGCATCGGCGCACCGGGACCGCCGGGAGCGCCGGGCGGGGAGTACGGGTGGCTGCCGTGCGCGCAGGAGGGGGTGCCGAAGGCGCGGTCGACCGAGGTGCCCAACTCGTGCACCAGCAGCCGGTGCACAAGGCGCCCGTCAGTGAACTCGGCCTCGCGCAGCGCCAGCCGTATCCCGCGCACGGCGTCGTCGGCCAGCCGACGGGCCTCGGTGCGCGGGGTGCCGGTGGCGGTGAGCGGGTTCCAGGCACCCGACGCGGCGTCGGCCTCCTGGTCCTCCACGGCGTCCAGGAGGTGCGCGAGCCGCCCGAACAGGCGCCCCGCCTCGGCGAGCGGCACGGCGTTGTCCGGCCGTCCGGCGAGGTGGGCGGTGTGGGCGAAGGCGGCGGCGGTCGCGGTCTCGGTCGGCTCGGTGACGGTGAGGAGAGGCGTGCCGAACCCGGCGAGCCCCTCGATGCCGACCTGCCGGTCCACGGCGTCGACCAGGACGGCGGTGTCGAACCCGACGGCGCCGCCGCCGCGATGGCCGGCCGCGTCCCAGCCGGCGGCGACCCGGCGGGCGGCGCGGGCCACCGGACGCCGGGCCAGCAGCCCGTCACCGTCCGCGACATGGTCGCGCACCTTCGCCGAGGCCAGCACCAGGGAGACGGCCGCCGCGAGCCGGGCGCCCTCACCGTGCGCGACGGACGCGGTGCGCATCCCGCGCAACGGGCACGGCCCCGCCGTACGCCGGCCGGCGCCCGCGCCGCCCCGCCCGGCCTGAGCCTCCGTCAACACCGATATGAGAAGGCCGTCGTAGTTCGTCACGATCCGCGCGAACTGTCCGTGGTCCTTGCGCAGCGCGAGGCACAGCCCGCACAAATGCGCCATCCACTGGCCGGTGAGGCTCTCTCCGAGCCGGTGCCTGCATGGCCTGACGATTCCGAACACGACACTCCCCCGTGGGTTCGTACGACGCTGAGCTGCGGCATCGTACCGACAGCCGCTGTCACCCGTACGCACCCTGTCTCACCCGTCCGCCGGGAAGAATCATATTTCACTCACAGTCAGCATCCGTTTGGGAAACGACCCTTGGGACACAAGGACTCTCGACGGATTCGCTGTGCACCAGTACCGTCACAAACCCCCCGCGCGGCGTCTATCCACTTGGCGCGACGTCCGCATCATGGATGACCATAGGGATGCGGAAAGCACGAAAGACCGCTGTGAGAGGAGGCGTCCATGGGATCGGTACGCAAGGCGAGTGCGTGGCTCGGCCTCGTCGACGACAACGATGACGAGCGCTACTACGACGACGACTACTCGGAGGGCACCGAGTCCCCGGACGCCTGGGTCACGGACCCGCGGGTCAAGGTGGCCTCGGACGTCGCCGAGGAGAAGGGCCGCCGGATCGGCACGGTCACCCCGGACAGCTTCCGGGACGCGCGTGCCATCGGCGAGCTGTTCCGGGAGGGTGTCCCGGTCATCATGAACCTGACGGCGATGGAGGCCGGCGACGCCAAGCGCGTCGTGGACTTCGCGGCCGGGCTGATCTTCGGCCTGCGGGGTTCGATCGAGCGGGTCTCCACCCGGGTGTTCCTGCTGAGCCCGGCCGACACCCAGGTGATCAGCGGCGATCCGGCCGCGCACCGGTCGGACGGCTTCTTCAACCAGAGCTGAGGCGGGGCCGCGCACCACGGCCCCGCCCCGCTCCGCCGGCGCCTCTGCCTCTACCGGAAGGCGTCGAGGCCGGTGAGCGCCTTGCCCAGCACCAGCTGGTGCATCTCGACGGTGCCCTCGTAGGTGAGCACCGATTCCAGGTTCGTCGCGTGCCGCATCACGGGGTATTCGAGGGAGATCCCGTTGGCGCCGAGGATCGTGCGGGCCGTGCGGCAGATCTCGATGGCCTCGCGCACGTTGTTGAGCTTGCCGAAGCTGACCTGCTCGGGACGCAGGCGGCCGGCGTCCATGCGCCGCCCGAGGTGGTGGGCGAGCAGAATGCCCTTGTGCAGTTCGACCGCCATGTCGGCGAGCTTGGCCTGGGTCAGCTGGAAGCCGCCGATGGGCCGCCCGAACTGCTCCCGCGACTTCGCGTACTCGACGGCCGCCTCGAAGGAGCTGCGGGCCGCGCCCATCGCGCCCCAGACGATGCCGTACCGCGCGTGCGACAGGCAGCTCAGCGGTCCGCGCAGCCCGGTCACCTCCGGCAGTACGGCGTCCGCCGGGAGCCGTACGTCGTCGAGGACCAGCTCGCTGGTGACGCTGGCCCGCAGGGACCACTTGTGCTTGATCTCGGGGGCGGAGAAGCCGGCGCTGTCGGTCGGGACGACGAACCCGCGGATCCCCTCCTCGGTCTGGGCCCACACCACGGCGACGCCGGCCACGGACCCGTTGGTGATCCACATCTTGCGTCCGTTGAGCACCCAGTCGCCGCCGGCGTCGCGCTTGGCGTGGGTACGCATGTTGGCCGGGTCGGAGCCGTGGTCGGGCTCGGTCAGCCCGAAGCAGCCGATGACCTCGCCGGCGGCCATGCGCGGCAGCCACGTCTGCTTCTGCTCCTCGCTGCCGAAGCGGTGGATGGCGTACATGGCGAGGGAGCCCTGCACGGAGACCAGCGAGCGGATGCCGGAGTCGGCGGCCTCCAGCTCCAGGCAGGCCAGGCCGTACTGGACGGCGCTCGCACCGGCGCAGCCGTAGCCCTCCAGCGACATGCCGAGCGCGCCGATGGAGCCGAGCTCGCGCGCGAGGTCCCGGATGCCGGGGAGCTCGCCCTTCTCGTACCAGTCCGCGATGTGCGGCAGCACGCGGTCGGCGGCCCAGCCCCGCACGGTGTCCCGGACCGCGAGGTCCTCCGGCTCCAGCAGGTCGTCGATGCCGAGGGGGTCGACGGGATCGAACGCGGGCAACTTCTGGGACGAGGCCATGGAACACCCTCCGGGGCTCTTGAAAACTAGCGCTGCTAGTTACACTTCTCAAGCCGACGTTACGATGCGGGGCCGCCCACGTCCACCACCCCCCGGTCTCCCACCCACGCACCACCCGTTCACCGCCAACTGAAGGGTGGACGTCGCCGGCGGGGGCTGAGCACCATCGGCGGCTGCGGATTCGTGGCTCGTGGGAAGAGCCCTCCACCGCAAGCCGCCGACGGCGACGCACCCCCAGGGGCAACGTCCACCTCTCAACCAACGGCGAACGGGTGGTGCGCGGGTGGGAGAC
>NZ_WWHX01000287.1 GCF_009862125.1 Streptomyces sp. SID5910
GGTGAACAACCTCGGTCTGAACACCACCCAGGCCAAGCACTGGCAGTGCTGGCTGAAGGGGTGGGGATTCAACCCCGGCACGATCGACGGGCAGCTGGGCACCAACAGCTGGATCGCCGCCCAGAAGTTCCTCAACTGGACTGGCTCCTACGTGAACGGGCGCCTCGTCGTGGACGGTGTCGTCGGCACGCAGACGATCAAGGCCCTGCAGAACTGGCTGGGCGTCGGCATCGACGGCGTCGCCGGACCGCAGACGAGGGCCGCGTTCGCGAGCTTCGCCAACACGAACTACTGCTGAAGGGAACCGGGGCGTCGGCTGCCACGGCGGTCCGCCGTGGCAGCCGGCGTGAGCGCTACCCCGAGCAACGCCGAGCGGCGGGCACGGCCGGGCCTGACGCGACCACGCTGTCGCAGTGGTCCCCGCCGAACTCCGGCAGGCCGGCGGATACGGCGCGGCGTTGCCGCATGCCTGGCCCGCGAGCACGGAGACGCTAAGGACGCCGCGCCGGGATCGGCGGCGTCCCCGTGGGTCCGGGAGATGCCCGACGACCCGGGGGCTGGCTGGCCGGGAGGCAGAAAACCACACCGTGCGCGAGCGGACCGCCGCCTACGGCCACCGGATCAGCACCCCACCGCAGCACGAGAGGTGGCCGGCGGACTGCTCTCGGCAGTCCGCCGGTAGTGCGCCTTCTTCCGGTTCCCCATCGAGAACGCCCTCGGACCGTCGCCTGGATCGATCGCGATAGGGCTTCGACGCCGTCTCCGCCATCGACGCGTACTCCTGCAGCTGGCCGCCATCGCGGCACGCAGGGCCTCGCCTCCGGGAATGGACCGGTACGCAAGAGGCCCGCGGAAGCGCGAGTTCGGACGGCCGGCCGGCTTCGCGCCACCAGCAACGTGCGATTGCGTTTGGCGAGGTGTCAACGCTTAACGGTGAACGCTCCTCACCCCATCGACGTGAGCACGTCAGGGTGCCAAGGTTGTGCCCGTCGCCCGGAGATCACCTGGCAAGTCCGGGCGGCAACCCTTGTCCTGACTGTGCGGCCCCCAAGCCATGACGCACTGTCAGTTCACTCAGCAACCAGACAGGCACGCACCTTCCGCCTGCCTGCCTCCCCCCACACTCGACTGGAGCCAGATCCATGCGTCTGACCAAAGCGATAGGTGTCCCCACCGCCCTCGTCCTCAGCGGCCTGGTCTTCGCCACCACGGCCACGGCGGCCACCGCGCCCTCGCCGTCGGACACCGCTCAGCAGGGCACCGTCCACAAGGCGCAGCCCAAGCACGGCATGGGCTTCCGGCTGGATGCGCCGAAGCGCTCCAAGGCACCCGCGTCCGCCCCCTCCGCGGTGGCGCTCAACGACATCGCCCCGATCGCGCGGACCGCCGAAGCCCCCGAGAGCTACGACCTCACCAAGTACGCGCAGTCGCCCGGCGACCAGGGCAAGGTCGGCTCCTGCGTGGCCTGGGCCACCGGCTACAGCGGCTACGGCATCCTGATGAACGAGCAGAACATCAGCGACGGCCCGATGGCCCCCATGTTCACGTACTCGCAGATCGCCAAGGGCAACGACCAGGGCACCTGGGCCTCCGTCGCGCTGCCGATGCAGAAGGAACAGGGCATCGACACCAAGGCCGACTACTGGCAGGGCGACTTCGACTTCACCACCCAGCCGGACGATGCCGAGCGCGCCAACGCGGCCCACTACAAGCTCTCCGGCTTCACCGAGCTGCCTGTCAAGGGCGAAGAGGCCAGGGCGGCCATCGAGGACTCGATCTCCCGGGGCATGCCCGTGCCGATCGGTTTCGAGGCCCACCAGAGCTTCCAGGACCTGAATGCCGACACTGCCGGCGACTACAGCTACCTCCCCGGTGACGACAGAAGCGACCCGGTCCTCGGCGGGCACGAGGTGACCATCGTCGCCTACAACGACAAGGGCGTGAAGATCGAGAACAGCTGGGGCACCGAGTGGGGCGCCGGCGGCTACTTCACCGTGCCGTGGAAGTTCTTCGACGCCGGTGTCGTCAACGAGGCCCACGCCATGGGCAAGCTCGTCGAAGGCTGACCTGACGTGAGCGCAGGCTGCCGTCGGCCCGGCTCCGGCGCTCGATGTACCGACGACTGACGAAGCTGCGCGCACAGAACGTTGAGCGTTCTGTGCGCGCAGTTCGCGCTTGGCGGCATCAGAAGAGCGATCCGAGTCGGGTGCGGCCCTGCGCTCCGTGACGTTTCTCGGGTATCCGTAGCGCAAGTTGCCGTATTTACGCGCGGAGGTTGCGGTCCCTAGCCTCAACGACGCCAGCCGGTCGGCCCGTTCGCCCCACTCGAGCGGGCCGGCCTCCCGGCCCGACCCCAACGCGGCGGGCTCGCCGTGGACATCATCGACCTCTGAGGAGACGCACGGGCGTGCCGACCGGCCAAGCAGACACGTTTTCCGCGGCCACCAAGGCCGCGTCCTTCGTTCTTCGTGCGGAGCCCTGGGCCGTCCGAGAAGGCCGCAGCCGTGTCCGTGCGACTCTGCGCTCCTGGGGCCTCGACCTGGACGACGATTCCAGCTGGGGTCTCACCGTGGTCTCTGGCGAACTGCTCGCCCGAGGTGTCCGGCGAGCGGCCGGGAACATGACGGTGCGCCTCGATCTGGAGAGCGACCAACTCATCCTTGAAGTGCACGACGAGGCCCCACAGTGCAGCCGTGCCCGGAACACCCCACAGAGCGCGCGCGACGAAGACGGCTGGAGCCTCGCCCTCCTCGACGCTTATTCCACCGCGCACGGCACGGAGCGCACCCCTGCGGGCGTGCGGTGCTGGGCCGTCATCAGGCTTCCCCCCGAATCGCTGCCAGGCGTCGTCCCGGACGCCGAACACCTGAGCGGCATGCGCTGGGTGCTGGAACCCGCCGGCGCCGCCCTCCTCGCGGCGGGGGCCTGGCCCCCTGAGATGTGCCGACCGAAGGCATAGGGGCGGCCCCGGCGGGGATCGTCCCGCCGGGGCCATCGTGTCCGGGTGGCTGGGTCGCCACCCCTTCGGTCGGGGGTTTCGTGGCCCCCGGCTCGGGTGCGGTCAGCGGCGTGTCAGGCGTCGCCTGACGAAGAGGCCGCCCAGTCCGGTCAGCAGAGCGGCGCCGGCCAGCACCCCGGCCGTGGTGTGCCCGTCCGTTCTGTCCGACGTCGCCGCGGATGTGGTGGCTCCGGCTGCCGTGTGCTTCTGTGCAGCGTCTGCCGCCGCGCTGCCGAAGCCGCCGGCGTAGCCCTTCTTCGCGTAGGACGAGCCGGGCAGCTTGTCTGCGTAGGCGGTGTGCACATGCTGGTGATACGCGGCGACGCTGGCTCCGTCGACGCCGACGGTGGCCTTGGCCTCGGCGTTCAGCGGCAGCACCCGGTCGCCGCGCAGGACGTACCAGGCGTTGATCTGCGGTTCGCGGAAGACGGTGCCGTTGCCGTGCGCCAGGGCGGCGTAATCGGTCTCGTCCGAACCGCTGGCGATGTTGATGACCTTCCAGCCGCCGGCCGCGGGCTCGCTCCACACGCTGGCGGTCTGACCGGTGGCGGAGACCGCCTTGGTCGCGACGTAGTTGGACCGGGCGACCGGGGCGCCGGCCTCCCCGCGCACGAAGTCGGGATTGAGGGCGTAGACGGTGACGCTGTCGCCGACCAGGCGCACGGGAGCGGCCTCACCCGCCGGGGAGTCGGCCTTGGCCGCCGGGCCGCCGTCCCGGGGAGCGTGAGCGAAGAAGTCGCTCAGCACCTTGCGCGTGGCGCTGTTGTCCGCGGCCGCGCGGCCGGCGGCCAGTTGGGTCGAGGTGAGGGCGGTCGGCGCGGGCGGCGGCGTGGACCCGGCCGCCGCGGCAGTGCCGGTCCCGCACAGGCCGAGGGCGGCGGTCGCGAGGACGGCGCAGGCCAGGCCGCGAGTGGTGGTGGTCTTGGTGGTGTTCACGGCGGTCACGCTCCGATCCCGTACAGCGTGTGCGTCCAGGAGAAGTCCGAGTTGCTGCGGTAGTAGTCGTAGGTCGCCCAGTTGTACCGGTAGTCGTCCGGCCACGGGTCGCCCCAGTACACCCAGGACTTGCTGGTGTCGTATCCGTACAGCACCTCGGCGTGGCCGCCGCCGGAGCTCCACTGGATGCGGGCCATCATCGGCCGCTTCGCGTCGATCTGCTGCTGTACCGCGTTGTAGCTGATGACGCCGGACGTCACGGTGCCCGGTGACAGCCCCATCCACCGGAAGGCGGTCTGGTCGTCTTCCAGCGTCGCCTGGTCGTTGGGGCACGAGCCGCCCTGGGCCCGTCCGAAAGCAGCGTTGCAGAACTGGGTCTGCGTGTACTTGTAGCCGAACCAGCTGGCTATGGTGTTGCCGCTGGCCGACCAGCACCAGTTGGTGTTCTCCTGCTCCTGCATGGAGATGTTGAGCACGTTCTTGCCCGTGGCCGCCGAGGCCGAGTCGGTCGATGCGGCCGTGGCCGTAAAGGCGGCGGCGAGAACGAGAGCGGCCGCCGTCAGCGTGCGACGGCCGCGGTGACGGTGGGGACGATACGAGGTTGATGACATGAAGCGACGTCCTTGATGGGGAGGCGGGGGGACGAGAACGCGGTCTCGGTGTGTGTGTGGGGGGCAGGGCGCGAGCCGCCTGGGGTGTGGCGGACCACGGGACGTCCCGAGTGACTCGGACCTCGGGCGTGCTCTGCGAAGCGTTCCACTGACCGACAGATGAGATTCTGTGTACGTGGCATGAGCAGGGCAAGGGTCCCGCGACCGTCAAGCGTTACGGGTATTCGGGCCGGCTCCTGGACGGCCCACCGTGCGAGGACGTCACCGCACCAACAAGCGGACGAGTCGGCTCCATCGGTGAGCCGGCGTGCGAAGATGCCGCACACGCCCCACCGATCCGGTCACCGTCAGAACGGCTTGCGCCCATGAACTCCCAGCATGCGCCACTTCCTGACGGCACCCGTGCGGCCGTTCCCGCACCGTGTGTCCCCCAGCCCGACCCGTTGTCGGTCCTGCTGCGAACCGGCCCCTTCAGCGAGGCACTGCGGGTGGCCATCCAGAACCGGGGGCTGAGCCTCAGCCGCCTCCAGGAACGCCTGAAACAGGGTGGCGCCCCCATCACCACGGCCACCATCAGCGCCTGGCAGTCGGGCAAGTACCGGCCGGAGCGTCCGCACGCGCTGCGCGCACTCGAAGCCTTGGAGAAGGTCTTGAACCTCCCTGCCAGGGCTCTGAGTTCACTGCTCGCGCCTCCGAAGCCGCGCGGGCGCCATCTGAACGGTGCGGCCGGCCGGCCCAGCCTGGCCGAGGCCTGGGCCGGGGTGCTGAACGACGCGCTGGAGGCGGTGGACACCCGCTGGACGGCCCACCTGACCTGCGTGAGCCGACACCAGCGGATCGACGTGGACGCCCGGGGCGGCGAACACATGCTGTGGAGCCGTCAGGTACTGCGCGCGGAGACGGACGGACCCGACCGGTACATCATCAGCTACCAAGCCGACCAGCCCGGCCCGGCCCCGGTGCTGCGACCGTCGACGCCACGACGTGTGGGCGCGTCCCTGGACGATCCCGCCCACGGCATCCTGGTGGCGGAACTGCTGTTCGACCGTCCACTGTCACGCGGGGAGACCGTCATCGTCGAGTACGTCCTGGAACACGTCGGCACCAGGCCGACGGCCCAGCGTGCCGGTCTCTACCTCCAGGTGCCCGTACGGGAGTGCGTGATCGAGGTACGTTTCGACGCCGCGGCGCTGCCCACCAGCTGCCACGCCTTCCACGTCCCGCACGCTTCCGCCGACATACGGGAACGCATGCTGTGGCTCGGCGCCGACCACTGCGTACACACCGTCGGTCTGGACCTGCCCCCGTCGTACTTCGGCATCCGCTGGTCCTGGGACGACCGGTGATCTGGTGCGTTTCCCGGCCTGCCATCGCGGTCCAAGGCGAAGAGCGAGCCTCAGAAGTAAATAGGGGTAGGTAGAAGCGCGTACACGGATATTCCCGGCGAGGGCGCTCAGGAGAGAGTGCCGCAGCGAAGACGCATGATCCTTTGCGTCGCCGCTGCTGCCCCTGGAGCTGGCAGCCCCGTCCGAGGAGCCTCCATGCCCGAACACGCCACGCCTCCGCCACGTTCGACACGGGCGTAACCACCAACACCGTCGCGGCGCGCCGTTCGGCCGGCAGGCGGCGGCGAGATGCACTCCCCCACACCTTCAAGAGGACCCTCATGCGATCTCTTCGCCTGCGTTTCTTAGTGGCACTTCTCGTTCTCACCGTGGTGGCAGCAGGCGGCTGGCGATGGTTGTCGCAGCAGACAGAAGACCATGAGGCGATCACCGTGGGAACGACGGAGCCCGTCACGTCCCTGGATCCGGCCGGCGCGTACGACTCCGGCTCCTGGGCGCTCTTCAGCAACGTCTTCCAGACTCTCCTCACGTTCGATCCAGGAGACCCGACGCCAGTCCCGGACGCCGCCGAGCGATGCGACTTCGAGGACGAGGAGCTGCGGCTCTTCCGCTGCCGGCTACGACACGACATCACCTTCCCCAGCGGGCGCACCCTGACCGCGGCAGACGTGAAGCACTCCTTCGACCGGGTCAAGCGCATCAACTCCGACGTCGGCCCGACCTCCCTCTTCAAGACGCTCGACACGGTGTCCGCCGACACCAGCGATACGGTCACCTTCCGCCTCTCGGCCCCGGACGCCACCTTCCCGCTGAAAGTGGCCACCGGAGCCGCTTCCATCGTGGACCGGCAGAAATACCCGGCCACCTCCTTGCGTGCCGGCTCCGCGGTCGACGGCACGGGCCCGTACACGCTGTCGGCATACACCAAGGACCACCAGGCGGACCTGAATCCGAACCCTCACTACAGGGGCTACCTCCACGAGACCGGCAATCCGATCAGGCTCCGTTACTACCCCGACGCTCACACCCTCGCCCGCGCCTGGAAGGCACAGCAGGTCGACGTCACCAGCCGGACTCTCCCCGTGGACCTGCTCGCGGAGCTCGACCCCGGTGATCCCACGCTGCGGATGACGGCGAGTGATACCGCCCAGACGCACAACCTCTACCTCAACACCCGCAAGAGCTCTCCTCTGCACGATGCTCGTGTGCGTCGCGCCATGGCCTGGCTCGTCGACCGCGAGGCACTCTCCTACACCGTGTTCCGGAACACCGTCGACCCGCTGTACTCGGTCATCCCGAGCGGGATGACCGGACACACCACCCCCTTCTTCGACGACTACGCGGGAGGGCCGAACGTCGAGAAGGCCCGCGAGCTGCTCAGTGATGCCGGAGTGAGCCTGCCGGTGCGCATCACCTTCGGATACGACCGCGGCCGCGGCGTCGGCGTGAGCACCAAAGAGGCGGCCGTGCTGAAGAAGCAGTTGCAGACGGGCGGCCTCTTCACCGTGGACGTCACGGGCTATCAGTGGGCCGACTTCCAGGAACGGTGGGCAGCGGGAACGATGGACGCATGGGCAGTGAGCTGGGTGGCCGACTATCCCGACCCGGAGACCTTCGGCGCCGCACTCGTCGAAACCGGCTCCTCGATGAATACCGGGTACAGCAACGCCCAGGTCGACCATCTTGTGGGCGACACTCGACGGCTCGCCAACCGCGGCCGCACCGCGGATGCCTTTGACACCCTCCAGGCCCGCGTGGCCCGGGACGTGCCTCTGATCCCCCTGTGGCAGCGCAAGGACTACGTGGTGAGCACCCCGTACGTGGGCGGTGGGCAGTACTTGCAGGACGGTACGGGCGTATTTCGGCTGTGGCGGCTGAGGCGGGCCTGATCTCCTCCGCCGGCAGGGAAGGGCGTGCACGCCGAGCTCCGCCGCGCGGCCCGCTCGGCGGCCGAACATCACTCCGACCTACGTGATCACGGCCTTCAGGGCCGGTGAGTCCATCGCCGACGTATCCCCCACCCTCTGGTCAAGTTTGACTAGAGTGGTCGGTATGAGCGAGAAGACGATTCCGGTCCTGCCGTGTCGGACCATCCAGCCCGTTCTCGACTTCTATACGGCCCTTGGGTTCGAGGTGACCTTCCAGCAGAAGAGCCCCAATCCGTACGCAGTCGTCCAGCGCGGCGGCATACAGCTCCACTTCTTCGGGATGAAGCACTACGAGCCGGCCGAGTCGTTCAGTACGTGCATCGTCCAGACCGATGCCATCGACGGGCTGCACGAGGCCTTCCGGGCCCGGCTGAAGGCGGCGTACGGGCGAGTACCGAACCGCGGGCTGCCGCGAATCGGGCCGCTGAGGAACACCTCACACGGTGTGCGTCAGTTCCTCATGACCGACCCGGGCGGCAACTGCATCCGCATCGGGCAGCAGATGAGCGACGACCAGCACCACCGCCCCGCCCCCACGGAGACCTTCGCCCGGGCCGTGCACCACGCTTCCCTCCTCGCCGACTCCAAAGAGGACCTGACGGGCGCCGCGAAAATCATCGACCGGGCGCTGCGCCTACGGGACGAGCAGCCCACGCCTGTACAGCTGCTTCGGCTACTCGTGCTGCGTGCTGACGTCGCCACCCGTCTCGGCGACAAGGAGGCCGCGACGTCCGCACTGGCCGCGGCCACCGCAGTCCAACTCACCGCGGAGGAACAGGACTCCGTACGCGACGACCTCGACCGCCTCACGCAGTTGATGGGCTGACGGTTGGCCCAGAATGCGGAGTCGACGTTCACGTCCCGGGTGATCAGGCCCTTCGCGTCGGCCTGGACCTAGCCCGCCGCCCGCTCCCCCACACCACGGCCGCCCTGCACCAACTACGCTGCCGCCGCAGCACCTACGCCACCCGCCGCACACCCCGACGCC
>NZ_WWHX01000288.1 GCF_009862125.1 Streptomyces sp. SID5910
CAGGGGCGCGGGGAACTGCGCGACGAGCCACGACGGGCCCGCGCGCGGCACACGACCTCAGCCGCCCCGCCGTCGGAGACCTCCGTAGACTGGGGTCCGTGAGTGACATCCCCGGTGAGAACGAGCCGTCCGATCCCCTCGACTCCTTTGACGAGATCATCGACGCGGAGACCACCCGCGACCCCGATCTCGCCGTCATCGAGGCCGGCAGCCGTACCCTGCGCACCCAGGGCGGCCCCCCGCAGGCGGACGTGCCCGGGCGGCCCGAGGATCCCGAGGTGGACGCGGCGCTGCGCGGGGTCGAGGCCGAGCTGGCGACCCGCTGGGGCGAGACCAAGCTGGAGCCGTCCGTCGCCCGGATCGCCGCGCTGATGGACGTACTGGGGGAGCCGCAGCGCTCGTACCCCTCCATCCACATCACCGGCACCAACGGCAAGACCACCACCGCCCGCATGATCGAGGCCCTGCTCGGCGCCTTCGAGCTGCGCACCGGGCGGTACACGTCGCCGCACGTGCAGTCGATCACCGAGCGGATCAGCCTGGACGGGGCGCCGATCTCCGCCGAGCGGTTCATCGAGACGTACGAGGACATCAAGCCGTACGTCGAGATGGTGGACGCCCAGCAGGAGTACCGGCTGTCCTTCTTCGAGGTGCTGACCGGCATGGCGTACGCCGCGTTCGCCGACGCGCCCGTGGACGTCGCCGTGGTCGAGGTCGGGATGGGCGGCTCCTGGGACGCCACCAACGTCATCGACGGGGACGTCGCCGTGGTGACCCCCATCGACCTGGACCACACCGACCGGCTCGGTGAGACGCCCGGCGAGATCGCGACCGAGAAGGCCGGCATCGTCAAGCAGGACGCCACCGTGATCCTCGCCCAGCAGCCGGTGGACGCCGCGCAGGTGATGCTGAAGAAGGCCGTGGACGTCAACGCCACCGTGGCCCGCGAGGGCCTGGAGTTCGGCGTCGTCGCCCGCGAGGTCGCCGTCGGCGGGCAGCTGGTGACCCTGCGCGGACTGGGCGGCGAGTACACCGAGGTCTATCTGCCGCTGCACGGCGCCCACCAGGCGCACAACGCGGCGGTCGCGCTGGCCGCCGTCGAGGCGTTCTTCGGCGTCGGCGCGCAGCGCCCCGACCCACTGGACATCGACACCGTGCGCAAGGCGTTCGCCGCCGTCGCCTCGCCGGGCCGGATGGAGGTCGTCCGGCGCTCGCCCACCGTCGTGCTGGACGCCGCGCACAACCCGGCGGGCGCCCGGGTCACCGCGGAGGCCGTGGGCGAGGCGTTCCAGTTCAGCCGGCTCATCGGCGTGGTCGGCGCGAGCGGCGACAAGAACGTGCGCGGGCTCCTCGAAGCCTTCGAGCCGGTCTTCGCCGAGGTCGTCGTCACCCAGAACTCCAGCCACCGCGCGATGGACGCCGACGAGCTGGCCGCGATCGCCGTCGAGGTGTTCGGCGAGGACCGCGTCCAGGTCGAGCCGCGGCTGCCGGACGCCCTGGAGGCCGCGATCACGCTGGCCGAGGAGGAGGGCGAGTTCGCGGGCGGCGGTGTGCTCGTCACCGGTTCCGTCATCACCGTCGGCGAGGCCCGACTGCTCCTGGGAAGGGGCTGACGTCCCGTGCGTACGCTCTGTGCTTCGACCCTGATCGGCGAGTTCTTCCTGATCGGCTTCGCCGGACTGGTCGCCATGAAGGACCCCGACCTGTCCATGGCCACCGTGTGGACGGTCAGCGGTGTCGCGATGTTCCTGTGCGTGGCGCTGTGCGGCGTGGTGACCCGGCCGGGCGGTGTCGCCTTCGGCTGGGCGTTGCAGATCGCGCTGATCGCCTCGGGCTTCGTCGTGCCGACGATGTTCTTCATGGGCGCCGTCTTCGCGGCGCTGTGGTGGGCCTCCGTGCACTACGGGCGGAAGATCGACGAGGCGAAGGCGAGGTTCGCGGCGCAGGCCGAGGACGCCGCACCTGACGCTGCGTGACGGCGGCCGCGACACGCCCGGTAACCTCTGTCATCACCGCGTACAACCGCACGCTCGTCCATTCCAAGGAGCCCTCGTGACCCAGCGCACCCTCGTCCTGCTCAAGCCCGACGCCGTCCGTCGTGGCCTGACCGGCGAGATCATCAGCCGTATCGAACGCAAGGCCGGCTGGCAGATCACCGCGCTGGAGCTGCGCACCCTGGACGCCGAGACGCTGGAGCAGCACTACGGCGAGCACAAGGGCAAGCCCTTCTACGAGCCGCTGGTCGCGTTCATGTCCTCCGGGCCGGTCGTGGCCCTGGTCGTCGAGGGTGAGCGGGTCATCGAGGGCGTGCGCGCCCTGGCCGGCCCGACCGACCCGATCGCCGCCGCTCCCGGCTCCATCCGCGGGGACTTCGGTGTCATCGTCCGGGAGAACCTGATCCACGCCTCCGACTCCGAGGAGTCGGCCGAGCGCGAGCTGAAGATCTTCTTCCCGGGCCGCGTCTGAGCCTTCCGGGGCTGCTCCGGGACACGCCGGACAGGTTTTTTTCTGACAGGACGTCAGCCGAATGGCCGCGGGCCGACCGGGGCGGTCGCGTAAAAGCGACCGCCCTGTGGCATATGCGCGCCTGTTCGGGGGAACGGATGCCACCGTTGGCCCGTCTCCACAAGCGAGGCGGTGCGCCATCTGCTGACAATGGCGAAGACCCTCGCGCAGTGTTCGCGAAAGCGCGTCTACGATGGAAGCCTCCACGCGTCACTGCACCCACCTCGCCGACCTGAAAAGCCCTCAAAAGCTCCTGGGAAGGCCAGTCGAATCCTGATGGGGAACTCAATGTCGTTCATCGGCCGTGACATGGCTGTCGACCTCGGGACCGCCAACACGCTGGTGTACGTCAGGGGTCGCGGGATCGTACTCAACGAGCCGTCCGTCGTCGCGATCAACACCAACACCGGTGGCATCCTCGCGGTCGGCGCCGAAGCGAAGAAGATGATCGGGCGCACGCCCGGCAACATCGTTGCCGTGCGTCCGCTGAAGGACGGCGTGATCGCCGACTTCGAGATCACCGAGCGGATGCTCCGCTACTTCATCCTGAAGATCCACAAGCGGCGTTATCTGGCTCGTCCGCGGGTCGTCGTCTGTGTGCCCTCGGGCATCACCGGCGTCGAGCGCCGCGCCGTCATCGAGGCGTCGTCCCAGGCCGGCGCCCGTCAGGTGCACATCATCGAGGAGCCCATGGCCGCGGCCATCGGCTCCGGCCTGCCGGTCCACGAGGCCACGGGCAACATGGTGGTCGACATCGGCGGCGGCACCACGGAGGTCGCGGTCATCTCGCTCGGCGGCATCGTCACCGCCCAGTCCATCCGCGTCGCGGGTGACGAGCTGGACAACGCGATCATCCAGCACGTCAAGAAGGAGTACAGCCTTCTGCTGGGTGAGCGCACGGCCGAACAGATCAAGATCACGATCGGTTCGGCGTACGACCTGGACTCCGACGAGCACACCGAAATCCGCGGCCGGGACCTCGTGTCCGGACTGCCCAAGACCGTCGTCATCTCGGCCGCCGAGGTGCGCAAGGCGATCGAGGAGCCGGTCAACGCGATCGTCGACGCCGTCAAGACGACCCTCGACAAGTGTCCGCCGGAGCTGTCCGGCGACATCATGGACCGGGGCATCGTGCTGACCGGCGGCGGCGCGCTGCTGCGCGGCCTCGACGAGCGGCTGCGCCGGGAGACCGGTATGCCGATCCACATCGCCGAGGACCCGCTGGACAGCGTGGCGCTCGGCTCCGGAAAGTGCGTCGAGGAGTTCGAGGCGCTCCAGCAGGTGCTGGACGCCCAGCCCCGCAGATGACGTGACACTTCGGTTCCGCCGTACGAGACGATCTCCTCTCGTGCGGCGGATCGTTGATATAGAGACATAAGACAAAGGGACATGAGACGCCCACAGTGCCCGGACCGGACGAGACGGGCGTCCGCTGTGAATCCCCAGAATTCCTGAACACCGCCACGTAATTCCCGAATTCCGACGAGGAAGGCACGGCCGCCGCACGTGAGGGACACGAAAGAGAGCCGGCTGCTCCTGGTGCTGCTGATCGCGGTCGCGTTCGCGCTGATCACGGTCGACATCCGCGGTGGGGAGGACTCCCCGGTCGACGGCGCCCGGCAGGCCGCGGCCACCGTCTTCGGCCCGATCGAGAACGGGGTGTCGTCCGCGGTCGACCCGGTCGGCAACGCGGTCTCCGCGATCCGCGACTCGGGCGACCGGCACGACCGGCTCGCCGCCCTGGAGACGGAGAACGCGGCCCTCAAGGCGAAGCTCGGCAGCGACGAGCGCGGCCGCAGCCGCCTCAAGCAGTTCGACAAGATGCTGGGCCTGGCCGGCGCCGGCCAGTACGGCATCAAGGGCGCCCAGGTCATCGCCATAGGAGCGGCCCAGGGCTTCTCCTGGACCATCACCATCGACGCCGGCGCCAACGACGGCATCGAACGCGACATGACCGTCCTCAACAGCGACGGCCTGGTCGGGCGCGTCACCACCGTCGGCCCGGGCACGGCGACCGTGCTCCTTGCCAACGACCCCGACTTCACCGTCGGCACCCGGATGGAGGCCGGCGACGAACTCGGCTTCGCCTCCGGGCAGGGCGACCGCCCGCTGCGCGTCGAGCTCCTCAACGGCAAGGCCGACGTGAAGAAGGGCGACCGCCTCGTCACCTTCGGCTCCCAGGCCGACAAGCCCTTCGTGCCCGGCGTCCCGGTCGGCACCGTCACCCGCGTGGACCCCTCCGGCGGCGACCTGACCCGCACCCTCTACGTCACGCCCTTCGCCTCCTTCACCAAGCTCGACATCATCGGCGTCGTCGTCCAGGCCCCGGCGAAGGACCCCCGCGACACGGTGCTCCCGGCCAAGCCCCAGCCGAGACCCACGCCCACCGTGACGGTGACCGTGACGCCGTCCGCCGAGGCGCCCGCCGACGGCCAGCCGCAGACCGAGCAGCCCGAGCAGTAGGAGCTTTCACCTCATGCGCGTCAACCGGATCCTGCTGTCCGTCGCCCTGGTCGTCGTCGCCCTGGTGATCCAGGTCAGCGTCCTCGCCCGCCTCCACCTGCCCGGCGCCGTCCCCGACCTGATGCTGCTCACCGTCCTCGGCCTCGCCCTGGTCTACGGCCACGTCGGCGGCGCCCTCGTCGGCTTCGGCGCCGGACTCCTCGCCGACCTCGCCCCGCCCGCCGACCACGCCGCCGGACGCTACGCCCTCGTGCTGTGCCTCATCGGCTACCTGGCCGGCCTCGCCAAACCGGACAACGGCCGGCTCCGCTCGGCCACCGGCCCGATGGTCGTGGTCGTCGCCGCCGCCGTCGGCACCACCCTGCTCTACGCCGGCGTCGGCGCCCTCGTCGGCGACACCGCCGCCCGCCATGTGGGCCTGCCCGGCCTGCTGTTCACGGCCGCCCTGTACGACCTGCTGCTCGCGCCCTTCGTGGTGCCCGGCATCATGGCGCTCGCCCGCCGCGCCGAGAACGATCCGCTGGCCGAGGCCGGCTCCACCGCCCAGAGCACCGACATCTCCTCCGGCTGGCTCTCCTCGGGCACCGGGCTGCGCATCGGACAGCAGCGGAGCGGACTGCGGGTGAAGGCGGCGCGGGCCCGGGTGGCCCGGGCCGGACGCATCAAGGGGGTCAAGCGGCTGTGACGACGCGCCGGCACACCACGACGGGGCAGCACACCACGGACAGCACGCACTTCGCGAGGGGGAGGCAGTGACCAACATCCCCGAGACCGGTCGGAACACCCGCGTCCAGACCCGCCTCGTCGTCATCCAGATCCTGGTCCTCTCCCTCCTCGGCACACTCGGCGGACGGCTCTGGTACCTCCAGATCCGCCAGGGCGACGAGTACGCCAAGGAAGCCTCCGGCAACCACGTCCAGCAGGTCGTCCAGCCCGCCACCCGCGGCTCGATCCTGGACGCGCGCGGCGTGGCGCTCGCCGACAACGAGACCCGCCTCGTCGTCTCCGCCTCCCGCACCGACCTGCTGAAGATGAAGGACGACGGCAAGGCCGTCCTCACCAAGCTCGCCGCCGTCCTCGGCATGCAGCCCCAGGACGTCATGGACAAGGTCCGGCTGTGCGACGCCAAGACGCCGCAGCCCTGCTGGAACGGCTCGCCCTACCAGCCGATCCCCGTCACCGACGAGGCCACCCCCAAGCAGGCCCTCCAGATCCGCGAGCGCGCCGAGGACTTCCCCGGCATCACCGCCGAACCCATGGCCGTACGCCGCTACGCAGCCCCCGGCAAGTCCAACACCGCCCAGGTCCTCGGATACCTCTCCCCGGTCACCGACGAGGAGATCCAGAAGGCCCAGGACACCGACTCGCCCTTCCTGCGCTCGGACCAGGTCGGCCGCTCCGGCCTGGAGCGCCAGTACGACAAGGCGCTGCGCGGCAAGGCCGGCGTCACCCGCTACGAGGTCGACAACCTCGGCCGCGTCATCGGCGAGGCCGAGTCCGACGCGGGCGTCCCCGGCTCCAACCTCGTCACCAGCATCGACTCCCGCGTCCAGCGCGTCGCCGAGTACGAGCTGAACGAGGCCATGAAGACCGCCCGCAAGGAGATGGACCGCAACACCGGCCGCACCTACGAGGCCGACGCCGGTGCCGTCGTGGTGATGGAGGCCAAGACCGGCCGCGTCGTCGCCATGGCCTCCAACCCGACGTACGACCCGAACGCCTGGGTCGGCGGGATCTCCGCGAAGGACTACAAGAAGCTCACCGGCAAGGACTCCAACTACCCCCTGCTGAACCGGGCCATCCAGGGCCAGGCGGCCCCCGGCTCGATCTTCAAGGTCGTCTCCTCGGCGGCCGCGGTGGAGGCCGGGTACGACTTCGACGGCAACTACGACTGCTCCAGCGCCTACAACGTCGGCGGCCAGGTCTTCAAGAACTTCGAGTCGGCCAACGAGGGCGCGATCAGCATCGGCCGCGCCCTGGAGCTGTCCTGCGACACCGTCTTCTACCGCCTCTCCCACGAGCAGTGGAAGAAGGACGGCGGGATGAACCCGAAGAAGCCGAACGACTACTTCTACAAGGCCGCCCACCAGTTCGGCCTCGGCAAGGAGACCGGCATCGACCTCCCCAACGAGGTCACCGGCCGCGTCCCCGACCGCCAGTGGAAGCAGGACTACTGGAAGGCCAACAAGGACGCCTGGTGCAAGACCGGCAAGAAGGACGGCTCCTACGTCGAGCGGATCTCGTACGAGAACTGCCTCGAAGGCAACAAGATGCGCGCCGGTGACTCCATCAACTACTCCATCGGCCAGGGCGACACCCTCGTCACGCCCATCCAGATGGCCACCATCTACTCGGCCATCTCCAACGGCGGCACCCTGTGGAACCCGACCATCGGCAAGGCGGTCGTCAGCCCCGACGGCAAGCAGGTCGACGAGATCGCGCCCCAGTCGCACGGCAAGCTGCCGATAAACAGGACCACGCTGGCCAAGATGGACGACGCCCTCGCCGGCGTCGCCACCCGCGGTACCGCCGCGTGGCGGTTCGGCGGCTGGCCGCAGGACGAGATCCCGATGCACGCCAAGACGGGCACGGCCGAGGTCTACGGCAAGCAGACCACCTCGTGGTTCGCCACGTACACCAAGGACTACTCGATCGTCATGACGATCTCCCAGGGCGGCACCGGCTCCGGCGCCTCGGGACCCGCCGTCCGCAACATCTACGACGCGCTGTACGGCGTCTCGGACGACGGCGAGATCGACGCGAGGAAGGCGCTGCTGCCCCAGCCGGCCAAGAGCCTGCCGAAGATCAAGGCGGACGGCACCATCACCTCCCCGAAGGTCTCCAAGGACCCGGTGAAGGACCTCCAGCCCACCGAGAAGGCCACGGAGGAGGGCGGCGACGCCCCCGCCGGACAGCAGGACCAGGACCAGCAGGCGACCGTGAACCCGCCCGACACCGAGAACCGGCAGACCCGCAGGCGGAAGCGGAGGGCACGCTCATGACCGGAGCCAACAGCTTCCAGGTCTCCGGATACGGACCCGAGCGGGCCGGCTGGACCCGCGTGTTCGCCCGCGATTCCCTCGCCCGGCGGCTCGACTGGCCGATACTGCTGGCCGGCGTCGCGCTGTCCCTGCTGGGCTCGCTGCTCGTCTACTCCGCGACCCGCAACCGCACCGAGCTCAACCAGGGCGACCCGTACTACTTCCTGACCCGGCACCTGCTCAACACGGGCATCGGGCTCGCCCTGATGGTCGGCGTCGTCTGGGTCGGCCACCGCGCCCTGCGCACGGCCGTGCCGGTCCTGTACGGCGCCTCCCTCTTCCTGATCCTGCTGGTGCTCACGCCGCTCGGCTCGACCATCAACGGCGCCCACTCCTGGATCAAGCTCCCCGGCGGCTTCTCCCTCCAGCCCTCCGAGTTCGTGAAGATCACGATCATCCTGGGCATGGCGATGCTGCTGGCCACCAGGGTGGACGCGGGCGACCGGGCCTACCCCGACCACCGGACCGTGCTCCAGGCCCTCGGCCTGGCCACCGTGCCGATGCTGATCGTGATGCTCATGCCCGACCTCGGGTCGGTCATGGTCATGGTCATCATCGTGCTGGGCGTCCTGCTCGCCTCCGGCGCCTCCAACCGGTGGGTCTTCGGGCTCCTCGGCACCGGCACCCTCGGCGCGCTCGCCGTGTGGCAGCTGGGCATCCTGGACGACTACCAGATCGCCCGCTTCGCCGCCTTCGCCAACCCCGAGCTCGACCCCGCCGGCGTCGGCTACAACACCAACCAGGCCCGCATCGCCATCGGCTCGGGCGGCCTCACCGGCTCCGGCCTCTTCCACGGCTCGCAGACCACGGGCCGCTTCGTGCCCGAGCAGCAGACCGACTTCGTCTTCACCGTCGCCGGCGAGGAACTCGGCTTCCTCGGCGCCGGGCTGATCGTCGTCCTGCTCGGCGTGGTGCTCTGGCGCGCCTGCCGGATCGCCCGGGACACCACCGACCTGTACGGCACGGTCGTCGCCGCCGGGATCGTCGCCTGGTTCGCCTTCCAGGCCTTCGAGAACATCGGCATGACCCTGGGCATCATGCCGGTCACCGGCCTGCCCCTGCCCTTCGTCTCGTACGGCGGCTCGTCGATGTTCGCCGTGTGGATAGCGGTGGGCCTCCTTCAGTCGATCACCGTGCAACGGCCCATGTCGGCTTAGGCACCGACCCGGCCGGCGGTGCGGGGGGACCCGCCGGCCGGGTTACGCTGAATGGTCCCCCCAGCCAGCACACAAAGGTTCCGTGAGATGCCTGCCGAAGCCGCCGAGTCTGTGTTTCCGCAGCTCGAAGCTCTGCTCCCGCACGTGCAGAAACCGATCCAGTACGTCGGCGGAGAGCTGAACTCCACGGTCAAGCCCTGGGACAGCTGCGACGTCCGCTGGGCCCTGATGTACCCGGACGCCTACGAGGTCGGCCTGCCCAACCAGGGCGTCATGATCCTCTACGAGGTGCTGAACGAGCAGCAGGGCGTCCTCGCCGAGCGCACCTACAGCGTGTGGCCGGACCTGGAGGCCCTGATGCGGGAGCACTCCGTCCCGCAGTTCACCGTCGACAGCCACCGCCCGGTCAAGGCCTTCGACGTGTTCGGGCTCTCCTTCTCCACCGAGCTCGGCTACACGAACATGCTCGCCGCCCTCGACCTCGCGGGCATCCCGCTGGAGGCCAAGGACCGCGGCATCGACGACCCGGTCGTCCTGGCCGGCGGACACGCCGCGTTCAACCCCGAGCCGATCGCCGACTTCATCGACTGCGCCGTCATCGGCGACGGCGAGCAGGCCGTCCTGGAGATCACCGCGATCGTCCGCGCCTGGAAGGCCGAGGGCCGCCCCGGCGGCCGCGAGGAACTCCTGCTGCGCCTCGCGAAGACCGGCGGGGTCTACGTCCCCGGCTTCTACGACGTCGAGTACCTCCCCGACGGCCGTATCGCCCGTGTCGTGCCGAACCGCAGCGGTGTCCCGTGGCGGGTGAGCAAGCACACCGTCATGGACCTCGACGAGTGGCCCTACCCCAAGCAGCCCCTCGTCCCGCTCGCCGAGACCGTCCACGAGCGCATGTCGGTCGAGATCTTCCGCGGCTGCACCCGCGGCTGCCGCTTCTGCCAGGCCGGCATGATCACCCGCCCGGTGCGCGAGCGCTCCATCACGGGCATCGGCGACATGGTCGAGAAGGGCCTGAAGGCCACCGGCTTCGAAGAGGTCGGCCTGCTCTCCCTCTCCTCCGCGGACCACTCGGAGATCGGCGACGTCGCCAAGGGCCTCGCGGACCGGTACGAGGAGGACAAGATCGGCCTGTCCCTCCCGTCGACCCGCGTGGACGCCTTCAACGTCGACCTGGCCAACGAACTCACGAGGAACGGCCGCCGCTCCGGCCTGACCTTCGCCCCCGAGGGCGGCTCCGAGCGCATGCGCAAGGTCATCAACAAGATGGTCTCGGAGGAGGACCTGATCCGCACCGTCGCCACCGCGTACGGCAACGGCTGGCGCCAGGTGAAGCTGTACTTCATGTGCGGCCTGCCCACCGAGACCGACGAGGACGTCCTCCAGATCGCCGACATGGCGACCCGTGTGATCGCCAAGGGCCGCGAGGTCTCCGGGTCGGGCGACATCCGCTGCACGGTCTCGATCGGCGGCTTCGTGCCCAAGCCGCACACCCCCTTCCAGTGGGCGCCGCAGCTGTCGGCCGAGGAGACGGACGAGCGCCTGGCCAAGCTGCGCGACAAGATCCGCGGCGACAAGAAGTACGGCCGCTCCATCGGCTTCCGCTACCACGACGGCAAGCCCGGCATCGTCGAGGGCCTGCTGTCCCGCGGCGACCGGCGTACCGGCGCGATCATCCGCGCCGTCTACGACGACGGCGGCCGCTTCGACGGCTGGCGCGAGCACTTCTCCTACGACCGTTGGATGGCGTGCGCCGACAAGGCCCTGGAGCCCTTCGGTGTGGACGTCGACTGGTACACCACCCGCGAGCGCTCCTACGAGGAGGTCCTGCCCTGGGACCACCTCGACTCGGGCCTCGACAAGGACTGGCTGTGGGAGGACTGGCAGGACGCCCTCGACGAGACCGAGGTCGAGGACTGCCGCTGGACCCCGTGCTTCGACTGCGGCGTGTGCCCGGCGATGGACACGGAGATCCAGATCGGCCCGACCGGCAAGAAGCTCCTGCCGCTGTCCGTGGTCAAGTAGGACCGGTCCGCCGGGGGAGGGATCCGGACGGGGCCAGGCGGCGTCTGTGCGGGTATGGACCTCGAGAAACCGCCCCCCGGCGGGCATGAGCGGCAGCCGGACCGCCGGTCGGACGCCGAAGGATGTCTCACCGTGGCGATCCGGATCCCCGTCCGGATCGTCGTGCTGGTCCTGGTGGTGCCGGTCCGCCTGATGTGGGACGCGCTCGTCGTCGGCGGGCGCGTTCTGCGGGACACGGTGCTGCGGCCCTTCGGGCGGGCGCTGGCCTGGCTCGGGCGGGCCCTGTTCGTGTGGCCGGCCGTCGGCCTGTGGAGATACGTCCTCGTACCGGTGGCCCGCGGCGTCGCCTGGCTCGGCAACGTCCTGCTCGTCGTAGCGGCGGTGTGGCTGTACCGGTGGGTGCTGACGCCCGTCGGACACGCGTTCCTGTGGGCGGCCAGGGGAGTGGGCACCGTGCTCGCGGCGGCGGGACGCGGACTGTACGCCGCCGGCGCCTGGCTGGGGCGGTATCTGGTCGTCGTGCCCGCGATCTGGCTGGGGCGATACCTGGTCGTCGTGCCCGCGATCTGGCTGTACACCTGGGTGCTGACGCCCGTGGGCCGCGCGATCGCCTGGTGCGGCAGGGGGGTCGCCTGGTGCCTGGGCATGGTCGTCACCGGAGTCGGCACCGCGCTGTACTGGACCGTCCGCATCCTGCTGGTGCTGCCCGCGCTCGCCCTGTGGCGGTGGGTGCTGGCGCCCTTCGGGCGGGGCCTCGCCGTCGTCGGACGCGAGATCGGCGCCGCCCTCGGGCACGCCTGGCGGATCGCCGGGTACGTCTCGCTCGCCGTCGGCCGGTTCCTCGGCACCCTCTTCCGCCTGCTCGTCGGGGACCCGGCACGCTGGGCGTACCGCACCCTCCTGACGCCCGTGGGCCACCTGGTGCGGGACGCGCTCTGGCGCCCCGCCGCCGCGGGCTCCCGCGCCGTGGGCCGGGTCGTCCGGCAGGCGCTGGCCGACGTCCGCGGCTCCGTCCGGCGGGCCCGCGCCGACGTACGGCGGGCCCTGTTCGGGGAACCGGCGAAGAAGGTGCCGGTGGACCGGAGGGAACCATCCGCGGCCGGGGCACGTACTCTTGGTAGCAGTACGACCGCTCTCACGAAGGACTGAACGACACTGGGCAAGCGACAGCCCGAAGGCCCGCCGCCCGTACCCGCGGTGCAGCGCATCCGACTGCGTTACACCAAGCGCGGCCGCCTCCGGTTCACCAGCCACCGTGACTTCCAGCGCGCCTTCGAGCGTGCGCTGCGCCGCGCCGAGGTGCCCATGGCGTACTCGGCGGGGTTCACCCCGCACCCGAAGGTGTCGTACGCCAATGCCGCACCCACCGGCACGGGCAGTGAAGCGGAGTACCTGGAGATCGCGCTCACCGAGGCGCGCGACCCGGAGCGGCTGAGGCTGCTCCTCGACGAGTCGCTGCCCGCCGGGCTCGACATCGTCGACGCCGTCGAGGCCCGGACCTCCGGGCTGGCCGACCGGCTCACGGCTTCCGTGTGGGAGCTGCGGCTGGACGGCGTGGACCCGGCGGACGCCGAGCGCGCCGTGGCGGCCTTCGGCGCGGCCGAGACCGTCGAGGTCCAGCGCCGCACCAAGAACGGCGTCCGTACCTTCGACGCCCGCTCCGCCGTCGTGAGCCTCGAGAACACGACCACCACCAGTGATGTGCCGGCTGATAGGCCGACCGACCGGCCTTGTGCGATACTGCGGCTGGTTGTTCGGCACGTGACGCCTGCCGTACGACCCGACGACGTCCTGTCCGGTCTTCGCGCCGTGGCCGACCTGGCGCCGCCGGTCCCCGCAGCGGTGACCAGGCTGGCGCAGGGGCTGTTCGATGAAGAGACCGGCGCGGTGACCGACCCGCTCGCGCCCGACCGCGAGGCAGCAGCGCCCGAGCCGCAACCGGCCGCCGCTGCTGCCGCCGCGAAGGCGCCGGCGTAAGGAAGGTTCCGCACCGGGACGAGCGTCGTAGCGCCGCCCTCGAACTCGGGAGCCACCTGGGTCGGGCAGCGCACCGACCACAAGACTTTCGCCAGGCCGTGCACGACAAGGGGTACGGAACCGGCGAGACAAGACACGGAGAGCTCCCGAGCGGCGCCCGCGCCCCGGACGGCGGCGACCGCGCATCGCGCGAGCCGCGGACGTCACCGGCGGTCGACACGGTCGATCCCGGACCGGGTGCGGCGCCCGGGAGCCTGACGGGAGAAACCCCCGCATGCTCGAACCGACCGAATCCGCAGAGTCCGCGACTTCCTCGACGGACTCCGAGTTGAACACCCCCAGCGACACCCTGCCGCCGCGTCGTCGGCGCAGGGCCGCGTCCCGCCCGGCGGGACCGCCGTCCGGCGCCTCCGGCGCGCAGGCGGAGACCGTCGAGCCGGCCGAGGCGTCCGCCGTGGCCGAGGAGCCGGAAGAGGCCGCCGCCGAGACGCCTGAGACGCCCGAGCCGGTCGCGGAGCCGGTGTCCGCCGGCCGTCCGCGTCGCCGTGCCGTGCGCCGTGCCTCCGCCCCCACCGGGTCCCCGACGGCGGCCGAGGCGGCCGAGACCGTCGTTCCCGTCGCGCCCGCCGCCGAGACGCCGGCCGAGCCGGAGCCCGCCGCGCCCGCCGAGACCACCGAGGACGCGGCTCCCCGCCGTACCCGCCGGCGTGCCACGCGCACGGTGACCTCGCCCGCCGCCGTGCC
>NZ_WWHX01000289.1 GCF_009862125.1 Streptomyces sp. SID5910
TCGAGTTGATCTCGGCGTTGGACCGGGGGTCACCCGCGTAGTCCTGCTGGTCGGTGCACTTCCTGCCGTCCTGCGCGGGGGTGCCGGACGGGGCCGCGCCGGACTGTCCGGTGGGGGCGTCCGGCTTCTCGGCGGTGGGCGACTGCGCGACGCCCGCCGTGACCGTGGCAGTGGCCGTGGAGGGCGCGGCTCCGTCGGTGGTGCCGCCGTTGTCGCAGGCGGTGAGTGCCAGGCCGGCGGCCATGACGGCGAGGGCGAGCACCGGGAACTTGCGGCGAGCGGGCATGACGTTGTCCTCCACGGGTCTGGGCCTCATCGAGCAGGCGCTGTACGTCTGGGAGGAGGGCCCGGACGCCGGGGCGGGTTGTCCCGGCGCCGGCGTCCGGACACGGCTGTGACAAGCGGCGGGTATCGCGGTGACGTTGTCTCAGGCCAGGCGGCGGGCGAGGGCGCGCAGGAGCGCCACCACCCCGGCCGGGCCGTCCACCTCGACGTCCGCGCGCTTCCTCAGCTCCGTCACCTCGTCGCTGCCGCTGCACACCAGGAGCCCCGGGACGCCCTCGGAGCGGAGCCGGTCCACCGCGGCGAAGGCGGGGAGGTCGCCGAGGTCGTCCCCGGCGAACAGGACCGCCCCGGCCCCCGTCTCCTCCACGTACTCCCGCAGGGCGCCGCCCTTGTCCACGCCGGGCGGCCGCAGCTCCAGCACCAGGCGCCCCGGTTCCACGACGAGCCCGTGCCGCACCGCCAGCTCGGCCAGCGGTGCGCGCAGGGCCTCGAAGGCGGCCCCCGGATCGGCGGCCCGCCGGGTGTGCACGGCGACCGCCCGGCCCTTCTCCTCGATCCACGTGCCCTGCCCGGCTCCGGAGGCGTCCAGGACGCCCGGCAGCTCGGCCCGCACGGCGGCCACCCCGGGGTGGGGCGGCGGGGCGGTGACGGTCCCCGTCGCGGCGTCCCAGCGCTCGGCGCCGTAGTGGCCGAGGACGACGAGGCGGTCCAGACCGGGGACGTCCGCGAAGCCTCCGTGGTGGACGGCGACCTCGGCCGGGCGGCCGGTGATCACCGCGACGGAGGCGACCCGCGGGGCGAGGGCCGCGAGCGCGGGCACCGCGTCCGGGTGTGCGCGGGCCCGGTCGGGGTCCGGCACGATCGGGGCGAGCGTGCCGTCGAAGTCGAGCGCGATCACCGCGCGGCCGGGGCGGGCGAGGAGGGCGTCGAGCCCCTCGCGGCCGGCCTCGGTCGCGGGCGTCGGCAGGTGGTCCGCACGGACCTGGGAGTCGGGGTTGGAGTCCTGGTGGCTGCCCATACGGCGAACCTATCCCGCGGGCGCGGGAACCAACCTCAGCGCTCGCCGCGCCGCGACTGACGCACCCGGCGCAGCCGGTTGACCGTCACCGGGTCGTGGGCCAGGGCGCGCGGGTCGTCCAGGAGGGCGTTGAGGAGCTGGTAGTAGCGGACGGGGGCCAGGCCCAGCTCCTCGCGGATCGCGCGTTCCTTCGCGCCGGGGCCCGGAAAGCCGCGGCGCTCCAGCGCGAGGATGCCGCGCTCCCTTGCTCCGAGGTCCATGTACGGCACCGTAACGCCCGCCGCCGACAGCGGCGCTACTCGGCGCTGCCCGCCCGCATCGCCGTGGTCTGGATCTGGCCGAGGACCTCGGCGGGGCTGCCGCCGGCGACGACCGTCTGACCGATGCGCTTCTTGACGTCGGCGCTGACCGAGGCCCAGGAGGTCTTGCCGACCGGGTAGAGCTCGGAGAGCAGCAGCTCGTCCAGGAAGGGCCTCAGGTCCTTGTCCTCGGCCGCCGTGCTCATCGCCTCGGACGCGGAGGTGGTGACCGGCAGCAGGTCGTACTCGCGGGAGAAGTCGAGGACGTTCTCGTCGCTGTAGACGAAGTCGAGGAAGTCGCCGATCTGCTCCTGGTGGCCGTTCTGCTTGAAGGCCGTCATCCAGTCGGTGACGCCGAGCGTGTTCCTGCTCTCGCCCTCGGCGCCGGGCGTGGGCACCATGCCGTACTTCACGCCCTTGGCGGAGGCCATCTTCATCAGCGAGGGGTGGCCGTTGAGCATGCCGACCTCGCCGTCGGCGAAGGCGGTGAAGGCGTCGGCCCGGTTCAGCTTGCCGGGGGCGACCGGGCCGGTGAGGCCCTTGCCGACCAGCTCGTCCTTGAGCCAGGTGAAGGTGGTGACGTTCTGCGGCGAGTCGACGGAGTAGGTGCCGACGTCGTCGGTGTAGCCGCCACCGCCGCTGAGCATCCACTGCATCGTCTCGGCCTGCGCCTCCTCGGCGCCCAGCGGCAGCGCGTACGGGTACTTCACGCCCTCCGCCTTGAGCGCCTCCGCGGCCTCGGCGAGGCCGTCCCAGGTCTTGGGCGGGGTGACGCCGGCCTTGGCGAACAGGGTCTTGTTGTAGAAGAGCACGCGGGTGGAGGCGGCGAACGGCAGGCCGTACTGGACGCCGTGGACCTGGCCGGCCGTGGCCAGCTGGGAGACGAAGTCGGCCTGGACCGGGATGGAGAGCACGTCGTCGGCCCGGTAGAGCAGGTCCTTGGCGGCGTAGTCGGAGTAGGCGCCGATCTGGGCCATGTCGGGGGCCTGGCCGGCGTCGACCATCTCGCGGACCTTGCGGTCGACGTCGTTCCAGGAGTAGACGGTGACGTCCACGTGCACGTCGGGGTGCTTGGCCTCGAAGGACTTGGCCAGCTCGTCCCAGTACTCCTGGGAGCCGTTGGCCTTGCTGTCGCCGTAGTCCGCGGCGACCAGCTTCAGGGTCACCTCGTCGGAGCCGCCGGTGATCCCGCAGCCGCCGAGGACGGCCGTCAGCCCCAGGGCGGACACCGCCGCGATCGTTCCAGTCCTGCGTCGCTGCACCGTTCCTGCCCCGCCCCTGCCGTGTGTTCATCGGTTCGCTCGTCCGCTTACCGGACTAAGGTCTACACCACGTGAGTGGACTAGACCTCTCCCGGGTGTACGGGCCACACTGTCCCCGTGAGACATGTCATCGCCCTCGATGTGGGCGGCACCGGGATGAAGGCCGCCCTCGCGGGTCCGGGAGGCGAGCTGCTGCACCAGGCCCGCCGCCCCACCGGACGCGACCGCGGGCCGGACGCCGTCGTCGCGGGCATCCTGGACTTCGCCGCCGAACTGCGCGCCCTGGGCGCCGACCGGTTCGGCCAGGACGCCGTCGCCGCCGGCGTCGCCGTGCCCGGCATCATCGACGAGGAGCACGGCACCGCCGTGTACGCCGCCAACCTCGGCTGGCGCGACGTCCCCCTGCGGGCGCTGCTCAGCGAACGGCTCGGCGGCATCCCGGTCGCCCTCGGCCACGACGTGCGCACCGGCGGGCTCGCCGAGGGCCGCATCGGGGCCGGGCACGGCGCCGACCGGTTCCTGTTCGTGCCGCTGGGCACCGGCATCGCGGGCGCCATCGGCATCGACGGCCGGGTGGAATCGGGCGCCCACGGCTTCGCGGGCGAGATCGGCCACGTCGTCGTGCGGCCCGGCGGCATCCCCTGCCCGTGCGGGCAGCGCGGCTGCCTGGAGCGGTTCGCGTCCGCGTCGGCCGTCAGCCAGGCGTGGGCCGAGGCCTGCGGCGACCCGGAGGCGGACGCCGCCGACTGCGCCAAGGCCGTCGAGTCGGGCGACGCCCGCGCCGTCCGCGTGTGGCAGGACGCCGTGGACGCGCTCGCCGACGGGCTGGTCACCGCGCTCACCCTGCTGGACCCGCGCGTCCTGATCATCGGTGGCGGCCTCGCGGAGGCCGGGGAAACCTTGTTCACACCGCTGCGGGACGCCGTCCGGCGGCGCGTCACCTTCCAGAAGCTGCCGGAGCTCGTGCCCGCGGCCCTGGGGGACACCGCCGGCTGCCTCGGTGCCGGGCTGATGGCCTGGGACCTGCTCGACACCACTGACCCGACCGCGACTCCCCCGGAGGTAACCACCTGATGGCCCCAAGCAAGGTTCTCGCCGGTGCCCGGGTGGTACTGCCCACCGGCACCGTGGACGACGGCCGCGTGATCGTCGACGGCACGCGGATCGCCGACACGGCGCCCCCGGACGCGGAGACCCTCGACCTCGCCGGCCACTGGGTGGTCCCCGGCTTCGTCGACCTCCACAACCACGGCGGCGGCGGCGCCTCCTTCGCCGGCGGCAGCGCCGAGGACATCCTCAAGGGCGTCCGCACCCACCTCCTGCACGGCACCACCACGGTGGTCGCCTCCGCCGTCACCGGCGACCTGGACTTCCTCGCCCGGCACGCCGGGATGCTCGCCGAGCTGGCCCAGCAGGGCGACATCGCCGGCATCCACTTCGAGGGGCCGTTCATCTCCCCGTGCCGCAAGGGCGCGCACGACGAGGAACTGCTGCGCGACCCCGACCCGGCCGAGGTCCGCAAGCTGGTCGACGCGGCGCACGGCCACGCGAAGATGATGACGCTGGCCACCGAACTGCCGGGCGGCCTGGACTCCGTACGGCTGCTCACCGAGCACGGCGTGATCGCGGCCGTCGGGCACACCGACGCGACCTACGAGCAGACGCTCCAGGCCATCGACGCGGGCGCGACCGTCGCCACGCACCTCTTCAACGCCATGCCGCCGCTCGGCCACCGCGCGCCCGGCCCGATCGCGGCGCTGCTGGAGGACGAGCGGATCACCGTCGAGCTGATCAACGACGGCACCCATCTGCACCCGGCCGCGCTCCAGCTCGCCTTCCACCACGCGGGCGCCGCCCGGGTCGCCTTCATCACCGACGCGATGGACGCGGCGGGCTTCGGCGACGGCCGCTACATGCTCGGCCCGATGGAGGTCGAGGTCGCCGACGGCGTGGCCCGGCTGGTGGAGGGCGGCTCGATCGCCGGCTCCACGCTGACCCTGGACCGCGCCTTCAAGCGGGCGGTGACGATCGACAGGCTGCCCGTCGAGGACGTCGTCGCCGCGATCTCCGCCAACCCGGCCCGGCTGCTCGGCCTCGCGGACCGCGTCGGCTCGCTGGAGCCCGGCAAGGACGCCGACCTGGTGGTCCTCGACGCCGACTTCGACCTGGTGGGTGTGATGCGCCGGGGCGAATGGGTGGTCGATCCGCAACTGGGCTGATCCGTCCCCGGGTCCACCCCCCGGTCCGTCCGGGGGCTGGGCCGACGGCCGTCCGTTTGGCATGATCGTGACTCCGGAAACGTTGTCGGAACACATGGCGGACACAGACCATCGGGGGAGGTCGGCACGGGTGCTACTCACGGTCACGCTGAACACCGCCCTCGACATCACGTACCGCGTCCGGGCCCTGCGGCCGCACGCCTCCCACCGGGTCACCGACGTGACGGAACGCCCGGGCGGCAAGGGCCTGAACGTGGCCCGGGTGCTCGCGGCCCTCGGCCACGAGGTGACGGTGACCGGCTTCGCGGGCGGCGTCACCGGACACGTCGTGCGCGAGGGTCTGGCCGGTGTGCACGGGGTGACCGACGCGCTCGTGCCGGTCACCGGGGCGACCCGGCGCACCATCGCCGTCGTGGACGAGCGCAGCGGCGACACCACCCAGCTCAACGAGCCGGGCCCGGCCGTCGCCCCCGCCGAGTGGAACGCCTTCCAGGAGGCCTACGCCGATCTGCTCGCCGGCGCCTCGGCGGTCGCCCTGTGCGGCAGCCTGCCGCCGGGCGTGCCGGTGGGCGCCTACGCCGGGCTGGTGCGCACCGCGCGCGCGGCGGGCGTGCCGGTGCTGCTGGACACCAGCGGGGAGCCGCTGCGCCGGGGCGTGGCCGCACGCCCGGACCTGATCAAGCCGAACGCCGACGAGCTGGCCGAGCTGACCGGCTCGCACGAACCGCTGCGGGCCGCGCAGGCCGCCCGGCGGCGCGGCGCCGGAGCCGTGGTGGCCTCCCTGGGCGCGGAGGGCCTGCTCGCGGTGACCCCCGAGGGCCGCTGGCGGGCGGCACCGCCCGCCCACGTCCGCGGCAACCCGACCGGCGCGGGCGACTCCGCGGTCGCGGGCCTGCTGTCGGGCCTGGTCGAGCACCTGCCCTGGCCGGCCCGCCTGACCCGCGCGGTCGCCCTGTCCGCGGCGACGGTGCTGTCCCCGGTGGCGGGCGAGTTCGACCGCCCGGCGTACGAGGACCTGCTCGGCCGAGGCGTCGCGGTGACGGCGGAGGCGGGCGCGGCCCGCTAGTCCTTGACGTTGCCCTTCTTCAGGGAGAACTGGTCCAGCAGGACGTTGCACTTGTCGCCGTCGGCGCAGGACAGCGAGATCGTGTTGGTGCCCTTGTTCAGCGTGGGCCAGGCGAAGGTCTTGGTCCAGCCCTTGGCGAAGTCGCCGTCCGCGGCGTGCGCGAAGTTGCTCAGGTTCATCTTGCTGCCGAACGGCTTGCCGTTGACCGTGAGCGTCATCGACTGGTCCTCGCCGGCCGCGCTGTAGCGGGCGAAGAGGGTGTAGGCGCCGTCCTCGGGGATGCCGTCGACGGTCCAGGTGACCGAGGCGCCGGGCTGGTTGAGGCCGGTCACATAGGCGCCGCCGTCCGACTCGGCGCCCTCGACGTCCGAGGCGGTCGCCACGCCGGGCGACAGCTGGAGCTGACCCGACTGGGCCGACGGCAGCTTCACCTCGTCGTCGGCGCTGTTGCTCGCCGACGGGGTCGGGTCCGTGCTCTCGGACTGGGTGGGGGCCGTGTTGCCGCCGGCCTCGTCGCCGCTCTTGTCGTCGTCCGCGCCGCTGCTGGTCATCGCCACGGCGATGCCGATGACGACCGCGGCGACCACCGCGACCGCGCCGATGAGCAGGCCCTTGGTGTTGGGGCCGCGGCGTCCGCCGCCACCA
>NZ_WWHX01000290.1 GCF_009862125.1 Streptomyces sp. SID5910
TCCGAGCCCCTGCCCGGCCAGGTCGCCGAACTCGTCAAGGAGTACAAGGCCCTCGCCACCGCCTGGCTGCGCAAGCGCGGCGCCTGGCAGGTCGTGGACCGCGTCCAGGCCATCGACGACGTCTCCGCGCTCGCCGACAACTCCGGCTACTCGCCCTTCCTCACCACCGAGCAGAAGGTCGAACTCCTGGAGACCACCGACCCGGTCGCCCGGCTGAAGCTCGCCACCCGGCAGCTGCGCGACCACCTCGCCGAGCAGGACGTCGCCGAGACCATCGCCAAGGACGTCCAGGAGGGCGTCGACAAGCAGCAGCGCGAGTTCCTGCTCCGCCGCCAGCTCGAAGCCGTCCGCAAGGAGCTGCGCGAGCTGAACGGCGAACAGGACGGAGAGGAGTCCGACGACTACCGCGCCCGCGTCGAGGCCGCCGACCTGCCCGAGAAGGTCCGCGAGGCCGCCCTCAAGGAGGTCGACAAGCTGGAGCGATCCTCCGACCAGTCGCCCGAGGGCTCCTGGATCCGCACCTGGCTGGACACCGTCCTCGAACTGCCGTGGAACGAGCGCACCGAGGACGCCTACGACATCCAGGGCGCCCAGGCGGTCCTGGACGCCGAGCACGCGGGCCTTCAGGACGTGAAGGAGCGCATCACCGAGTACCTGGCCGTGCGCAAGCGGCGCACCGACCGGGGTCTCGGCGTCGTCGGCGGGCGGCGCGGCGGTGCCGTGCTCGCCCTCGTCGGCCCGCCCGGCGTCGGCAAGACCAGCCTCGGCGAGTCCGTCGCCCACGCGATGGGCCGCAAGTTCGTCCGCGTCGCCCTCGGCGGCGTCCGCGACGAGGCCGAGATCCGCGGCCACCGGCGTACGTACGTCGGCGCGCTGCCCGGCCGGATCGTGCGGGCGATCAAGGAGGCCGGGTCGATGAACCCGGTCGTGCTCCTGGACGAGATCGACAAGGTGGGCTCCGACTTCCGCGGCGACCCGGCCGCGGCCCTGCTCGAAGTGCTCGACCCGGCGCAGAACCACACCTTCCGGGACCACTACCTGGAGGTCGAGCTCGACCTGTCCGACGTCGTGTTCCTGGCCACCGCCAACGTCCTGGAGGCCATCCCCGAGGCCCTGCTCGACCGCATGGAGCTGGTCCGCCTCGACGGCTACACCGAGGACGAGAAGGTCGTCATCGCCCGCGACCACCTGCTCCCGCGCCAGCTGGAGCGGGCCGGACTGGGCGGGGACGAGGTCACGATCGACGAGGGCGCGCTGCGCAGGCTGGCGGGCGAGTACACCCGCGAGGCCGGCGTGCGCACCCTGGAGCGGTCCATCGCGCGGCTGCTGCGCAAGGTGGCGGCCCAGCACGAGCTGGGCGAGCGGAAGCTGCCGTTCACCGTCACCGACGGCGACCTGCGCGGTCTGATCGGCCGGCCGCACCACGTGCCCGAGTCCGCCCAGGACCCGGCCGAGCGGCGCACCGCGGTGCCGGGTGTGGCCACGGGCCTCGCGGTGACCGGCGCGGGCGGCGACGTGCTGTACGTCGAGGCGTCGCTGGCCGACCCGGAGACGGGCGCGGCGGGTCTGACGCTGACCGGTCAGCTGGGCGACGTGATGAAGGAGTCCGCGCAGATCGCGCTGAGCTTCCTGCGCAGTCACGGCGCCGAGCTGGAGCTGCCGGTGGCCGACCTGAAGGACCGGGGCGTGCACATCCACTTCCCGGCGGGCGCGGTGCCCAAGGACGGCCCGAGCGCCGGCGTCACGATGACGACCGCGCTGGCCTCGCTGCTCAGCGGGCGGCTGGTCCGTACGGACGTGGCGATGACCGGTGAGGTGTCGCTGACCGGCCGGGTGCTGCCCATCGGCGGCGTGAAGCAGAAGCTGCTCGCCGCGCACCGGGCCGGGATCACCACGGTGGTCATCCCGAAGCGCAACGAGCCCGACCTGGACGACGTCCCGGCGGAGGTGCTGGACAAGCTCGACGTCCACGCCGTCACCGATGTCCGCCAGGTCCTGGAACTGGCCCTGGCACCGGCGGTGAACGGTGCGGAGCCGGAGGTTCCGGTCGCGGCGTGACGGACGCGACCGGAAGAGGCGAGGGCCCGGGTCCCCGACAGGGAGACCCGGGCCCCGCCCCTGTCCGGGCTCAGCCGTTGGCCAGGGCGACGACCCGGTCCAGCGCGCCGTTGCTGTGCTTGTCCGGGGGCAACCCCCAGTCCCCCGGCCGGAGGGTGCGGTGCTCAGCCGTTGGCCAGGGCGACGACCCGGTCCAGCGCGCCGTTGAACTTGTCGTGGTCCCCGACCGTCGGGCCCGACGACGTGTACTGCCACATCGTGTAGTAGCCCCAGCCGGCCGGCAGCGTGCCCACCGTGGAGGCGTACCGGGCGATCCACAGCGGGTTGTTCGCGGCGAAGCCGCCGTAGTTGCCGGTGCACTGGGTCCACCAGCTGGTGGCCGTGTAGATGACGGCGTCCCGGCCGGTGCGGGCCTTGTACTGGTTCAGGAAGTCCCGGATCCAGGTCACCATCGCGCTCTGCGTCTTGCCGTAGCAGGCAGCCCCGTACGGGTTCCACTCGATGTCCAGCACGCCCGGCAGCGTCCTGCCGTCCCGGGACCAGCCGCCGCCGTGGTCGACGAAGTAATTGGCCTGCGTGGCGCCGCTCGTCGTGTCCGGGGTGGCGAAGTGGTACGCCCCGCGGATCATTCCGACGTTGTAGGAGCCGTTGTACTGCTGCGCGAAGTACGGGTTCGTGTAGTACGTCCCCTCGCTGGCCTTGACGTAGGCCCACTTGACCCCGCTGTTCCACAGGGTCGACCAGGCGACGTTGCCCTGGTGGCCGGAGACGTCCACGCCCTCCGTCTGGGTGGCGTCACCGGGGACGGGGGTGCCCTGCTGTCCGTCGTGGGCGAGGACGCCCGCGCCCATGTGGGCGGAGCCGCGGGGCGGCACGTCGGCGGCCGACGAGGGCTGCGCGACGAGGAGGGAGAGGGCGGCGAGCAGAATCCCCGTGGCGGCGAGACGCCGGCCGCGGGCCGATCCGGATCTGTGCACGAGCATGAACGTGCCTCCGATGGCTCGGTGGTGCTCGGTGGGGGTTGCGTGCAGGGGGAGAAACCGTGAGTGGCGTGAGCATGCCATTCACAGGTCCGGTGAAGACGCTACGCACGTAGAACGGGGGGTGTGAAGAGGCACCGGACGCCGCCGTTGGTCTAAGCCTGCGAAATACTTGCCGAGCTGCGGTGATGGCGGCCGGTGGCGGAAACTTTCAGGACCGGGAAAATCGAGGCAGGGGCTGACGTGCACGAAGACGGAAACGGCGGCGGTCGCCAGGGCGAATCCCGCGCGTCCGGGAATGGTGTGAACCAACCGCAGTTCCTGGCCCTGGAACGCGAGTTGACCGTCCTGTTCCGGCGCGCCCGGGCCAACCAGGGCGAGATGGCCCGCGAGGTCCACCCCGACCTGGAGTCGTCCGCGTACGGCCTCCTCGTCCGGCTCGGCGAGTCCGGCGGGCAGCGCGCCACCGACCTCGCCGCCTACGTCGGCGTCGGCAAGGCCACGATGTCCCGCCAGCTGCGCGCCCTGGAGGAACTCGGCCTCGTCGCCCGCGAACCCGACCCCGCCGACGGCCGTGCCTGGCTGGTCACCCTGACCCCGGAGGGACAGGAACGGGTGACCAGGGTGCGGGAGGCCCGCCGCGCCCGCTACGCCCGCCGGCTCGGCGACTGGGACCCGCGGGAGGTGGCCGAACTGGCCCGCCTGCTGCACGAACTCAACCGGGGCATGGAGAAGTAGCGCCGCCGGGGCGCCCGTTCACAGCTCCGCGTACACCACCGTGGCGTCGTCGTGCGTCTTGCTGCGGCCGAGGAACGCCCGCGCCCCCGCCGCGTCCCCGCGCTCCAGCTCCCGCACCCGGTCCACCAGTGCCTGCGCGCCCTGCTTGCGCACCAGGGCGAGGCAGTCCGCCCAGTCGCCCTCCCCGAACTTCTCCACCCAGCGCGTGGCCCCGTCCGTCAGCGCCGTCAGCGTCCGCACCTCCGCGCGCGGCAGCCTGCCCGTCACCGCCCGGGCCGCCACCGCCGGATCGGCAGCGGCCGTGAAGAAGCCGCCCTCCTTGTTGCGATAGCCGGCGTCCACGATCGCGTCCGTGGCCAGCGCCGAGCGCGGCAGCCGGGCCAGCCGGTCGTCCAGCACCGCCGTGACCGTGCCGGCGGGAGCCTCCACCAGCAGGGCCGAGTCGGACAGCACCAGGTACTCGACCAGGTCGGGGGACCAACGCGCCACGACCACGGTTGCCTGAGGCGTGCGCGGGTGAGAAAGGTCACAGGTTTCCGCGTGTGCCGCGGAGGTACGCGCGATGGCGCAGGACAGGACGTCGGAGAGAGGAACATCCGCGAGTGAAGCGGTCAGTTCGGTCAGCGCCCCACCGAGCCGCGCGGTGAACCAGGGCACGGAATGCAGACAGCCCGTCGCACCCCTCGGCGGTGTCACGCCGTCCAGCACGACGAGTGAACCACCCTGTCCCGAGGCCGGTAGCGCGACGCTCGCGAAGTCCTCGTTGGGGTGGTCGGCGAGGCCTGGTTCCGAGACGAGTTCCGTACGCATCCGGCCAGTCTGCACGACCCCTTCACAGGCTCCGCAAAAGGCTGGCAACTCTCCCCGAAAGCGCCCCGGTCGCGCAGGTCAGCAGCCGGATTTGGGGTGGAATACTTCACTCCGGGAACGCGTGGCGGCACATAGTGCCACCGCCCGTCGCAGACGTCCAACCGGCGCGCGGACCAGGCCCGTCGCACGAGCCACGGGAACTTGCCCGCCAACTCCCGTCCGGGGTTCACTCCTTCGGGTGGCGGGTCAGGTGATGCGCGCCCACCGCCCACCGGCACTGGGAGGGTCGGGAACCGGTGGGGGGCCTGCCCTGCTCACGCGGTCTCCCCGTCCGGCGCACGGTCGGCGGCGGGAGAGCAGCCCAGAGCTTGGACAAGGGTGCACGCGCCGGCCGGCCAGTTGACGGAGCGCCACCCGGGCCCACGGGTACACGAGTCAGGAATGCGAGCACCGGTGCAGAAGACGCGGCCTCGTCGTACAGGCAAGCAGACGGCCCCCGCGGGGAGCGCGGAGCGAACCCCCGGCACCCCCTCCACCCCGGCGGCCGAGGCGCCACCCGTCGGCAAGGGCCGTCCCACCCACGTACGCAACCGGCTCATCGTCGCCGTGGCGGTCGTGGCCGCCGCCGTCGCCGCCGCCGGAGCCCCGTCGGTCGTGGCCGCCTCCGGGCAACTGCACGACACGCAGGACCTGGTGACGCTCGCCGAGCAGACCCAGGGCGCGCTGACCCTCGCGCACTCCCTCGCCGACGAGCGGGACGAGGTCATCCCCTACGTCGCCGCGGGCCGCCCCAAGTCCAAGGCACCCTCGGAGCAGCGCAGCGCCCGTGTCGACCGGCAGGTGGAGGAACTGCTCGCCGACACGGACACGCCCGCCTCGCTGCGCGAGGACCTCGACGCCATCGCCGCGCTGCGCCGGTCGGCGCTCACCGGGAAGAGCACCGCCCTCCAGGCGCACGACGCCTACTCCGAGGCGATCGCCGAACTCCACGCCCTGGCCGAGGACCTGGCCGACCGGATGCCGCCCCGCGCGGGCGCCGGCGCCCACGCCCTCGCCGAGCTGGACACCGCGGTCCAGCAGGCCTCCGCCACCCGGGGACTGCTGCTCGCGGCCCTCGGCGTGCCGAGCAGCACCGAGACCGTCATCGACCCGATCACGGGGCTGCCGACCGAGTCCGTCACCTCCTCCGACGCCGACGCCGAACAGCGCGACGCCCTCTCCGCCGCCGCCCAGCAGGCGCGGGTGCGCTCCGACGCGGCCCTCGCCGACTTCCGCGAGGGGGCGCCCAAGGAGGCGCGGGACAGCTTCGACGCCACGGTCACCGGGCCCGAGGTCAACACCGCCGACAAGTACCTCGCCGGCCTCACCGACCGGCCCACCCTCTCCGACGACGACCTCGGCACCTCCGTCAAGAAGCTGGACGCCGCCCTCTCCGCCCGCGTCGACGCCATGCGCGGTGCCGAGTCCGCCCTGTACGAGAAGCGCACCCGCGCACTGGAGCAGCTGCGCGACGACGACGTGACGGCGCTGGAGATCCGGATCGCCGCCCTCGGCGCCCTGATCCTGCTCGCCCTCGGCATCGCCACCGCCATGGCCCGCACCCTCACCCGCCCGCTCTCGGTGCTGCGCCGCGGCTCGGCCCGGCTCGCCGGCGCGGAGGACCCGACGGCCCAGGAGCCGGTCGCCTTCACCGGCCGCAACGACGAGTTCGCCCAGGTCGTCCGCTCCGTCAACGCCCTGCACGCGCACGCCGCCACACTCGCCGAGCGCGTGATGACGCTGGAGTCCGACCGCAAGCACCTCGTCGGCCAGCGCCAGAAGATGGCCGACGCCCGCGAGGAACTGCGCGCCGAACTCGCCGAGTCCGCCGCCCAGCTCGACGTCGTCCGCAAGAGCATCGGCTCCACCTTCGTCAGCCTCGCGCTGCGCACCCTCGGCCTGGTCGAGCGGCAACTCGCCGTCATCGAGAGCCTGGAGGAGCGCGAGCAGGACCCGGACCGCCTCGCCACCCTGTTCAAGCTCGACCACTTCGCCACGGTCATGCGCCGGCACAGCGAGAACCTCCTCGTCCTCGCCGGCACCGAGCACATCCAGCACAGCGCCGGCCCGGTGCCGCTGGTCGACGTGGTCCGGGCCGCGGTCAGCGAGATCGAGCGCTACGAGCGGGTCCGCATCGCCGCGCTGCCGCCCCACGCCCACGTGGCCGGCTTCGCCGCCGACGACCTCTCCCACCTGCTCGCCGAGCTGATGGAGAACGCCACCTCCTTCTCGCCGCCGGACCTGCCCGTCGAGGTCTCCGGCTGGCTGCTGGAGAACGGCGAGGTGATGCTCTCCGTCCAGGACGAGGGCATCGGCATGGCCACCGAACGCCTCCAGCGGCTCAACGCCCGCCTCACCGACTTCGACCCGGAAGCGCCGTACGAGCACGAGGGCGAGGACGGTCTCGGGCTCGGCCTGTACGTGGTGGCCCGGCTCGCCCACCGGCACGGTGCGCGGGTGCGGCTGCGGGAGCAGAAGCAGGGCGGTGTCGCGGCCGTCGTGGTCCTGCCGAGCACGCTGCTCGCGGCGGCGCCCCCGGCGGCTCTCGCCCCGGTCGCGCCGGTGTCCGACGGCACGGGCTCCTTCACCCTGCCGGGCGCCGATGCGGAGGCCAACTCCAACGTCCTGCAAGGGCGCGCGGAGAAGGGCGCGCGGCCGGACGCCGACCCGCTCGTGGCGTCGGCGGAAGAGGCCGTACGGCGCGCGGAGGCGGAGGCGGAATCGGAGCCCTCGGCGGAGGCGGCCGACCCCGGGGTGGCCCCCGGGCCGACGGAGGCGGCGGCCCCGGAGGCGGCCGAACCCGCCCCGGAGCCCGCCGACGCGGCCGCGGAGACCAGCGAGACGGCGACTGCCGAGACGCAGGCAGCCGCCAAGCCTGCCGAGCCCGCCGAGACGCGGGAGGCCCCGAAGGCCGAGAGCGCGGGCGGTGTCAGGGACTTCCCCGACGACACCACCATGGAGCTCTTCCTCCCGC
>NZ_WWHX01000291.1 GCF_009862125.1 Streptomyces sp. SID5910
CCCGCCGGCCCCGCCCGTCGCCGCACCGCAGATGCCGTCCGCTCCCCCGGCCCCGCCCGCCGCGCCGCCGGCCCCCGCCCCGGGCACCGGGAAGATCAACCTCGACAAGGGCCGGGTCAGCCTCCAGAAGAACCAGACGGTGTCCCTCGTCAAGGGCGGCCGGCCGCTGCTGTCCCAGGTCCAGATGGGCCTCGGCTGGGAGCCCGCGTACCGCGGCAAGGACATCGACCTGGACGCCTCGGTCATCGCCTACGGCCCGCAGCGCAACCACGTCGACAGCTGCTACTTCGGCAAGCTCCAGATCGTGAACGGCGCGATCCGCCACTCCGGCGACAACCTCACCGGCGAGGGCGGCGGCGACGACGAGGTGATCACCGTCGACCTGGGCCGGCTCCCGCAGGAGGTCAGCGGCCTGGTCTTCACGGTCAACTCCTTCTCCGGCCAGAAGTTCACGGAGGTCGCCAAGGCCTACTGCCGCCTCCTGGACGCCACGACCGGCGAGGAACTGGTCCGCTTCGACCTCACCAGCGCCGAGCCGCAGACCGGCGTGATGATGGCGAAGCTCATCCGCCAGTACTCGGGCGAGTGGGAGATGACCGCCATGGGCGACTTCGTGAAGTCCCGCACGGTCCGCGGCATGGTGAAGCCGGCGGCCCAGGCACTGTAGGCGCACCGACAGGGACCGGAAGAGGACCGGAAAAGACCGGACGCAGGGGCACCCGGCACTCCAGGCGCCCCTACCTCCGCGTGAGCCCCTCCATGAGCAGCGAGAGATACCGCCGCACTGCCGTCCCGTCGACCTCACCGGCCGACTCGGACGCCGTCACCAGCCCGTGCACCAGCCGCAGCACCTCGATCGGCTCGACGTCCCGCCGCAGCGCACCCGCGTCCTGCGCCGCCCGTACGAGCCGCGCCGCCGCGCCCCGCACGCAGTCACCGCAGGCCGCGTCGCCCACCGCGGCGCCGCCGCCGGTGACGGCCGTGCCCAGCAGCGCCTTCAGCCCCCGCACCTGGAGCATCCCGACGGCGAGTTCGCCGAGCCACGCCACGAGCGCCTCGCCGGCCGGCCGTCCGGCCGCGATGACGTCGGCGCGGGCGGCGATCGCCTCGATCCGCTCCAGATAGGCGGCCTCCAGCAACGCCTGTCGCGTCGGGAAGTGCCGGTACAGGGTGCCGACGCCGACCCCGGCGCGCTTGGCGATGTCGTCCAGCGAGGCGCCCTCCCCGTGCTCGGCGAAGGCCTCCACCGCCACCGCGAGCAACCGCTCCCGATTGCGCCGGGCGTCCGCCCGCATGGGCCTGACCTGCGCCATCCCACTACTCCCTGCCGACCGGGGAACCTCCCGGGCAGCCTACCGCGCGGGCTCCGCGCGGCCCGGTGAGCGGCTGCGGCCCGCACCCGTCGGGCATGGGTGCGGGCCGCGAACCCGGCCATCCGGCGTCCGGGGGGCTTCAGGCCGCCGTCGCCCAGGGCCAGTCCGCGTCCCGGGCGGCCTCCAGCAGCGGCACCATCCGGAAGGCCGCGTCCGAGAGGCCTCCGAAGGTGTGCCGGTTGCCCGTCCCCGACGGACCGTGGCCCGCCCGGTATCCGGCGAGGTTCCAGGTGTAGACCGGGACGTCCGGCGGGACCTGCTCGGTCGGGTCGCCGTGCCGGCTGTGCGCGTACTGCTCGTCGGTGACGATCAGCACCCGGTCGTGCTTCCGGTAGTGCCGCCGGACCGCCTCGGTCGTGTCGGTGCCGCCCAGGTCGCCGAAGCGGTCCAGGATCTTGAGCACCGACTCACCCCGGCGGAAGGACACGCGGTTGCTGGTCGTCCCGAACTCGACGAGGTCCGCGTCCGCCGCCCGCAGCGCGAGCGCCGTGCCGAAGACCGCCGCCGCGTCGGCCCGGTTGAGCTCCGAGCGGTCCGACACCGGGGAGTAGAACATCGAGCCCGAGCGGTCCACGAGGACCAGGGTCCGGCCGGGCAGCGCGGGCACGTTGGCCAGCGAGTGGCCGAGCGCCTGCTCCAGCGGGTACGACCAGCGCAGCGACGGCGCGTGCCGGTACGCGGCGAGGTAGCGGAAGGGGAACTGCCGCGAGCGCGCCACCTGCTCCGGGTCGCTGATCCGCGCCGCGACCTGCGCGGCGACCTCGTCGGACACCCCGGCCTCGTCGAAGTTGCGCAGGTTCCTCACCAGTGCCATGGCGCCCATGGACGGGATCACGGCCTCCCAGGCCGCCTTGTCCATCGGCCCCTGGAGCCAGCCGGCCAGCATCTCCCACGTCATGCCGGCCGCCGCGAGCCGCTCGGCACCGCCGGGTGCGGTGACGACCGCGCGCCGCCGCTCGACGGGCAGCGCCATCAGCTCGCGGTGGGCGACCAGGACACGGTTCGACGCGGGCGGCACCGCGGTGTCGGGGTTGTGCCGGCGGTCCAGCGCGTACTGGAACAGCTCGCCCTGCCACGCCTTGTCCGGGTCCGGCGCCGCGTGCACCAGGTTGAGGATGTCGCCGAAGCGGTACCCCTTGGACGCGGTGTCGTACTTCAGCAGCGACTTGCCGTGGTAGAGCCGTCGTACGGCGTCGGCGATGCCCCGCTTGACCGGCTTGGGCACGGCGCGGCCGTACGTCGCCGTCCAGTAGGCCAGCAGCTCGCCGGGCTCGTCGGGCCGCTGGAGCACGGAGGCGACGACCTCGCGGTTGGTGGGGCCGTCGGTGGCGCCGGCGTCGAGGCGGGCCTTGACGTACTCGGCGGCGCCGACGAGCGAGGCGGTGCGCAGGTTGCCCTCGCGGCGCAGCCAGCCGAGCAGGCCGGCCGTCCAGGACGGGTCGGTGAGGGCGAGCTCGCGCACGAGCGCGGCGAACCGGTCGTCGCGGTCGGTGCCGGACTCGTAGAAGGTCCGCTGCGACACGAAGTTGGCGACCGCCAGCAGGAAGAGCTCGGAGCGCGGATCGCGCTCGCGGCCCCGGCCGCCCTGGTGGGTGGTGAGGACGCGGCCCGTCGACGTCACGCGGGAAGTGGGCTGGGCCTTCGCCGCCCGGGTGTTGAAACGCGCCATGGTGAATTCCCCCGAATTCGTCCGGAGGAAGGCGTGGCGAAGGGAAGGTGCCCGAGGCCGGAATCGGCGACGGGACGGGCACTCTGCCATTCGCTGCGCCTCCCGAGATCAGGTCGGCCGCGGCATCGGGTTCTTTTTGGAGAAGAAGTAGCCGTGGCCCGCGCACCGGGAGGTGCGTGAGGTTTTCGGTGTCCAGAGTTCAGGTCGGCGGAACCGACAAGGTGCTCTAACCCCTGAGCTACACCGGCGCGTTGTGCCGGAGACGGGACTCGAACCCGTGACCGCCCCATTATGAGTGGAAGTAGGTCCTGCCTGCGCACCTGGACGTTCATCACTCTAAAAGGGCGGCCGTCGGTCGGGCGAGCGAATTAATTGCCGCGCTTGTGCCGCTTCCACGGACCCGTGATGGCCAGCATGATGCCGGGCGTCTGGATGTTGGCGTACAGGGTGCGGCCGTCGGGCGAGAAGGTGACGCCGGTGAACTCGCTGTACTCGGGCTCCTCCTCGGACCCGATGTTCAGTTCGTTGCGGGCGATGGGGTAGGTCCGGCCGCTGTCGGTGGCGCCGAACAAGTGCTGGACGCCCTCGCCGTCCTCGGCGATGACGAGGCCGCCGTAGGGCGAGACGGTGATGTTGTCGGGGCCGTCGAAGGCGCCGTCGGCGTCCGGGGCGGCGTTGACGCCGAGGAGGACCTTCAGGGTGAGGGTGCGGCGCTTGGGGTCGTAGAACCAGACCTGGCCGTCGTGCGGGCGGCCGGGGCTCTCGTCACGGGCGTAGGAGGAGACGATGTAGGTGCCGCCGTCGGCCCACCACATGCCCTCCAGCTTGCGGGCGCGCTTGACCTCGCCGTCGGCGAACTGCTTGCGCACGGACGTCGTCTTCGCGTCCCGGTCGGGGACCTCGACCCAGTCGACGCCGTAGACGGTGCCGGTCTTCATGGCGCGGGAGAGGTCGTCGACGAACTTGCCGCCGGAGTCGAAGCACTTGAACGCCTCCAGCACGCCGGCGTCGTCGGCGAGGGTGCGCAGCCGGCCGCGGCCGTGCCGGAAGCCCTGCGGCGGGGTCCAGCGGTAGAGCAGGCCGTTGGGGCCGGAGGCGTCCTCGGTGAGGTACGCGTCGCCGCGCTTGGGGTCGATGACGACGGCCTCGTGGGCGTAGCGGCCGAGCGCCTTGACGGGCTTGGGGTTCCGGTTGGCGCGGCGGTCCTCGGGGTCGACCTCGAAGACGTAGCCGTGGTCCTTGGTCATGCCGTTCTTGCCGGCCTTGTCCTCGGTCTCCTCGCAGGTCAGCCA
>NZ_WWHX01000292.1 GCF_009862125.1 Streptomyces sp. SID5910
GGGCGGCACGGGTGGGCGCAGCGGCACCCCGGCGGCGCCGGGCCACGCGACCCACCCCCGCCCCGCACCAACGCCGGACCACGCAACCCCGCACCCGCGCCGCGCGCACCGTCCCCGGGTCGGGGGAATCCGGGGCGAACGCCCCGACCGGTGGGCCGGGTTGCGGCAGGATGCCGTCGCATGGACGCCGTACGGGTAGCGCTGCTGCGGGACGTGCTCGCCGGGACCGAGTGGCTGGGAGCCACCCGGCGCTTCGCGGGCGCCCTGCGCGGATCGGTGGTGCCGCACGGGGGCGGGCTGCTGCTGGTGGGGACGGCGGGATACGAGCCCTGGCATCTGGCCGCCCACCTGGTGGACGAGGCCGCGTGGTCGGGGACCCCGGAGCTGGCGCCGACCCTGGTGCGGCACGGCGCGCGGCCGTCGGACCCGGCGCATCTGGCGGTGGGGCTGGGACGGCTGGCGGCGGCGCGGCGCGGGGAGACCCTGCTGGTGGTGACGCCGGACGAGCCGGGGGCCGGGCTGCTGGAACGGGTGCACGACGCGCGGCGGGCCGGGGCGACGGTGCTGGCGCTGGGCAGCGGTGAGCGGGAGCTGACGGCGATGGCGCACGAGGCGCTGGCCGTGCCGGAGGGGGCCGAGCTGGACCTGGACACGGTGCAGCATCTGGTCAGCGCGGCGGCCGGGGAGAACGCGGTGCCCCCGCAGCGGGGCCGACGCCGGTTCCGGGACCGCCTCTCCCGGCTGGCGGACCAGCTGACGGCGCCGCCGCCACCGCGATGGTGAGATGCCGCTGTGCGAGCGGGGCCTTGCGGCGCCCGGACTCGCTGTCCCGGCCGGTGCGGCGGCCGGTGCGGACGGGACCAGGCCGCACCCGTCCCGGCTGTCCCCACCGGCGGACCAGCTGACGGCGCCGCCACCGCGATGGTGGATGCCGGTGTGCGGCCGGGGCCCGGCGGAACCCGGACCGGTGCGGAGCCCGGCGCGGACGTAGGGTCGGGCCATGACCTCTACCGACAGCGCCGCACAGAAGGCCCCCGCCAAGGACCCCTGGGACCTGCCCGACGTCTCCGGGCTCGTCGTCGGCGTGCTCGGCGGCACCGGCCCGCAGGGCAAGGGCCTCGCGTACCGCCTCGCCAAGGCCGGCCAGAAGGTGATCGTCGGCTCCCGCGCCGCCGAGCGCGCCCAGGCCGCCGCCGAGGAGCTCGGGCACGGCATCGAGGGCGCCGACAACGCCGAGACCGCGCGGCGCAGTGACGTCGTGATCGTCGCCGTCCCGTGGGAGGGCCACGGCAAGACCCTGGAGTCCCTGCGCGAGGAACTCGCCGGCAAGCTCGTCGTCGACTGCGTCAACCCGCTCGGCTTCGACAAGAAGGGCGCCTACGCCCTCAAGCCCGAGGAGGGCAGCGCCGCCGAGCAGGCCGCCGCCCTGCTGCCGGACAGCCGGGTCGCCGCCGCCTTCCACCACCTCTCGGCCGTCCTCCTCCAGGACCCGGAGATCGACGAGATCGACACCGACGTGATGGTCCTCGGCGAGGAGCGCGCCGACGTGGAGATCGTCCAGGCCCTGGCAGGCCGCATCGCCGGTATGCGCGGCGTCTTCGCCGGGCGGCTGCGCAACGCCCACCAGGTCGAGTCGCTGGTCGCCAACCTGATCTCCGTCAACCGCCGCTACAAGGCACACGCCGGGCTCCGCGTCACCGACGTATGAGGCGATGGGGGACACTGGTGGGTGCCGGTACGCCGCTGCCGGCCGTGTCCGCAGTACCCGCACGTGTCCCCCGACAGGAGCCCCGCCCATGCCCCGCCTCGCCGTCTACGCCTTGATCGTCTGCGTGCTCGCCGTGGTCGCCGCCGTCGTCTCCTTCGTGCAGGGCAGCGTGCTGATCGGCGTCGTCTGGGTGCTGCTGACGGGCCTGTCGTCCAACATGTGCTGGTACTACGTGAAGCGAGGCCGCACCCCGCGCCGCGAGTCGGTCGCTAACTGACCGAGCAGACGTCGGCCGTCTGCCAGAACCGGTACAGCTCGAAGCCGCAGTACGAGTCGAAGTCGCTGATCCCCAGCCCGCGCAGGATCGCGTCGACCGCGTCGAAGAACACGCCGTTGACCGCCGGCAGCCACAGCAGCGCGAACACGAACAGCAGCCCGAACGGCGCGAACGGCTCCACCTGCCGCCGCACGCCGTGCGACAGCCAGGGCTCGACCACCCCGTAGCCGTCCAGGCCCGGCACCGGCAGGAAGTTCAGGATCGCGGCCGTGACCTGGAGCAGCGCGAGGAAGGCGAGCGCGAGCCGGAAGTCGCGCGGCACGCCGTCCAGCGCGTCCAGCCAGAACGGGGCCGTGCACACGGCGGCGAACAGCACGTTCGTCAGCGGGCCCGCGGCCGAGATCAGGCTGTGCCGCCAGCGCCCGCGGATACGGCCCCGCTCGATGAACACCGCGCCGCCCGGCAGACCGATCCCGCCCATGATCACGAACAGCACGGGCAGCACGATGCTCAGCAGCGCGTGCGTGTACTTCACCGGGTTCAGCGTGAGATAGCCCTTCGCGCCGACCGAGATGTCGCCGCTGTGCAGGGCGGTACGGGCGTGCGCGTACTCGTGCAGGCACAGCGAGACGACCCACGCGGCCGTCACGAACAGGAACACGGCCACGCCCGGCTGCTCGGCGAACCCGGTCCAGGTGGCCCACCCCGTGACCGCCATGACGGCGACGATCCCGAGGAAGACGGGACTGATCCGCCGGTCGCTGGGACGGGTGGTGGCGGCGGTCATGGGACTCCCTGACTGACGTGCGTGACTGACGTGCGTGCGTGACGTGCGTGCGTACGGCGGGCCCTCGCGGGGCGCGGGACTGCCCGACCGTACCCGGCGCGGCACGTGTTCGGCGAGGCCCGGGCGGTCTCCGGGCGGGCCCGGACAGGGCGTTGCCACGCCGCTCCCGAGAAACCCCGTGACCGGCCCCGACGACACCAGGGACAATGGACCCCGTGCGCTACCGCATCCTCGGCACCACCCAGGCACTCCGCCCCGACGGCACGGCCGTCCCCGTCGGCGGGGCGCGGCTGCGTGCCCTGCTGACCGTGCTCGCCCTCAGGCCCGGCCGCGCCGTGCCCGTGGGGCTGCTGGTGGAGGAGGTGTGGGGCGACGACCCGCCCGCCGACGCGCCGGGCGCCCTCCAGGCACTGGTCGGCCGGCTGCGCCGGGCGCTCGGCGCGGGCGCGGTCGCCTCCGCCGACGGCGGCTACCGGCTCGCCGCCGTCCCCGACGACATCGACCTGCACCGCTTCGACCGGCTGGCCGGTGAGGGCTCCCGCGCCCTCGCCGACGGCGACCCGGACAAGGCGGCCGAGCTCCTCGACGACGCGCTCGCCCTGTGGCGCGGCCCCGCCCTCGCCGACCTGCCCGACCGCACCGCGGAGGCGGCCCGCTGGGAGACCCGGCACCTGGACGTCCTGCGCGCCCGCCACGCCGCCGCGCTGGACCTCGGGCAGGCGGAGCACGCGCTGCCGGAGCTGACCGCGCTGTGCGACGGGCACCCCCTGGACGAGTCCCTCCAGACCCTGCGGCTGCGCGCCCTGCGCGACACGGGCCGCACGGCGGAGGCCCTGGTCGCGTACGAGGGCGTACGACGCCTGCTCGCGGACCGCCTGGGCACGGACCCGGGCCCGGAGCTACGGTCCCTGCACGGCGAGCTGCTGGCCCCGACCCCGCCCAGCACCAGGCCGAGGCCCGCGGACCGGGCGGGGCCCGCGGGCCGGGCGGGGGACACGGACGGGGCGGGGCCCTCCCGGACACCGGGACCCTCCGGGACGGCGGCGGCCGACCGTTCGGCGACACACGGCCGACCGGCGGGGCCTGCCGACCGGGTGACGCACGACGGTCCGACGGGCCCTGCCGGCCGGGTGACACACGGCGGTCCGTCGGGGCCTGCCGGTGCGGCGACGCACGCGGGTCCGGCGACGCACGCGGGTTCGGCGGAGCACGCGGGTTCGGCGGAGCACGAGGGTTCGGCGGGGCACGAGGGTGCGGCGACGCACGCGGGTTCGGCGGGGCACGAGGGCCCGGCGGCGCACGAGGGTCCGGAGACGCACGAGGGTTCGGCGAGGCACGAGGGTTCGGCGGGGCACGCGGGTTCGGCGACGCACCCGGGCCCGGCGGGGCACGCCGGTTCCGCGTGGCCGGCCGCCGGTCCCACGCCGCCCGCGGCCCCCGGGACTTCCCCCGCCCCCGCGGCCCC
>NZ_WWHX01000028.1 GCF_009862125.1 Streptomyces sp. SID5910
TCTTCCCCGCCGCCACCGTCGGCGACACCCTCACCGGCACCACCGCCGGCCCGTTGGACTACAACCAGTTCGGCGGCTACACCCTGGTCGCGAGCGAGATCGGCGCCCTGCGGAGCGGGGGCATCGAGCGCGAGTCGACACGTGCGCAGAGCGGCCGCGAGCTGGCGGTGGCCACGTACAACGTCGAGAACCTCGACCCGTCCGACGCCACCTTCGCCGCGCACGCCGACGCGATCGTGCACCACCTGAAGTCGCCCGACATCGTGTCCCTGGAGGAGATCCAGGACAACAACGGTGCCACGGACGACGGCACGGTGGCCGCCGACGTGACGGTCGGCAAGCTGATCGACGCGATCGTCGCCGCCGGCGGCCCGCGCTACGAGTGGCGCGGCATCGACCCGGTCGACAAGGCGGACGGCGGTGAGCCCGGCGGCAACATCCGCCAGGCGTTCCTGTTCAACCCGGAGCGCGTCTCCTTCACCGACCGCGCGGCCGGTGACGCGACCACCGCGACCGGGGTGGCGAAGGTGCGCGGCAAGGCGGTGCTCACGCACTCCCCCGGCCGGGTCGACCCGGCGAACGCGGCCTGGGAGAACAGCCGCAAGCCGCTGGCCGGCGAGTTCGTCTTCCGCGGCCGGACGGTCTTCGTCATCGCCAACCACTTCAACTCCAAGGGCGGCGACCAGGGTCTGGCCGGGCAGTACCAGCCGCCGGTGCGCAGCTCGGAGACGCAGCGGCACGCCCAGGCGAAGGCGGTGAACACCTTCGTCAAGGACATCCTCTCGGCCCAGAAGAACGCGGACGTCATCGCCCTCGGCGACATCAACGACTTCGAGTTCTCGGGGACGGCGAGGATCCTGGAGGACGGCGGCGCGCTCTGGTCGGCGGTCAAGTCCCTGCCGCGCAGCGAGCGTTACTCGTACGTCTACCAGGGCAACAGCCAGGTCCTCGACCAGATCCTGGTCAGCCCGTCGATCCGGCGTGAGGGGCACCTGTCCTACGACAGCGTGCACATCAACGCCGAGTTCCCCGACCAGATCAGCGACCACGACCCGCAGGTGCTGCGGTTCCGCCCCTGACCGGGTGACGTGGGGGCGGGTTCAGCGGGGCACGAGGCCGAGGGCGTGGTCGTAGCGCTCGACCGTGCTGCTCTTCAGACCCGGCCAGTTCTGTACCCGCTCCCACGCGGCCGTGGCCGAGCCGACGCCGTCGCCGGGTGCGGCGAGGGCGTCGATGTGGGCCTGGGCGCTCTCCCACTCGGCGTAGTTGAGGACGCGGGTGCCGTCGGTGCTGAGGTGGAAGTGGGCGGAGATCCCGCCCGGGGCGGGCTCGGGTTCGCTCGCCAGGGCGTCGAACACGGCGTCGATCCAGGCGCGTTGCCGGTCGGGGTCGGGCCCGTCGAACTCGACGTCGACGATGACGACGCAGCCGGGGACGGGGGCATGGGCACGGGTGCCGCTGCGGTGGCGCCGGTACCGGCCGAGGCCCAGCCGCTCGATGCCGGGGACGAGGGTGTCGATCTCGTCCACCCGTTCCTGCCGGTGCGTCTTCACGAAGGCCTCGTACGCGTGCTCGCTCGCCCACTGCGAGTGGTGCAGGAGGGTGCTGCCGTCGTGGCCGGTGTAGACGTGGTAGCTCAGCAGGTCCTCGGCGGGCCAGGGGCGGCGCTCCCAGGTGCGGGCGATGGAGTCGACGGTCAGCCGCTGCCGCTCGGGGGTGCCGACGCGCCAGGTGCTGAAGAACGGGGCCTGCGCGTCGGGGCGTTCGAGGTCGGGGTGTGCGTCGGTACGGCGGGTCATGCCGGCCTCCACTGTTCGGTGGTCGTCGGGTGCACGCACCACCCTCCGGCCTCGACCAAGGTTGAGGTCAAGCACGTCGGCCGGCCGGCATGACGCAGACGCGACGAGGGGCCCCTCGTTCGCGGGGCCCCTCGTCGCGCCGTCGTGTCGTCCGGGTCAGCAGGGCCCGTGCCGCCGGCGCCGCAGCATGCTCGCCGCGACCACGGCGCCGGCCGCCGCGCCGGCGACGAGCATCGGACGCGGATGCCGCTTCCCGGCCCGGACCATGCCGCGCATCCGTTCGGGCACGCCCTGCCGGGCCCGGTGCTGCGCGGTGTGACCGGCCTGGTCGGCCTTGTCCTGCGCGGCCTGCCCCGCGTGACGCGCCTTGTCCTGCGCGGTGTGCGTGGCCCGGCTCGCCTTGTCCTGCGCGGTGTGCGTGGCCCGGCTCGCCTTGTCCTGCACGCTGTGACCGGCCTGCGCGGCGGAACTGCGCAGCTGCACGGTCATGGCACCGGCCTTGTCCCTGAGGTCGGCGCCCCGGGCCTTGGCGCGGCCCTTCACGTCCGCCTTCCCCGCCAGCTCCTCCACGGTGTCGCCGAGCTGGCTGCGGGTCTGTTCGATCTGCCGTCGCAGTTCGTCGGGCCCCTTGGCCCCGGTCGGCTGCGCGGTGGAGCCGGTCCTCGCGCCGTCTCCGCTCGTCGCGTCGGTCATCGATGCGCCCTTTCCCTGATCTCGTCCACGTCGGCCTTGACACTGCCGAGGGTCTGCTCGGGCGTGGGGGGTGCGGCACGGCGGAGCTGGGCGCGGCCGGTCATGGCCAGGACGCCCGCGATCACGAACAGCAGCGCCGTCACGATGAGTGCCGCGGCCCAGACGGGCAGCGCCAGCGAGAGCGCGGCGGTGGCCGTGCCGGCCAGGGCGAACAGTCCTACGTAGGCGATGGCGCCCGCGGCGCCCATCATTCCGCCGCCACGCCCGACGCGCTTGCCCTTCTCGGCCAGCTCGACCTTGGCAAGGGCCACTTCCTGGCGCACGAGCCGGGAGAGCTGTTCGGTGGCCTGACCGACGAGTTCGCCCACGGAGTGGTGCTCGTCGTGCACAGGCCTGGTGTGCATGGTCCCGGTCACGGTGTTCCGCCTCCTCTCGGTTCGGAGGCATCCGGGTACCCCGGCCCGCGGAGCACTACCCTTGGCCTGGAATAGTCAGCGTTCCTTACCCATAGTTCGTAGCAAATTTAAGTAGAGCTACACCAACAGTCGGCCGACACTACCTCCATGACGACGACCAAGTCCCTCTCCCGCCCCTTCGGCCGCGCGCTGTGCGCCATGGTCACGCCCTTCACCGGGACGGGCGCACTCGACCTGGCCGGCGCCCAGGTGCTCGCCGACCGGCTGGTCTCCCGGGGCTGCGACGGCCTGGTGCTGTCCGGCACGACGGGCGAATCACCGACCACCACGGACGCGGAGAAGGCGACGCTGATCGAGGCGGTACGCGAAGCCGTCGGGGACGGGGTGCCGCTGATCGCGGGGGTGGGCACCGCGGACACGAGGCACACGGTGGAGCTGGCACGGTCGGCCGAGAAGGCGGGCGCGACCGGCCTCCTGGTGTCCGCGCCGTACTACAGCAGACCCCCGCAGGACGCCCTGGAGGCCCACTTCCGGGACATCGCGGACGCCTGCGACCTGCCGGTCATGCTGTACGACATCCCGGCCCGCACGGGAGTACGCATCGAACCCGCCACGCTCATCCGCCTGGCCTCTCACCCACGCATCGTGGCCGTCAAGGACTGCGCCTACGACCTCCTGGGCACCCAGAAGGTCATGTCCCGCACGGACCTGGCGTACTACGCGGGCTGCGACGAGCAGATCCTCCCCCTGTACGCGATCGGCGCGGCGGGCTACGTCAGCACGGTGGCGAACGTGGCCCCGGAACCGTTCCGGGCGACCCTGGACGCGTACGACGCGGGCGACACAGGGAAGGCGGCCGGGCTCCACCGCCGAACGATCCCCCTCACGGACCTGATGATGGCGTCGGACCTACCGGGCACTGTCACAGCGAAGGCCCTCCTGAACGCCCTCACCCTCCCCGCAGGCCCGGTACGCCCACCGCTCCGCCCGGCGGACGCGGAGACGACGGCCCGCCTGCTGACGGCGCACGAAACCCTGACCACCGACGAGACTCAGCTCCCAGCCGTCGGATCCCAGACCCGTCGGCCTCACCGCGGGAGAGGTGACCGGGCGTAGACGCCGACCTTCCAGGCGATCTCCGGGACCTGTCACTCGCCGCCACGGGCGCGACGCCGGTCTACCCATGAGCCGACTACTGCGGAGGATCGGCCTAGGCTGGTGAACGGCGTTGCCGGTCGCGTCACCGCAGGGGCGCGCATGCAGGCCACTCTTCTCTCTCGTCCGGCAGTAGGTGCACTCCGGCGGCGATCAGCCGGGCCACGGTGAGCGGCGGGCACAGGCGGCCCGGAGACGAAATGGCCACGGCCCAATAGCCGGCGAACGTGTGCGGATCAAACCCCGTCCTGTCAATCCGAGGAACGCCCAGATAGGTGTCACGCCCCAGACAGTCAACGTCCGCCGACCGACGCCAGTCATCCACTGCCTGACGCCAGGTCGCCGGGACATTCGCAGGTACGAGGGCGTAGTAGCGGGGGCCACGGGGATCGCAGATCACCGGACCGCCATCAAGTGCTTCGTCGAGGAAGTCATCGACCCCCTGGGCACTCGCACTTCCGGCCACGGCTTGCACCAGCCGTCCCGGAATCCGTACGGCGGAGAACAGGACGCCCAGCGGCAGCAAGGCCACACCCTGCCGCGCCCAGTCCCTGCGGGTCTGTCCGGGCGCGGGGGCGGCGGACAACAACCAGCGTTCGACAGGCGACCGCCGGTCGATGACGGTCTCGGCAGATACATGACGCATCGTCGTTCTCCTGAACTCGCGCAGGCGGGTGACCGGCTGCTTCGCCAACGAGCACAGAAGACCACGCAAAGCGGTGGACGCATCACGGTCCGTAGGGACACCCAGGGACGTCTGAGCTACCGTCAAAACGTCCCTGAGCCGCCCCTCTGGAAGGACCTGTCATGGCGAACGAGCGCCTGCGCGCGGCGATTTCGGCGAAGGGCGAGACGACCCAGTCCGTTGCTGAACACGTCGGAGTGGACCCCAAGAGCGTCGAGCGCTGGATCACCACCAACCGGACGCCCCACCGGGGACACCGTTGGAAGGCCGCGAGCTTCCTCGGAGTAGACGAGGTCTATCTCTGGCCGTCAGTCGAGAAGCAGGCCGAGAAGGCGAGCGCGTCCGAGCTGATCACCTACTATCCGCACCGAGGTGCGGTCCCTGCCCCGCTCTGGTCGTCGCTGATCGAGAGGGCGACGGACCAGGTCGACATCCTGGTGTACGCGGGCCTGTTCCTCTTCGACAGCCAACCGGACCTGCCGGACCAGTTGGCCGAGAAGGCGAAGGCCGGCGCACAGGTCCGCATCCTGCTGGGCGACCCGGAGTCCGAGATCGTCCGCCAGCGCGGCGAGGAGGAGGGCATCGGCAACGACCTCGCGGCGCGAGCCCGGATCACGCGCCGGTACGTCCAACCTGCCATGTCGACACCCGGCGTCGAAGTGCGCCTGCACGACACGATCCTCTACAACTCGATCTACCGGTTCGACGACGACGTCCTGGTGAACCCACATGTACTCGGAGCACCCGCCGGGCAGAACCCGGTGATGCACTTCAAGTACCTGCCGGGAGCGCGAACGTTCAGGCACTACATGCGGAGCTTCGATTACGCGTGGGAGCGGGGCCAGGACGTGCAACGCTGAACCCATGGCACGAGTCGACTACTTCAACGATCCGAACGCCCCGAAGGCGAACAGCCTCGTCCCGTCCGTGACCGCGGTGGCCCGCAATGAGGCCGGAGAAGTCCTGCTCATCCACAGGACGGACAACGACCTCTGGGCTCTCCCCGGAGGCGGCATCGACCTGGGCGAGTCAGCGCCCGACGCGGCGGTGCGCGAGGCCAAGGAAGAGACCGGCTTCGACGTGGAGGTGACCGGCCTGGTCGGGATCTACACGAACCCCGGGCACGTCATGGCGTACGACGACGGCGAGGTGCGCCAACAGTTCTCCATCTGCTTCCACGCCCACATCGTCGGCGGCGAGCTGCGCACGAGCAGCGAGAGCAAGGAGGTGTCCTTCGTGGATCCGAACAAGCTGGACGAGCTGAGCATCCACCCATCGATGCGGATGCGGATCGACCACGGCCTGGCCGACCGGACCGAGCCCTACATCGGCTGACCGGCGAGGCGGCCGAGGGTCCGCTCGACGGCACCCTGAAGATACGGACGCGCCTTGCTGATCGCGTCGTGCACTTCACTGCCCGGCTCGTAGCGGACCAGGATCTCATCGATCCGGGCATCGAAGTCGAAGGACTGCCCGGCAGGACCGGTCGTCATGTCGGCGAAGACCAACGCGTCGAGAACCGGAGAGTCCTCCCGCTCATAGACAGCCAACTCCGCCAACAACCCGCGCTGCTCGGCCTCATACACGGCCCCGGAGTGATGGGCAACCAGTCGCACGAGCCGCGCAGGCGCGCCCAACGCCTCCAGATGACGGGCACCATCCAGCGAATGGAACCCGGTGTCCCGCAGTTCAGGGGCATACCCGATGTCATGCAACCACGCTGCGGCGACGAGAAGCCCCCGATCAACGTCAGGCACAGCCGCGACAGCTTCCTGAGCACGGGCAGCCACCGCCTGAGTGTGCAGCCAACGCTTCCCGAGCCGGGGAAGCAGGGACTCGGCGAGTGCAGCCGCTCCCCGAGGCGTATCCAGCGCAGAAGGCACACTGGAACGTTAGCCGAGACGTGCGGTGAGCCGACAGGGCCACGATCGAGCAATGCCGATCATGTGTCGGATCCCAGTTGATGCCTGACGTTTCTGTCCCGGGTGATGCTTGACGGTGGGCCTAGACAACGTAGGGAGCCCCGTGGGGCTTGTTCGCTTTCACGTTACGGACCGGGGCGTCGGTTGTGCGCCGGATGACGCGGATCTGGCCGTCCAGCTCGACGCTGATCGTCGTGTCCGACACGTGCACGGTCACGGTCTGCCCTGCGGAGGGGCGGCCGAGGGAGACGGTCTGGCGGCAGACCAAGACGGTGCCCACCGCGCTGACCCGCCGCTGCACCCGCACGGGCTCGATGCCCGGACGCGGTGGCGGTCCGGCCGGACGCAGGCCCCGCAGCCTGCGGACTTCCTCGCCGGTCAGCGGGTTGGGCCGCACTCTCAGCAGTTCCCGTGAGGACGGATCGAAGAACGACAGGGTCTCGCCGTCGATGCGGATGCCCACCTGGCGGCCGCCGAGGATCTCCGCGGCGGCCAGCACCTGGTGCCCGCCCAGGCCGACCAGGCCGCTGTTGTTCACGACCCGGTCCACCTCGAACGCCGCCCCGTCACCGGCCGGCAGCGGGACCGGTCCGGCCTCACGTCCGCCCCGGGCCGCCAGCCGTCCCAGATCCGCCACCGACAGGTGCGACCGCACGGTCTTGATCCGCGCCCCGGCGATCAGCAGATGGATCACCGAGGTGTCGGCCCAGAAGGTCACCGTCAGGCCTGAACGGGCCGGACCCAGCCAGAACTGCTTGCCCGCGACCTGCAGATTCCCACTCGCAGGCACCACCCGCTCGAACTCCACCGGCCCACCGGGCTCCACCAGCACCGCCGCCGGGACCGGCTCAGGAAGGCCGGCCGGCCCGGGCGAGGCTTCGACCGGGTCCGGGGTCCGCTGGAGGTGTCCGCTGCTGCGGCACCAGCGCAAGCACTCCGGGGATCTTCAGACCCAGGATGTCCCGCTCCTGTTCCGCAATCGGGGCGAACCGGTCCGCCGGGGACTGCATGTCCAGGGCCTGATGCGGACGCATCGAGTTGTACTCCTCCACCCAACGATCCAGTGCTGCCTGAGCCTGCTCGATGCTCTCGAACGCGCCGCAGTCGTCGAGGAGTTCACGCCGCAGCGTCTGATGGAACCGCTCGACCTTGCCCGTCGTGGTCGGCGAGGCCGGCTGGGTGAGCTGGTGCGCGATCCCGTTCTCCCGGCAAATCCGGTCGAACAGCACCTCACCGCCCTGCCCGAACCGGTCGGTGAACTGCTTTCCGTTGTCGGTCAGCACCTCATCCGGCACCCCGAACCTCTGCAAGGCCCGGGCGAAGGCCGCGCAGACCGCCCGTCCGGTCGCCCGCTCCACCACCTGCGCGATCACGCAGTACCGGGAATGGTCGTCCACCCCGGTCACGATCTTGGCCTCGGTCAACATACCCGTCACCGGGTCGACGAGCATCACGCCGCCCACGATGTCCATCTGCCACAACTGCATCGGACGGTCCCGCTGCCAGCGCTTGTAATCCGACCGCTTCCGGCGCCGAACCCCCGGCTCCACCAGCCCATGCCGGACCAGGATCCGATACACGGTCATCCGCGACGGCACCGGCGTCACGTTCCCGGACCGCTCCAGCACGAACGCGATCCGCCGCGGACCCCACCTCGGATGCTTACGCCGCAACTCACACACCGCCGCCTCCACCTCCGCAGAGGCCTGATGCGGACACGACGACGGCCTACGCGACCGGTCCGCCAACCCAGGCCCGAGGCCTCATAGCGGGACTTCCACCCGCTCACCGTCTGCCTGGACACCCCGAGCGACGCGGCGACCTCCGTCACCGTCGCACCCGCCAGCACCGCAAGCACAGCCCGGTATCTCTGCTCGACAACCGACAACTCCACCAGCGCCAATCCCGGCCTCCTGCCACACGCCGCAACGACGTGCACAGAAAAGCCGATCACGGCCACCGTCAACCATCAGCTGGGATCGAAGTGTCAAGCATCTACCGGGACCGGACACGTTCCGGATCATGGACGCGGTAGAACTTTCCCTACTTCATCAAGGCCCGCGCACGGCGCGGGCGCGCGCCGCCTCTACGGCGCGGCCCGCCTCCTGTCTTCGCCCCGGCTGGCCGCGCCCGGCGGCGCGCTCGGCGGCTGCGGGCATGAAGTGGGGAGACACCCTCTGTGGCTGGGGCGGTCGGCTCCACGGCTTTAGGCAGCCACTTTGGGGCGAGCCTCTAAGATCTTGGCCCCAACGTCGTACTTTAACGGGCAGGTCCACAGACTGCCCGACTCGCCATCAGCTTACGGGGCCAAGATCACTCGCCCCAAAGCAGCTCCAGCCCAAAGCCGCTCCACCGACCTGATATATCACCTGACCACCGGCTGCTTTTCAGCGATGAATGCTCTAAGTTTTTCGACAGCTTGGAGGTCAGGGGCATCCAACTCGATGCTAGTCTCAGAAAGTATGTGAGAAAAAGAGTCACCGTCGATCGCAATCACTCCACTATTGCGACACAAAAGCCAAGCTTCGCGACTGATGGTTCCGCTCGTCATAAAGAGGCTGAAGATCGGATCACAGGACCTAATCTTCATGTCCGGGTACCTGTCATTGACGGAACCATACTCTCCGCTGCGCGCCAACTGCACAGAGCCAACAAGCTCTCGAAGGTCGAAAGTCGCCACCTGAGTCGCTTCGTAGTGCTTGGCCTGGCCGATCACCCAAACGCAGAACTTATCGAATACTGGCGGATATCCTGCAATATCGGCCAGTGCGCTCCCGACCCTTAGGCGTCCATAAAAATCGATACCCTGATCGGCCCTGTAAGGGGTTAGCTTCACCTCGTAAGCACCCAAACCCTCGAGCGCGATAACGCACAATTTTTCGAACTCTGCTGGCTCTAGTTGGCCAATGGCTGAAGCCAGACGATGAGTGGCACTCCGGCGGCGTTTACGGCTAGCCGCATCTTCGTCGTCTATGCCACTTTCGACGAAGCATGCGCCTTGCAGATACAGGACGTCCGATGAGTTGAACGCATACCGCAAGCTTCGCCCATCTTGAATCAGCTCATTATGCAGGGAGGTAAGCCGCTGCGAGACTCTATGCAGGGAATCCTCAGCCCATATTTGGGCATCCAGCTCAGGTACGTCAAGTTGCACGTACGCTGCCGTTATCAGCTCTACTAAGTGCCGTGGCGGATCATCGATGTCGACTGACGTAATTAGCCTGTCGACAAGGGCGTTGAATTTGGGTCTAGCCATGCTATGAACGTGCCAGGCGACGATACGTGTCGAGGACGTCCTGCAGAGTCTGACTCAACGTCTCCAATACGGCTAGGTGTTCCGGCTCAAGCCTCCGCAGTTCGAGAGCCGGGATGCCGGCCAAGGCCTTGTTTGCCTCAGCTACCTGAGTGGTCCAAGCGTGCTGCAACTCCTCGGTCTTGGCTACGGCGAGAGCCTCCGCAAAGCTGCGATTAGGATCGGAGAGCACCATACGAGCCTCAGGGGAGCCAATGATGGTCTTAAGCTCACGCACTTCATTAGCTGTGGTGATCTTCGCCTTGGTTTCCAACCCCTCATCGTTTTGAATCGAAGCAATCAATTCATAGAAGTGGCGAAGGTTCGTTTCGTCCTTGAACTCTGAAGACGACTCGTCCCACTGAAGCCACTGGCGAATCATCGGCTGAGAGACTGCCTCGTGGAACATTGGGTACATTCGCCGCTCGCAGTACTCCGAGAATTCTTCATCTTCCTCCATTTGCCGCAGGGCTTTGAAGGCACGATATCGGCGAGTCACTTCGCGCGTGGACATACCGAGACGCGAACCGATTTCCGAAAACTCCAAATCGTGTTCATCATGCAGCTCGGAAACCAATTTTGAGCTCTGATAGGAGCCCCACTGCCTCACTCCACTCACATGGCGAATACCCATGAGTGACAGGTGCAGAGCGGAGTCATCACTTTCGACACAGGAGACAGGAAGTTCCTGGAATACAGAAACAACCTCCGGCGGCACATCGATCCCAGCCTCATAGTCCTCTTTCAGGGAGCGGAGTGCAGCGACACGCCTGTTTCCCTCAATTACAACAAATAGATCTCCTCGCTCGTAGGGCCTAACTATGATGCGTTCGAAAGTCAGGAATCCGTTATGCCTGATCGAGGCTTTAAGGTCGTTTATCCCCTCGCCACGGATCCGTTCGAACGTCTTGCGCTGAACCATTGTTTCATGGAATCGCAACGCTTGCGCGAACTGAAATGTGGGGTCATCCTGAAAGCGATAATTATTCGGATCCAGCAAGAGTTGATCGAGCTTCACAATTCGCTCGACGCCGTTTTGCATAACTACACCCCTTTAGTCACGCGCACGTGATACACGGCACAGGCAGCGGATTCTACCGCATATGAGCAACATGTTGGCAGAGGGCACGGTTACTGAGAGAGAGGAAGCAACAGTTAGGCCAGTACGCAGTCTTACAGCCGTTAACAGAGGAAGACTGTCCAAGCCCGTCGCGTTCCATACACGAGCGCCCTCCCGGGCCGTCCTAGGGCCGTGGAAGGGCGCTCAGCGTTGACCAACGTCGACAGCTGCCGACAGCTCAGCAGCAGGTCACGGCGTTGATCGATAAGGCGGCCGCAGGTCAAGGCCGCCGGTGATCAGTTGTGGCTGTGCAGCACCTCGTTCAACCCGCCCCACACCGCGTTGTTCGGGCGGGCCTCCACCGCTCCCGTGACCGAGTTGCGGCGGAAGAGGATGTTCGAGGCGCCGGAGAGGTCGCGGGCCTTGACGATCTCGCCGTCGGGCATCGTGACGCGGGTGCCCGCGGTGACGTACAGGCCGGCCTCCACCACGCACTCGTCGCCCAGCGCGATGCCCACGCCCGCCTCCGCGCCGACCAGGCACCGCTCGCCGATGGCGATGATCACGTTGCCGCCGCCCGACAGCGTGCCCATCGTGGACGCGCCGCCGCCGATGTCCGAGCCGTCGCCGACGACCACGCCCGCGGAGATGCGGCCCTCGACCATCGACGTGCCGAGCGTGCCGGCGTTGAAGTTCACGAAGCCCTCGTGCATCACGGTCGTGCCCTCGGAGAGGTGCGCACCGAGGCGGACGCGGTCCGCGTCGGCGATGCGGACGCCCTTGGGGGCGACGTAGTCCGTCATACGCGGGAACTTGTCGATCGACGTCACCTGAAGGTGCAGCCCCTCCGCACGCGCGTTGAGCCGCACCTTCTCGACGTCGTCCACCGCGACCGGGCCGAGCGACGTCCAGGCGACGTTGGCGAGGTGGCCGAAGATGCCCTCCAGGTTCTGGCCGTGCGGCTTGACCAGGCGGTGCGAGAGCAGGTGCAGACGCAGGTACACGTCGTGGGCGTCGATCGGCTTGTCGTCCAGCGAGGCGATGACCGTGCGGACCGCGACCACCTCGACGCCACGGCGGGCGTCCGGACCGACCGCCGCGGTCGCGCCGCCGCCGAGCAGCTGGGCGGCCTGCTCGGCGGAGAGCCGCTCGGTGCCGGTCGGGCCGGGCTCGGCGGACAGTTCGGGGGCGGGGAACCAGGTGTCGAGGACGGTGCCGTCGGCGGCGATCGTGGCGAGGCCGGCGGCCACGGCGCCGGTGGTACGGGGAGCAGTCGTGTCGGTCATGAGGGCAACCTAACCGGCCACCATCGGTGGAAGCGAGCCGACCCCACGCCCGTCTCGCGGACCGGGCGGTACGCGAAACCCCCAGGACACGGGGACAGGCCCGGACGCCGGACAGGCCCGGACGCCGGACCGGCCCGCGACCGGCCCCGC
>NZ_WWHX01000293.1 GCF_009862125.1 Streptomyces sp. SID5910
AAGGGGCGCGGGGAACTGCGCGCCAAGCCCCCACACACCCGCACCCGACCGACAACCGCACCGAACGCCCCCCACCCGCCGGACGGCTACGGCAGCAACCCCACCCTCCGCGCCACCACCACCGCCTCCCCCCGCGTCCGCGCCCCCAGCTTCCGCATCGCCGACCGCAGATACCCCTTCACCGTCTCCGCCCCCACCCCCAGCCGCTCCGCGGCCACCGCGTTCGTCGCCCCCGCGGCGACACACGCCAGCACGTCCACCTCCCGCGGAGCGAGCCGCACCCCGCCGCCCTGCCCGGCGCAGCCGCCCGTCAGCATCCCGCACGCCCGCAGCAACTCCTCCCGCAGCGCCGCATCCGCGATCCTCGGCGCCAGCGCCCGCAGCGCCGCATGCGCCTCCCGCACCTGCTCCCACGCCGCGCCGCCCCCCGCAGGGGCCCGCTCCGGCCGGGCCGCCGCCAGCAGCTCGCCCGCCTCGTCCCGCAGCAGCAGCGCCTGCTCCACGTCCCGCGCCGCCTCCACGGCCGCGCTCAGCGTCCGGTCGCCCAGCGGCTGCGCCGTGCGCAGGGCGCCGTAGAGCACACCGCGCACCCGGCGCCGTACCACCACCGGCACCGCCACCACCGACCGCAGGCCCTCCGCCGCGACGGGCAGGTCGTACTCGTGGCTGATCTGCCGGGAGACGGAGTAGTCGGTGACGGCGCACGGCCGGGACAGCGCGACCGCCTTGCCGCCCAGCCCGTTGCCGGAGCTGACCACGAGGGCGCTGAGCGCGGCCGTCGCCGTGCCGCTGAGCTCGCTGATGCGCACCCGCCGCCGCCCGGACTCGACCAGCCCGCCGAAGGCGACCGGCAGCCCGGTGCCGCGCCGCAGCCGCACCAGCGCACCGCGGATCTCCACCACGTCAGCCGCGTCCACCGTCACTGCGCTCACTCCTTCGCGGCCCGTTCCGTCGCGCACACCCCCGTTCGGGGGTAGTGAGACCTGCATCACGGATTACACGATGGCAGAGAGCCGCCCGGCAATGGTCCGGCACCGAGGAGGACAGATGACGACGGCGACCGAACTGTTCCGCAGCGCGCGCGATTTCCTGCTGGAGCACCGCGCGGACTACGCCACCGCCTACGAGGGCTTCACCTGGCCCCGCCCCGACGCCTTCAACTGGGCGCTGGACTGGTTGGACGTCATCGCCGAGGGCAACGAGCGCACGGCCCTGCACATCGTGGAGGAGGACGGCTCCGAGGTCCGGGTCTCCTTCGCGGAGATGTCCGCCCGTTCCGACCGCGTGGCGAACTGGCTGCGCGAGCGCGGTGTCCGCGCCGAGGACCGCGTCCTCGTGATGCTCGGCAACCAGGTCGAGCTGTGGGAGACCGCCCTCGCGGCGATGAAGCTGCGCGCCGTGGTCATCCCGGCCACCACCCTCCTCGGCCCCGCCGATCTGCGCGACCGCGTCGACCGGGGCCGGGTGCGGCATGTGATCACCCGCTCCGAGGAGACCGGCAAGTTCGACGACGTGCCCGGCGACTACACGCGCATCGCGGTCGGCGGCACCGAGGCCCCGGCCCCAGGCTGGCAGCCGTACGAGGACGCCGCCGAGGCCCCCGCCGGCTTCACCCCGGACGGCCCCACCGCCGCCGACGACCCGCTGATGCTGTACTTCACCTCGGGTACGACCGCCCGCCCCAAACTGGTCGAGCACACCCACGTGTCGTACCCGGTGGGGCACCTGGCGACCATGTACTGGATCGGCCTGAAGCCCGGCGACGTGCACCTGAACATCTCCTCGCCCGGTTGGGCCAAGCACGCCTGGTCGAACCTGTTCGCTCCGTGGAACGCCGAGGCGACCGTCTTCCTGCACAACTACACCCGGTTCGACGCGGCCCGGCTGATGGCCGAGATGGACCGGGCCGGGGTGACGACGTTCTGCGCGCCGCCGACGGTGTGGCGGATGCTCATCCAGGCCGACCTGTCCCAGCTCGCCACCCCGCCCCGCGAGGTCGTCGCCGCCGGGGAGCCGCTGAACCCGGAGGTCATCGAGCAGGTCCGCCGGGCCTGGGGCGTGACCATCCGGGACGGCTTCGGGCAGACCGAGACCGCCGTGCAGGTGTCCAACAGCCCCGGCCAGGTGCTGAAGACCGGTTCCATGGGCCGCCCCAGCCCGGGCTACCGCGTCGAACTCCTCGACCCGGTCACCGGTGCTCCCGGCGCCGAGGAGGGCGAGATCGCGCTCGACCTGTCGGCCCGCCCCGTCGGCCTGATGACCGGCTACCACGGCGACCCGGACCGCACCGCCGAGGCCATGGCCGGCGGCTACTACCGCACCGGCGACATCGGCGCCCGCGACGCCGACGGCTACCTCACCTACGTCGGCCGCGCCGACGACGTCTTCAAGGCCAGCGACTACAAGATCAGCCCGTTCGAGCTGGAGAGCGCCCTGCTGGAGCACGAGGCGGTCGCCGAGGCGGCGGTCGTGCCGGCCCCCGACGAGCTGCGGCTCGCGGTGCCGAAGGCGTACGTCGTCCTGGCGGCGGGCTGGGAGCCGGGCCCGGACACCGCGAAGGTGCTGTTCGAGCACTCCCGCGAGGTCCTCGCCCCGTACAAGCGCGTGCGCCGGCTGGAGTTCGGCGAGCTGCCCAAGACCGTGTCCGGCAAGATCCGCCGCATCGAGCTGCGCGAGGCCACGGCGGCGGGCTCCCAGGACGAGTACCGCGAGGAGGACTTCCGATGACCGCCCCGTCGACCGCCCCGTCCTACGCCCACGGCACCAGCGAGACCCCCCTCCTCGGCGACACCATCGGCGCCAACCTCGGCCGGGCGATCGCCGCGCACCCCGGCCGTGAGGCCCTGGTCGACGTGCCGTCCGGCCGGCGCTGGACGTACGCCGAGTTCGGCGCCGCCGTCGACGAGGTGGCGCGCGGACTGCTGGCGAAGGGCGTCACCAAGGGCGACCGGGTCGGCATCTGGGCGGTCAACTGCCCCGAGTGGGTCCTCGTCCAGTACGCCACCGCCCGCATCGGCGTCATCATGGTCAACGTCAACCCGGCCTACCGGGCACATGAGTTGGAGTACGTGCTCAGGCAGTCCGGCATCAGCGTGCTCGTCGCCTCCCTCGCCCACAGGAGCAGTGACTACCGGGCGATCGTGGACCAGGTCCGCGGCCGGTGCCCCGCGCTGCGGGAGACCGTCTACATCGGCGACCCGTCCTGGGGCGCGCTGACGGCGGGCGCGGCCTCGGTGCCGCAGGAGCGGGTCGACGCGCTCGCCGCCGAGCTGAGCTGCGACGACCCGGTCAACATCCAGTACACCTCGGGCACGACGGGCTTCCCCAAGGGCGCCACCCTCTCCCACCACAACATCCTCAACAACGGCTACTGGGTGGGCCGTACGGTCGGCTACACGGAGCAGGACCGGGTCTGTCTGCCCGTCCCCTTCTACCACTGCTTCGGCATGGTCATGGGCAACCTGGGCGCCACCTCCCACGGCGCCTGCATCGTCATCCCGGCCCCGGCGTTCGAGCCGGCGGCGACGTTGGAGGCGGTCCAGCGGGAGCGGTGCACGTCGCTGTACGGCGTCCCCACCATGTTCATCGCGGAGCTGAACCACCCGGACTTCGCCTCGTACGACCTCTCCTCCCTCCGCACCGGCATCATGGCGGGCTCGCCGTGCCCGGTGGAGGTGATGAAACGGGTGGTCGCCGAGATGCACATGGAGGAGGTCTCCATCTGCTACGGCATGACCGAGACCTCCCCGGTCTCCCTCCAGACCCGCATGGACGACGACCTGGAGCACCGCACCGGCACCGTCGGCCGGGTCCTGCCGCACATCGAGGTCAAGGTCGTCGACCCGGTCACCGGCGTGACCGTGCCGCGCGGCGACGCGGGCGAACTGTGCACCCGCGGCTACGGCGTGATGCTCGGCTACTGGGAGGAGCCCGGGAAGACCGCCGAGGCGATCGACCCGGGCCGCTGGATGCACACCGGGGACCTCGCGGTGATGCGCGAGGACGGCTATGTGGAGATCGTCGGCCGCATCAAGGACATGATCATCAGGGGCGGCGAGAACATCTACCCGCGCGAGGTCGAGGAGTTCCTCTACGCCCACCCGAAGATCGCCGACGTCCAGGTCGTCGGCGTCCCCCACGAGCGCTACGGCGAGGAGGTCCTCGCCTGCGTCATCCCGCGTGACCCGGCCGACCCGCTCACCCTGGAGGAGCTGCGCGCCTACTGCGACGGGCAGCTCGCCCACTACAAGGTCCCGAGCCGCGTCCAGAACCTGGACGCCTTCCCGATGACCGTCTCCGGCAAGGTACGCAAGATCGAGCTACGGGAGGCGTACGGCAACTAGCGCGGTGACCTCACGTGCACCAGGCTTCGGTCAGGTTCGGAATGTAGGAACGCAGGAACCGTTCCAGGTCAGCGCGGTGATCGATCTCGGCAGCGGTATGGATCTTCAGCACCAGGTGCGTATACGGGAAGTCAGGCATCTCTTCCTGGGGTTGACCTGGTTTGGGCCGGCACTTCATCCACGCCACGGCTCCGTCATCTCCGATCCCCGCGCTCGTCACGGGTTCATTCAGAGAAGTCTTTCTGAAGTTCTTGTATTCCTCTTCCCCGTATTTCGAGGCATCGTCGACTGCGCTGTCGCGTGCCACCGACACCGCCAACTCTCTCTTCTTGTCGACGACCACCCAGCACGTATGGTGCTTCCAGTCATTGGCCCCGACTTCTGTGGCCTTTCCCTCCTTCCCAGGAGGGAGGAGTGGCTTCACCGCAGACTTGTCGACATCGACGCCGCACATTCGCGAGGGAATGGAATAGTCGTATCCCGGCTTGTCGCTGGAGCAGCCGGAAGCGAGGAGAGCGGCAATTGCGAGTACGCCGCAAAGGTGGCTACGTTTCATGACCCCTTACCTGCCAGACCTCGCGCAGTGCTGTTTCCGTCGTTCACAGTTCCGTTTATCTTGGATATCGTGGTGTCTCGGGAATCGCCGTCGATGTGATCAGGGTTCGCCTGCCGCCAAATGTCGGCCAAGGCCGCGACGCGCTTCTCCTGGTCGAGGGACGACTCGGTGTTGTCGTACGCCAGCCCTGCGTTGATTCTTGCGGTCTCTTCCTCGAGCCACTTGGATGTCAGGACATCGACGCCGCGCTGCGCGGCGTCACCTGCCTGCGGGATGAAGTTCACCACACCGCCCCAGGTGTGATAATCCATCTTGGCTTCCCAGGCAGCCTTGCTCTTGGCGTCGTCGGCATCCACGGCCAGCCCTTGGTAGCGGGCTTCTTCCAGGAATCCGATGGTATGGCCTGCTTTTCTCCACGTCTCTTCATGGCCGCCCACTCCGGTATTGATGTCGTGGACGATCTCCCGGTTGATGGAGTCCTGCAAGGTGAAGTAGGCGAAGCGGTCGCGTGAGATCTGCTTCGACACCTCGAGGACCTCGCCGCGGTCCAGCGGAGCGCGCGACTCCAGCTGGGCGCTCGCCGTCGCGTGTACGTCGTCGCCGTAGTTGCCCATGACCATCGCCATCGGCGTGCGCAGGCTCGGCGGGAAGTCGTTGCCCTCTGCGGAAAGATGCTTCAGGGCGTTCTCGAACACGCGGTTGTTCGCTTCGGAGTGCTGGACGAAGCCGCCGCCCGAGTTGTTCGGGTCGATGCCCGTCGTTCCCGCCACCAACGCCGCGCCGAACCCGGCCCGGCCCTGCGCGTCCTCGATGTCCGAGCCGCGAAGGGGGTCGCCCCAGATGCTGTCGGGGTCGTGCGGGTTGCGCATGGTGGGGTGTCCGTCGACAACATCCCAGTCCCGCTTCCTCGTCAGGTACTCCAGTCGGTCGTTGCCTTCCTTCTTCCCGTCGTCCGGGTCGGGGTCGGACTCGGGGTCGAGGAAGGCCGCCGCCGCCTCGGGGTCCTTGCTCATGACCCCGAGAAGGCCGTCGAGGGGGTCGTTCGCGAACCACTCGTCCCGTGATGCGACGAACGCCTTGGGCAGATCCCAGTTGTCATCGCCCTTGTCCGCCTTCTCGACGGCGATCAGATCGTCACCGAGATCGTGCATGAAGCGGTCCGAGTACCCCTCGCCGTGCTGCATCAGAGTGACGAGGGACTGGTACCCGCGGACCTTCTCGCCCTGCCACTCGTACCGTTTCATGCCGGCTTCCTTCAGACCGGCATGGAAGTCCTTGTAGAACTTGGACTTCGGGTCCTTCGTGGCGGTGGCCAGCGCGTTGGCAAGCCCCTGCTCGGATCCCAGGTAATGCTGCTTGTTACCCGTGTCCGAGTCGTAGGCGAAGGTGTTGAGCTGATTGGTGAGCTTGATGGTTCCCTCGGGGCCCAGGTGGTTGAGCACCGTCTGGCTGAACCTCGGGTCACCGGAGTTGTCGCGCATCAGTCGCGCCCACTCCTCCGGGTCGTCAGGCTTTTCTCCCGCCAGGATCTGGTCCGCGTACTTGTTCGCCTCGCGTGCCTCGACGACCTCGATGTCTCCGACCGCGTCGGCATTGAAGTCGTGACCGGTGCCGCGGGCGTTGTCAAGCATCTCCTCGAAGAAGTTCTTGATTCCGGCGGCATCCCTGAGTGCCAGTTTGGCGCCTTGGTCGGCGTCATCCACCGATTGCACGGCTGCGGCAACGGCAGCAGTCCAGCTGGCCTCCAGCATGGCGCGCTCGGCCGCGTCCCAGATGAAGCCGCCTCCGCTGTCTTTTGCCTTGCTCGGGTCGAGGTGCGCCTGCCCCTTGGCGTCTATGTGCATATGGGCTTCCCTGGCCGACTCGACCAGGTTCCTCACGGCCTGTATGCGCTCGGTGAACTGCGCATGGATGTCCCGCAGGATGCCCCCGATGGCTCGTGCCTCGACGGCACCGGCGTCGAACTGCTTCCGCGTCGCGGAGAAGCGAGTCTCGGCGGTTCCCGCGCTGACCCCCACCCAACCACCGTCCAAGGCGACGACTTGAACATGGTCCCCGTACAGTTCGCCCAGGTCCTCGAAGCCGTCGGCCATCTGCTCCCACGAGACGGCCGCCGTCGTGAGAGGGGCCAGTCGGATGGTCATCACGTCTTGGTACGTCAGCATGTCTGCTTCCCCCTAGCCTCGGTGCTGAAGCCGCTCCGCGTTCGCGAGCAGAGCGGGATGTCGGGATCAGACGTCCCTGTGCGGACCTGGCCCGGGCGAGTTGATACGTGAGAGGGCACTCTCCACGCCGTGTTCGACGAACTGGAAGCCCTTCTTCGTCTTGCTCAGAGCGGCCTGGTCGTGGGCGAGGCGCTGTTGCAGCCCCTTCACCTGGAGGGCCCATTCATCGTGCGCGTCCTTGAGGCCGGAGCCGGTCGCCCAGCCGGTGAACGTTCGCTCCGCCGCGTCGGTGTCCTCGTCGGCATGGGTCCCCGCCTTGTCCAGACCGGGGCGGATGGCCTCCACGAGGGCCTTGATCGCCTTCTGCTTGCCCTGGTCGTTCGTCTTGAGGTCAGGTCCGCCGGGGGTGCCGCCCGCGCTGTTCAACTGCGTGTGGTTGTCCTGACGTGCCGCGACCGCGGCTTTGATCTGTTCCCATTCGTCCCAAGCCATCGGATCCTCCGTACCGATCGAGGTCTGTGATGCGCGTCGCCGGCCCGAGCGGGGCGAGACAGCGGCGTGCGAGGCCACGGAATGGGAACGGCGGTGAACGAGGCGAGCCGCGATCCTGCGGGAACGTCGGCGCCGCTGCGAGCTGGTCGTACTGCCGGCGGGTCCGTCGCACGACACGTGCCGGATGACGCCTCCGGGATCGGTGACGACCCCGCTTCCCCCGTCCGCCACAGCAGCCCCTCCCCGTTGGCCTGGCGTGAACGAACATCCTAGCGAGTGGCGTGTCCGGCAGGCGTGTTGGCCTCAGCGCCTTCAGTCGGCCGTGGCGTCCAGTGTCACGGCCGGGGCGTTGACGGGGCGGACCGCGCCCGAGGGGTCGAGGACGAACAGCGGGACCTCCAGGAGCCCGGCGCGGGTGCGGGCCTCGTCGGTGTACCCGGCGAGGGAGAAGTAGAGGCCCCGCGCGGACTCCGCCATGGCCGTCAGCCACAGGCACTCCACGTCCCGCACCGACGCCGGGCCCGCCGTCGGGTCCACCTGGGCCACGATGCCCGGCGCGGCCAGTCCGATCCCGGCCGGGGGCCGCTGGTCGGCGCGGCGTACGTCCCGGTGGCCGAGGCCCCGTAGGTACAGGACGGCGGCGGTTACCGCGTCGCGGGCCGTGCGGATCGGCACCGCCCGGTGGGCCGGCACCCGAGAGCCCGGGGGCCGCCCGGTGCGGCCCCCGGCCGTCCGGTCCACCGGCACGCACAGCACCGTCCCGCACGGACAGCCCAGCTCCGGGCGCGGCCACTGGCTCTCGGTCCCGCAGGCCGTGCAGCGCACCCCGATCCACTCCTCGTCCCAGGCCCGGCGGGTGACCACCGTCGGGGTCCCGCGGGGATCCAGCGGCGGGGCGACGGGCGTGCCGCACACGCACGGATACGCCGGTGCCGTGTAGCGGTGCCGGCGCCCGCAGGCGGCGCAGCACACCGGGATCGTCTCGGACATGGCCCCCATCGTCCTCCGGACACCCCCGTCCTGTCCGGGTCTTGGCGGCCTCGGTCTCTTGACGGCCCCCGGCCGTCCACTTACATTACTTCCAGATCGTAGAAACCAAATTTCGCTATACGGAAAAGCTAAGGATCTGCTCACCGCGGGGCGCGCCGGGAGTGAAATCCGACAGCCGAAGCAGGAGTACTCGATGGCTCGTATGACCGCTGCCCGAGCGGCAGTTGAGATCCTCAAGCGCGAGGGCGTCACCGACGCGTTCGGTGTGCCGGGCGCGGCGATCAACCCCTTCTACGCGGCGCTCAAGGCCTCCGGCGGCGTCAACCACACCCTCGCGCGGCACGTCGAGGGCGCCTCGCACATGGCCGAGGGCTACACCCGCACCCACGCCGGCAACATCGGCGTCTGCATCGGCACCTCCGGCCCGGCCGGCACCGACATGATCACGGGTCTGTACTCGGCGATCGGCGACTCGATCCCGATCCTGTGCATCACCGGCCAGGCGCCGACCGCGGTGATCCACAAGGAGGACTTCCAGGCCGTCGACATCGCCTCCATCGCCAAGCCGGTGACGAAGATGGCGGTCACGGTCCTGGAGGCCGCGCAGGTCCCCGGCGTCTTCCAGCAGGCGTTCCACCTCATGCGCTCCGGCCGCCCGGGCCCCGTCCTGATCGACCTCCCGATCGACGTCCAGCTGACGGAGATCGAGTTCGACATCGACACCTACGAGCCGCTCCCGGTCTACAAGCCGGCCGCGACCCGCGCCCAGGTCGAGAAGGCGATCGGCATGCTCAACGCCGCCGAGCGCCCGCTGATCGTGGCCGGCGGCGGTGTCATCAACGCCGACGCGGCCGACCTCCTCGTGGAGTTCGCCGAGCTGACCGGCACCCCGGTCGTCCCGACCCTGATGGGCTGGGGCCTGCTGCCCGACGACCACGAGCTGAACGCCGGCATGGTCGGCCTCCAGACCTCGCACCGCTACGGCAACGCGACGTTCCTGGAGTCGGACTTCGTCATCGGCATCGGCAACCGCTGGGCCAACCGCCACACCGGCAAGCTGGACGTCTACACGGCGGGCCGCAAGTTCGTCCACGTCGACGTCGAGCCGACCCAGATCGGCAAGATCTTCGCCCCGGACTACGGCATCGCCTCCGACGCCAAGGCCGCGCTGGAGCTGTTCGTCGAGGTCGCCAAGGAGCTGAAGGCGGCCGGGAAGCTGCCCGACCGCTCCGCGTGGGCCGCCTCCGCGCAGGAGCGCAAGGCCAGCCTCCAGCGCCGTACGCACTTCGACGACATCCCGATCAAGCCGCAGCGCGTCTACGAGGAGATGAACAAGGCCTTCGGCCCGGAGACCCGGTACGTCTCCACCATCGGCCTCTCCCAGATCGCCGGCGCCCAGATGCTGCACGTCTTCGCGCCGCGGCACTGGATCAACTGCGGCCAGGCGGGCCCGCTCGGCTGGACGATCCCGGCCGCGCTGGGCGTCGCCAAGGCCGACCCGGACGCGCAGGTCGTGGCGCTGTCCGGCGACTACGACTTCCAGTTCATGATCGAGGAACTGGCCGTCGGCGCGCAGCACAAGATCCCCTACGTGCACGTCCTGGTCAACAACTCCTACCTGGGCCTGATCCGCCAGGCGCAGCGGGCGTTCGAGATCGACTTCCAGGTCAACCTGGAGTTCGAGAACATCAACTCGCCCGAGCTGGGCGTCTACGGCGTCGACCACGTCAAGGTCGCCGAGGGCCTGGGCTGCAAGGCGATCCGGGTCACCGACCCGAACGAGCTGGGCGCGGCGCTTGAGCAGGCCAAGAAGCTGGCCGCGGAGCACCAGGTGCCGGTCGTCGTCGAGGCGATCCTGGAGCGGGTCACCAACATCTCCATGTCGGGCACCAACGACATCAGCAACGTCGTGGAGTTCGAGGAGGTCGCCACGGAGCCGGGGCACGCCCCGACGGCGATCCGCACGCTCAAGGCCTGACCGGCCTCGTAGGACGCGAGGAGCGGCCCACCCCCTCGGGGGCGGGCCGCTCCTTCACGTTCCCGTGCGGGGGGGGAGGGTCAGTTGGACCCCTCCGCCTCCGCTGCCGCAGCATGCCCGCGGAGGGCGGCTGCGTCGTGCAGGACGACGGCGAGGAGCTTGTCGGCGTCCGGCAGGCCGCGCCGGCCCGCGGGCAGCGGATGCCGCTCCCGCAGCTCCCGCACGCGGCGGCGGATACCTCAGCAGCCCGGCGTCGGCCAGGGGGACCCGTAGGAGGGCCAGAGCCAGGCGGACGCCCGCGTGCCGGGTCAGCTGCCGCGTGCTCAGCGGCTCGTCCAGGCGGCGGTACCGGGGCGGCGGGCACGGTGCTCGTGGCCCGTAGGGTGCCCGGAGGGCCGGCGTCGGCGGCTCCGCGCAGGTACAGATCCACGACGGCGACCGTCACGGCGGCGCGCGGTCTCGCATGTGCCGGGGGTCGTGCTCGCTGCCGGGCCCGCCTACGCGCGTTCAGGCGTCGTGGTGCTCGTGCAGCCCCGGCCACTCGTCCGGGCCGCCGCCCTGCCACTCGACGAGGTCGCTGCTCGCGACGTCGGTCAGATACAGGTCGGCCAGCCGCAGGATCTCGGCGACGTCGTCGAGATGCGAGGCGACCCCGAGCGTCTCCTCACCCAGGGTGACCCGCCGAGACCCGTCAAGCGCCGCGGGCCGAACCACGACACGGACCTGCTCCGATGGATTTCCCATACCCCCACCC
>NZ_WWHX01000294.1 GCF_009862125.1 Streptomyces sp. SID5910
CCTCAGCGTCGAGGAGCGCCGCGTCCAGCTGCTCGGCGCCGCGCTCGCCCTCTTCGCGCACCGGCCCCCGGAGGAGGTCTCCCTGGACGACGTGGCCGAGCAGGCCGGGGTCTCCCGCCCGCTGGTGTACCGGTACTTCCCTGGCGGCAAGCAGCAGCTCTACGAGGCCGCCCTCGGGTCGGCCGCCGACGAGCTGCGCCAGTGCTTCGACGAACCCCGCGAGGGCCCCCTGCTGACCCGGCTGTCCCGCGCCCTGGACCGCTACCTGGCCTTCGTCGACCAGCACGACACCGGCTTCAGCGCCCTCCTGCGCGGCGGCAGCGTCGCCGAGACCTCCCGGACCACGTCCATCGTGGACGGCGTGCGCCGGGCCGCCGCCGAGCACATCATGAACCACCTGGAGGTCGCCGAGGCCGGCCCCCGGCTGCGGATGACCGTCCGGATGTGGATCACGGCCGTGGAGGCGGCGTCCCTGATCTGGCTGGACGAGGACAAGCAGCCGCCCCTCGACGAGCTGCGGGACTGGCTCGTCGACCAGTTCCTCGCCATGCTCACCGCCACCGCACGCCGCGACCCGCAGACCTCGGCGCTGATCGAGGTCCTGGCGGAGGATGTCTGACACTGGTGCCGTGAAGAGCGAAGACACCCCCTTCGAGGGCGGCCCCATGGACGGGCGGGTGCTGCCCGTGCTGGTCGGTGCGACCGGGCACCCGCCGAAGACGTACCGCATCCCCGTACCGGCCCCGGACGGCGGACCGCCCACCGTCCTCGTCTACCGGCGCGTGCCCCGCTCGGCCGGAACGCGGATCGGGTTCGCGCGCTGGAAGTACGCCTACGACCCCGACGGCGGCGAGCGCCCCCGCCGCCGCTGGCCGTGGTCCCGGCCAGACACCACGCCGGGCGGCAAGCCGGACGACGCCGACGGGTGACGGGATTGCGCCGAACCGCGCACATCCGGCGCGCGCGTTCCGGACAACCGCCCGATGCTCGCGGTGCGGAGCGGACGAAGGCGCCGCCGCACCGGAGGTGACTACATGTCAGGAAGGCTTCTCCGCCTGGTCTGTACGGCGGCGGCGACCGCGGGCATCGCGCTCGCACCCGCGCCCGCCACGGCGCGACCCGCGCCCGAGCCCACGCCCGTACCGGCGCCGCCCGTGCCCACCGCGGAGCAGCCGGCGCCCGCGCCCGCGCAAGGCGAGAAGTCCGTGGCCGAGCTGCTGACGGAGCTTCAGGGCCTGTACCGGGAGGCCGAGAAGGCCACCGAGACCTACAACGGCACCGAGGACAAGCTGACCCGGCAGCGCGCGAAGGTGCAGCGGCTGGAGACCGAGCTGGCCCGGGCCCGGCTCTCCCTGCGCGACGGCCGCGGCGCGGTGGGCCGGCTGGCCCGGCAGCAGTACCGGAACAGCAGCGACCTCTCCCCCTACCTGCGGCTGCTGCTGGCCCGCGACCCCCAGCACGCCCTCGACCAGGGGCATGTGATGGGGCAGCTGGCCCGCGCACGCGTCGAGACCGTGGGGCGCCTGGCCGACCGTGAGAAGAAGGCCGGCGACCTGGCCCGCCGGGCCCGCAAGGCCCTCGACGAGCAGACCGCGCTCGCCGAACGGCAGAAGAAGGACCGGGACGGCGTACGCGACCGGCTCCGCGCGGTGGAGGACCTGCTCGCCTCGCTCAGCACCGAGCAGCTGGCCCAGCTCACCGCCCTGGAGGACAACGGCATCGCCGAGGCGCAGGAGCGGCTGATGGCGTCCGGCGCGGTCGGCGACGACAAGCCGTCCGCGGAGGGCGACCGGGCGGTGCGCTTCGCGGTGGAGCAGCTCGGCAAGCCGTACCAGTGGGGCGCGGAGGGCCCGGCGGCGTACGACTGCTCGGGGCTGACCTCCGTGGCCTGGCAGCGGGCCGGGACGCCGATCCCGCGGACCAGCCAGGAGCAGTGGGCGCGGCTGGAGCGCGTCCCGCTGGAGGAGCTGCGGCCCGGCGACCTCGTCGTCTACTTCCCCGAGGCCACCCATGTGGCGCTGTACCTCGGGGACGGCATGGTCGTCCAGGCGCCGCGGCCCGGCGCCGAGGTCAAGGTGTCGCCGATCGCGGCCAACCCGGTCCTGGGCGCCGTACGGCCCGACCCCGGCGAGGAGCCCCTGCGGCGGTACACGCCGCCGAGCCTCCCCACGGGGGCGTCGGACGGATCCGACGCGGGCTACGGTGCGACCTACGCGCCGGCGGCTCCGGAGACCTCCATCAGGTAGGCCTCCGTCTTCTGCGGGTCGTAGAAGAAGTTCTCGAAGTCCGCCGGGTCGTTGAACCCGTTGGCGAAGCGGTCGGCGACCGGCTGGAGCTGGCCGGCCGCGCCGATCAGGTTCAGGATGTGCTCCGGCGGCGGGGCGAGCATGGCGTTCGTCCACTTGGTGACGTGCTGGGCCGTCTCCCAGTAGCGGTCGAAGGCCTGCTGCATCCAGGCCTCGTCGAACTCCTCGTCCCCGTGCTCCAGGATCGAGGCGAGGTAGGAGGCGGCGCACTTGGAGGCCGAGTTGGAGCCCTGGCCGGTGATCGGGTCGTTGGCGACGACGACGTCGGCGACACCGAGGACCGCGCCACCGCCGGGCAGGCGTCCGACGGGGTTGCGGACGGTGGGGGCGTAGCGGCCGGCGAGGGTGCCGCCGGCGTCGGTCAGTTCGACCTTGGTGGCCCGCGCGTACTCCCAGGGGAGGAACTTCTCCATGAGTTCCAGGGTCAGGGAGAGGTGCTCCGAGGGGTCCTTCACGTCCTTGAAGGCGTCGAGCGGGCCGCCGGGTATGCCCTCCCAGAACAGGATGTCGGCGCGGCCGGAGGTGGTGACGGTCGGCATGATGAACATCTCGCCGACGCCGGGCACCAGGTTGCAGCGGACGGCCTCGGTGTCCGGGTGCTCCGGGCGCGGGCCCAGTCCGTGCACGTAGGAGACGGCGAGGGCGCGCTGCGGCTCGCCGTACGGGGAGCGGGAGGCGTCCCGGCCGAACATCTGGACCAGCTCGCCCTTGCCGGCGGAGACGAGGACGAGGTCGTAGGCGCGGGAGAAGTAGTCCAGGTCGCCGACGGCGGCGCCGTGGATGACGAGCTGGCCGCCGCGCTGCGCGAAGGTCTCCATCCAGCCGGCCATCTTCACCCGCTGGTCGACCGACTGGGCGAAGCCGTCGAGCCGGCCCAGCCAGTCGATCGCGCGCTGCGAGGGGCCCGGGTCGAAGGAGCCGGGGGCCGCCACCGAGACGCCGAGTCCCTCGATCTTCGGGGCCTGGGACTCCCAGAAGTTCAGCTGGAGATCGCGCTCGTGCTGGAGTGCCGTGTGGAACATGCACTGCGTCGACATGACCCGGCCCGTGCGGATCTCGTCCGCGGTCCGGTTGGACATCAGGGTGACCTCGTAGCCGTGCGACTGGAGGCCGAGGGCGAGCTGGAGACCGGACTGGCCGGCTCCGACGACGAGTATCTTCCGCATGCGGGGGACGCTCCTAAGGGGACTACTCGGGGGTTTCGTCGAGCGCGTGGCCCACGAGGGACAAGAGGGTCTCGATGGCCGAGATCCGGCGGCGCGCATCCATGATCATTACAGGTATGTGCGCCGGGATCGTCAACGCCTCCCGTACGTCCTCCGCGTCGAACAGGTCGCTGCCGTCGAAGTGGTTGACCGCGACGACGTACGGCAGTCCGCAGCTCTCGAAGTAGTCCAGCGCCGGGAAGCAGTCCTTCAGGCGGCGGGTGTCGGCCAGGACGACGGCGCCGATCGCGCCGCGCACCAGGTCGTCCCACATGAACCAGAACCGCTGCTGGCCCGGCGTGCCGAACAGGTAGAGCACCAGGTCGTCGTCGAGCGTGATGCGGCCGAAGTCCATGGCCACGGTGGTGGTCAGCTTGTCCGGGGTGGCGGTGAGGTCGTCGGTGTCCTCGCTCGCCTCGGTCATCAGCGCCTCCGTCTGGAGGGGCGTGATCTCCGAGACGGCGGTGACCAGCGTGGTCTTGCCGACGCCGAAGCCGCCCGCCACCACGATCTTGGTGGCGATGGGCGCACGGGTGCGGTCCGTCTGCCAGGGCTGCACGGTCTCGTCGGGGTCGACGAGGGGGGAGACGCCGTAGGCGGCGGCGTCAGAGACGACGGAGTCCACTGAGCACCCTTTCGAGCAGAGCGCGGTCCGGGCGGCCCGTGCCGTGGCCGGTCCCGGTGCCGTACACACGGATCTTTCCCTGGTCCGCGAGGTCGCTGAGGAGCACGCGGACCACGCCGAGCGGCATCTTCAGCAGCGCGGCGATCTCGGCCACCGTACGCATACGGCGGCACAGTTCGACGATGGCCCGCATCTCCGGCATCACGCGGGAGGTGAGGCCGCCTCCCCCACTGCTGAACGCGTGGGAGGTGCCCCCAGTCAACTCCTTGCGCTCCTCGGCGGCTTCGAGCGCGGCGGCGCCGGCGGTGGCGCCGACGAACGTCTCGACCAGCAGGACGTGGCCGAAGCGGGTGCGGCCGCCGGTGAGCGAGTAGGGGCGGACGCGGGCGGGCTTGCGGTCCGCGCCGCGCACGGGAAGGTTCTTCGGGGCCTTCCTGGGGCTGCTGCTCATCGGGCGCTCCCGGTCGACTCGGACTCCAGGGACTGCCGCAGCTCGCTGCGGAGTTCGGGGGTCAGGACGTGGCCGGCGCGGCCGACGAACAGCGCCATGTGGTACGCGATGACGCTCATGTCGCAGTCCGCGGCGCCGTGCACGCCGAGCAGCGAGCCGTCGCTGATCGACATCACGAACAGGCTGCCCTCGTCCATGGCGACCATCGTGTGCCTCACGCCGCCGAAGTCCATCAGCCGGGCGGCGCCGATGGTCAGACTGCCCACGCCGGAGACGACGGTGGCGAGGTCGGCGGCGGAGCCGCGCGGGCCGGTGCGCCGCTCGGTGCGCGCCTCGCGGGCCGCGTCGTTCCTGTCCTGGTCGGAGGAGAGCAGGAGCAGGCCGTCGGAGGAGACCACGGCGACGGACAGGATGCCGGGGACCTCCTCGACGAGGTTGGTCAGCAGCCAGTGCAGATTACGGGCTTCGCTGCTCAGCCCGAAGGTACTGGGAGCGGTCAACTGCTTGCCTCCTCA
>NZ_WWHX01000295.1 GCF_009862125.1 Streptomyces sp. SID5910
TCCCTGCTGGAGGGGCTGCGGCGGGAGGGCGCGGCCTGGGCCGAGGAGGGGCTGCGGCGGCTCGGCCTGCGGGCCGGCAGCGCGCAGGCGCAGGAGTGGGGCGAGCTGGCCAACCGCCACGAGCCGGTGCTGCGCACCCACGACCGGTACGGGAACCGGATCGACGAGGTCGAGTACCACCCGAGCTGGCACCACCTGATGAGCGTGGCGGTCGGCGAGGGCCTGGCCGGCTCGCCCTGGGCCGACGACCGGCCGGGCGCCCACGTGGCGCGGACCGCGGGCGGACTCGTCTGGGGGCACTCGGAGGCGGGCCACGGCTGTCCGACGTCGATGACGTACGCGGCCGTCCCGGCGCTGCGCCGGCAGCCGGACCTCGCGAAGGTCTACGAGCCGCTGCTGACCAGCCGGGAGTACGAGCCGGGACTGCGCACGCCCACCGAGAAGCGGGGGCTGCTGGCCGGCATGGGGATGACCGAGAAGCAGGGCGGCTCGGACGTCCGCACCAACACCACGGCGGCCACGCCGACCGCCGAGCCCGGCGTGTACACGCTGCGCGGGCACAAGTGGTTCACGTCGGCGCCGATGTGCGACGTGTTCCTGGTGCTGGCGCAGGCGCCCGGCGGCCTCTCCTGCTTCCTGGTGCCGCGGATCCTGCCCGACGGCACCCGCAACACCTTCCGCATCCAGCGCCTGAAGGACAAGCTCGGCAACCGGTCCAACGCCTCCTCGGAGCCCGAGTTCGACGGGACCGTGGCCTGGCTCGTCGGACCCGAGGGGCAGGGCGTCAAGACGATCATCGAGATGGTCAACTGCACCCGGCTCGACTGTGTGATGGCGTCGGCGACGCTGATGCGCAAGACGCTCGTCGAGGCCGGTCATCACGTACGGCACCGCAGTGCGTTCGGCGCCCGGCTGATCGACCAGCCGCTGATGCGCAACGTCCTGGCCGACCTGGCGCTGGAGTCGGAGGCGGCGACGACGCTCACCCTGCGCCTGGCGGGCGCCGCCGACCGGGCGGTGCGCGGGGACGCCGGGGAGGCGGCCTTCCGGCGGATCGCCACCGCCGTCGGCAAGTACTGGGTGACCAAGCGCGGCCCGGCGTTCACCGCGGAGGCCCTGGAGTGCCTGGGCGGCAACGGCTACGTCGAGGAGTCCGGCATGCCCCGCCACTACCGGGAGGCGCCGCTGCTGTCGATCTGGGAGGGCTCGGGCAATGTCAACGCCCTCGACGTCCTGCGGGCCCTCGGCCGCTCCCCGGAGACCGCGCACGCCCTCTTCGGGGAACTGGCCCTCGCGCGCGGGGCGGACGCCCGACTGGACGCGGCCGTGGCCCGGCTGGAGACGGGGCTGACCACGGCGTCCGAGACCGGGGCGCGCCGCCTGGTGGAGCTGATGGCCCTCACCCTCCAGGCCTCCCTCCTGGTCCGGTACGCCCCGCCCGCCGTCGCCGACGCCTTCTGCGCGAGCCGGCTGGGCGGCGACTGGGGACACGCCTTCGGCACGCTGCCGGACGGGGCCGACCTCGGCGGCATCCTCGGGCGGGCGCTGCCCGGCGAGGGCTGAGCGGCGCGCGTCCCGGGCACGCCGCGGCGCCCGACACCACCGCTCCCACCTGCGGTGACGGCCTGTGGAGAGGTGACTGTCAGTGGTGGGGTGCAGACTGGCCGGTGTCCGAGACAAAGGCGTCGACGACGCCGCGGAGGTGATCGGCATGACCGAGGTACTGCTTGCCGTGGGCACCCGAAAGGGCCTGTTCATCGGGCGCCGACGAGGGGGCACCTGGGAGTTCGACGAGAGCCCTTACTTCAACGCCCAGGCCGTCTATTCGGTCGCCGTCGACACCCGCGGTGACACCCCGCGGCTGCTGGCCGGCGGCGACAGCGCGCACTGGGGCCCTTCGGTGTTCCACTCCGACGACCTGGGCCGCACCTGGACGGAACCGGCGCAGCCCGCCGTCAAGTTCCCCAAGGACACGGGTGCTTCGCTGGAGCGGGTGTGGCAGCTGCACCCGGCCGCGGCGGAGCCGGACGTGGTGTACGCGGGCACGGAACCGGCCGCGCTGTACCGCTCGGAGGACGGCGGGGAGAGTTTCGAGCTGGTCCGCCCCCTGTGGGAGCACCCCACGCGGTCGCGGTGGGTGCCGGGCGGCGGCGGCGAGGGACTGCACACCGTGCTCACCGACCGGCGGGACCCCCGGGCGGTGACGGTGGCCGTCTCGACCGCGGGCGTCTTCCGCACCACCGACGGCGGCGCGAGCTGGGAGCCGTCCAACTCGGGGGTCTCCGCGGTGTTCCTGCCGGACCCCGACCCGGAGTTCGGGCAGTGCGTGCACAAGGTCGCGCGGGACGCGGCCACCCCGGACCGGCTGTACCTCCAGAACCACTGGGGGGTGTACCGCAGCGACGACGCGGGCGCCCACTGGACGGACATCGGCGAGGGGCTGCCGTCCACGTTCGGTTTCGCGGTGGCCGCGCATCCGCACCGCGGTGACACGGCGTACGTCTTCCCGATCAACGCCGACGCGGACCGGGTCCCGGCCGACCGGCGCTGCCGGGTCTTCCGCACGGCCGACGCGGGCAAGAGCTGGGAGCCGCTGACGGCGGGCCTGCCACAGGAGGACCACTACGGCACGGTGCTGCGCGACGCGATGAGCACCGACGACGCGGAGCAGGCCGGCGTGTACTTCGGCAACCGCAACGGCGAGGTGTTCGCGTCGGCCGACGACGGGGACAGCTGGCGGCAGCTGGCCTCCCACCTGCCGGACGTGCTGTGCGTCCGGGCCGCGGTCGTCGGATGACGGCTCGGCCCTCCACCGCCGGCCGGGCCTCGGCGAGCGCCCGTGCCGGCGGGCGGGGACTGTCGGACAGGCCTTACGGCAGTCGCCAGTCCACCGGGTCGGCTCCCTGTTGGGTCAGGAGGTCGTTGGCCCGGCTGAAGGGGCGGGAGCCGAAGAAGCCCCGGTCCGCGGACATCGGTGAGGGGTGCGCCGACTCGATCGCCGGATAGTCCTTGAGCAGGGGGCGCAGATTGCGCGCGTCGCGGCCCCACAGGATGGACACCAGCGGCTTGCCGCGCGCGGCGAGAGCACGGATGGCCTGCTCCGTGACCTCCTCCCAGCCCTTGCCGCGATGCGCTCCCGGCTTGCGCGGGGCCGTGGTCAGCGCCCTGTTCAGCAGGAGCACGCCCTGGCGGGTCCACGGGGTCAGATCACCGTTGGACGGCCGGGACAGGCCCAGGTCCGTGTGCATCTCCCGGTAGATGTTCTCCAGGCTGCCCGGCAGTGACCGCACCTCGGGCGAGACCGCGAAGCTCAGGCCGATCGCCATTCCCGGCGTGGGGTAGGGGTCCTGACCGACGATCAGGACCCGTACGTCGTCGAAGGGTTGCTGGAACGCCCGCAGGACGTTCGCCCCCGACGGGAGATACGTCCGGCCCGCCGCCACCTCGGCGCGCAGGAAGTCGCCCATGCCGGCGATACGTCCGGCGACCGGGTCGAGGGCCTTCGCCCAGCCGGCTTCAACAAGTTCATGCAACGGTCGTGGTGCCACGCTGCGTCACTCTACTGGCCGACACCGACAGCCGGTGCCGGCGGACCGGTTCCCCGGCCGAGGGGGATCCGCCTCGTTCACCCTTCTTTCACCCTTCCGGATGGAGAACGGATGCTGTTCGTGACGACGGTGCCGGGCGGCTGACAACAGTCCCCCGGAGAGGGGAATCGTACCGATGTCGTCCGATCCGTACATCACTCATCAGACAAAACCGGACGGATACCGCTCACCTGCACCCTCCCCGAACAGGGAAGCCCAGGAAACCAGTAACATGCGGCGCCATGAGCTCCCCCACTGGGCCCGCGTCCGGCCTGCCAGTACGAATGCCGCGCCCCCGCCAGCCCGGGCGGCACCGCCGACCCGAGCCCCTGGTGGCTCCCGAGGGCGCGCCCGCGCTCGTCCTCGCGGTGCCGGGCACGCCCAGTAGCGCCACCCGGGGCCTCGCCGACGAGATCGTGAGCATCGCCCGCTCCGAGCTTCCCGGCATCGACGCCCGCATCGGATACCTCGACGGTGACGACGCGGAGTTCCTGTCGCTGTCGACGGTGCTGGTGCGGGCCGCCGAGGAGCGGACGGCCCGCTACGAGCAGGCACGCGCCGCCGGTCTCGAGGTGGCGGAGCCCGAGGGCCCCGTCGCCGTCGTCGTGCCGCTGCTCGCCGGCCCGGACAGCGCGCTGCTGCGCCGGATCCGGCAGGCGGTCATGGACAGCCGGATCGCGGCCGAGCTGACCGACGTGCTCGGCCCGCACCCGCTGCTGGCCGAGGCGCTGCACGTGCGGCTCTCCGAGGCCGGTCTGGCCCGCGCCGACCGGGCCCGCCTGTTCACCGTGGCGACCGCCGCGGACGGCATCATCCTCGCGTCCGTCGGCGGTGACGAGGCCGTGCAGGCGGCCGGGATCACCGGCATGCTGCTGGCCGCGCGCCTCGCCGTGCCGGTGATGGCGGCGGCGCTGGACCAGGAGGGCTCGATCGCGTCCGTGGCCGAGCAGCTGCGTTCCTCGGGCTCGCAGCAGCTCGCGCTGGCGCCGTACCTGGTCGGCCCGGAGATCGACGCGGCCCTGCTGGAGGAGGCGGCCAGGGAGGCGGACTGCTCCACCGCCGAGCCGCTCGGCCCGTACCCGGCGATCGGCAAGCTGACGCTGGCCAAGTACACGACGGCGCTCGGCATCTCGCCGCAGCAGCCGCAGGGCACGCCGGTCCGCTGAGGCGGACGGCTGAGGCGGGCGGCGTCCGCAGAGTCACGACGTACGGCCGAAAGGGCCCGCTCCTGCACCGGAGCGGGCCCTTCGCCGTGCCCGGCAGCGAGACCGGGCGGCGGCCTAGGGCCTGTCGTTTGGATCAGGTCGGCTGAGAGAGACGGTGCGTCTCGGCCGACCCGAGCGGGGCGATGGGGGTCCCCCCGCGCGAGCGAAGCCGAGCGTGGGGGAGTTGACAACCGACGACAACGCCGCAGATGTGCGTGCCAC
>NZ_WWHX01000296.1 GCF_009862125.1 Streptomyces sp. SID5910
GGCGGCCCAGCGAACGCCAGTACTGAAGGCACATCTTGACGGCCACCTCGACCGACACCGAGCCGGAGTCGGCGAGAAACACGTGCTCCAGGCCCTCCGGCGACATGTCGACAAGGAGCTTCGCCAGGCGTACGGCGGGCTCGTGGGTGAGCCCGCCGAACATCACGTGGCTCATCCGGTCCAGCTGCTCGCGGGCGGCCTCGTTCAGCACCGGGTGGTTGTAGCCGTGGATCGCCGACCACCAGGACGACATGCCGTCGACCAGTTCGCCCGAGCCGTCGGCCGGCCGCAGCCGGACCCCGCTCGCCGACTCCACGACGAGCGGGTCCTGCCGGCCCGGCATGGGGCCGTACGGGTGCCAGACGTGCCGCCGGTCGAGGGCCAGCAGCTCGTCCACGGTCAGCGCGGGCTCAGGCATTGGGCGCGAGGTCCGTTCCGGCACCGCGCCGGCGTACGGCCACCAGGTCCGTACGCGCCTCGCCCGCCGCCGGCACCTCGGCGGGGGCCGGGGCAGAACCGCAGACCCCGCCGCCCGCGTGGGAGCCGCAGCCCCCGTTGCCCTCGTGCGACCCGCAGGCCCCGCCGTCCGCGCCGTCCCCGTGGGACCCGCAGCCGCCCCCGCCCGCCGCCCGGTGTTCCGGCAGGGTCACCTCGCCCGTGCCCTCCACCTCGAAACCGGCGTCCGCGATCATCTCCAGGTCGGTCTTGCCCGCCTGGCCCTCGCTGGTGAGGTAGTCGCCGAGGAAGATCGAGTTGGCCAGGTGCAGGGCGAGCGGCTGCATCGAACGCAGATGCACCTCGCGACCGCCGGCGATGCGCACCTCGACGTCCGGGCACACGAATCGCGTCATCGCCAGGATGCGCAGGCAGCGCTGCGGGGTGAGGTTCCACTCCTTGGCCAGCGGCGTGCCCTCGAACGGGATCAGGAAGTTGACCGGCACCGAGTCGGGGTCCAGCTCGCGCAGCGAGAAGACCACGTCGACCAGGTCCTCGTCGCTCTCGCCCATGCCCGCGATCAGCCCCGAGCAGGCCGACAGCCCGGCCGCGTGCGCCTTGTTGACCGTGTCCACCCGGTCGGCGTACGTGTGGGTGGTCGTGATGTCCCCGTACGTCGACTCGGACGTGTTCAGGTTGTGGTTGTAGGCGTCGGCGCCCGCCTCGCGCAGCCGCTCCGCCTGACCGTCGGACAGCAGGCCCAGACAAGCGCAGACCTCGACGCCCTCGTTCTGCTCCTTGATGGCCTTGATGGTCTCGGAGACCCGGTCCACGTCCCGCTCGGTCGGACCGCGCCCGCTGGCCACCAGGCACACCCGCTTGGCGCCGCCGGCCACGCCCGCGGCGGCGGCCTCGGAGGCCTGGCCGGGCTTGAGCCAGGTGTACTTGAGGATCTCCGCCTTCGAGCCGAGCCGCTGCGAGCAGTAGGAGCAGTCCTCGGGGCACAGGCCCGACTTGAGGTTGACGAGGTAGTTGAGTTTCACCCGTCGGCCGAACCAGTGACGGCGCACCTTGCCGGCCGCGGCCACCACATCGAGCAGGTCGTCGTCGGAAGTGGCGAGGACGGCCAGCGCTTCCTCGCGGGTCGGCGTCTCGCGCCGAAGCCCCTTGTCCACCAGCGTGTTCAGCAGGTCCATGAGAGCCGATCCTGTCCTACGGGGCCGCCCGGGGCCAAGGAGACTTCGCACAACAGTGACAGATCACCGTGTGGGTATCGCCACACCTCGGGCCGCCCGTCGTGCCGCTAGTGTCTGTCCACTGCCTACAAAACCCCGGAGGGCGAAGCCATGGCGTTCGGCTGGATCGACGAGCAGGCCGGGGCGCGCCGCCGGGCCGGACTCGTCCGCACACTGCGGCCCCGCCCGGCCGAGTCGCCCCTGCTGGACCTGGCGAGCAACGACTACCTCGGACTGGCCCGGCACCCGGAGGTCGCCGAGGGCGCGGCGCGGGCCGCGCGGACCTGGGGCGGCGGCGCGACCGGCTCCCGGCTCGTCACCGGAACGACCGAACTGCACGCCGAACTCGAACGCGAACTGGCCGCCTTCTGCGGCTTCGAGGCCGCGCTCGTCTTCTCCTCCGGCTACGCGGCCAACCTCGCCGCGGTCACCGCGCTGGCGCCGCACGGCTCCCTCGTGGTCTCCGACGCCGGCAACCACGCCTCGCTGATCGACGGTTGCCGGCTGGCCCGGGGGACGACCCAGGTGGCGGCGCACGCCGACCCGGACGCGGTGCGCAAGGCGCTGGCGACGCACGACGGGCCCGCCGTCGCCGTCTCCGACACGGTGTTCTCGGTGGACGGCGACGCGGCGCCGCTGGCCGCCCTCGCCGAGGCGTGCCGGGAGCACGGCGCGGGACTGGTCGTCGACGACGCCCACGGTCTCGGCGTCCTCGGCGACGGCGGCCGGGGCGCCGCGCATGCCGCGGGGCTCGCGGGCGCCGACGACGTCGTCGTGACGGTCACGCTGTCCAAATCGCTCGGCAGCCAGGGCGGCGCCGTGCTCGGCCCGGCACGGGTGATCGACCATCTGGTCAACGCGGCCCGGACGTTCATCTTCGACACCGGACTCGCCCCCGCCGCCACGGGTGCGGCCCTCGCGGCACTGCGGCTGCTGCGCCGCGAGCCCGGGCGGGCGGCGCGGGCGCGCGAGGTGGCGGCCGAGCTGCACGCACGCCTGACCGCCGCGGGACTTCAGGCGGTACGCCCGGACGCCGCGGTGGTCTCGGTGCGGGCTCCGTCCCCGGAGGGGGCCGTGCGGTGGGCGGCCGACTGCCGTGCGGCCGGCCTGTCCGTGGGCTGCTTCCGCCCTCCGTCGGTGCCCGATGGCATCTCACGGCTCAGGCTGACCGCTCGCGCGGACCTCTCCGGGGATCAGATCGAACGCGCTGTCCGGGTGATCGGCGAAACGCGGCCATGAGTCGGCGTGACACGGCCGTGCGTCGCGCGGCACCCGGCCGGATCAGCCGGTCCGGCCGGCCTGGACCGCGGCCGTGAACGACGCCCAGCTCCCGGGGGAGAAGAGCAGCGCGGGCCCGGCCGGGTCCTTGGAGTCGCGCACGGCGAGGAGTCCGGCCCGGGGGCCGGCCGACGGCTGTGCCGTCTCCACGCAGTTGTTGGCTCCGGTGCTGTAGCTGCTGCGCAGCCACCGCACACCGTGCAGATCGGTACTCGCGGGGGTGTTCCGAGGAAGTGCGGACATGGTGCCTCCTTACGCGCCGGCCGCTGTCGCGGCGATGTAGTCCAACGAGTCCTCGGGCGAAAGGGCATGGTGCAGGAGAGCGTCGAAGGCCTCGGTGTAGGCCTCTAGGTCTTCTTTCCGTTCGAGATGGAGGCTACTCGTCAAGTGGTCGAGAACAACCACGTCGAGATCAGAAGTGCTCGGAAAGGAGAAGATGACGAAAGGGCCGGTGACACCGATGTGCGCCCCGGCGGCGAACGGGAGTACCTGGAGCCGGACATGGGGCAGCCGCGCGGCCTCCACCAGCCGGGTCAGCTGCCGGGACATCACCCCCGGCCCGCCCACCTCCCGGCGCAGCACCGCCTCGTCGAGGACCGCGTTCAGCTCCAGCGGCGGATCGGCCCGCAGCACGTCCTGCCGGGCCAGCCGGACCTCCACCAGCGTGTCCAGCCGCTCCTCCGGCAGCCCGTCCACCGCGGCCCGCGTGACCGCGCGGGCGTACTCCGGTGTCTGGAGCAGCCCGGGCACGACGGTGGTCTCCAGCGTCCGCATCGCGCTCGCCTGCGACTCCAGGCTGATGAAGTCCCGGTACGTCGGCGGCAGCACCCCGCGATAGGCGTGCCACCAGTGGTGCCGGCCGCCCGCGTCCTCGGAGCCCGCCAGCACCACCAGCAGCTCCCGCAGCTCCTGGTCGGCCACGCCGTAGGCGTCCAGCAGTAACCGCACGTCGGCCGGTTTCGCCCCGCTCGTGCCGGTCTCGATCCGGCTGACCTTCGACTGGTGCCAGCCCACCAGCCGGGCCGCCTCGCCGCTGGTGATCCCCGCCGTCGTGCGCAGGGCGCGCAGCTCCGCGCCCAGCTTTCGGCGGCGCACCACCGGACCGTGCTGCATGGGCCACTCCTTTACTCCCCATGAGCCACCCGAATACGGTCTGCCGTCGCAGAGTTCACCGCTTCGAGCGACAGATATATGCATATCTCGGTGGATCGCCGCCCTGTACCGGGTGGTGATGGCACTCTGGCGGCGAAGCACCAGTCCGGGACCGTACTCGAACCATCCGCTCCATGTCGGACTGCGGTCCCGTGGGAAAGGGACGACGTCGCCATGGCAGACCATCTGGAAGCATCCGTCACTCTGCCGAGCGATCCCGCCTCGGTGGCCGCCGCGCGCACCTATGTGGTGGGCACGCTGGCGGAATGGGGCCTGCCCGCGGACGCGGAGGCGTCGGAGACCGTCCGGCTCATCGTCTCCGAGCTGGCCACCAACGCGGTCCAGCACACGTTCGGGCAGTCACCGACCTTCACCGTGGACCTCGTACTGGATCGCGACGAACGCCTGTGCGTCGGCGTCACCGACAGCCACCCGCGCTTCCCCAAGCGGCTGCCCGCCGCCGTGCAGCAGGACAACGGCCGGGGCATGGTGATCATCCGCTGGCTGACGGCGGAGTGCGGCGGCAGGCTGAGGGTGCGGCCCACGCGCGAGGGCGGCAAGACCGTCTCCATCGAACTGCCCTGGACGGCACCGGCCCAGGCGGCGCCCGCCGAGCCGGTCACGGCCGTGGGCCCTCCGCGCGGCGAGGCCCTGGGGAGCCAGGAGCCCCAGCGGTGAGGCGCCGCCGGTGTGCCAGGGCGCCGTCACCGGCCCGGGCGGCTCACTTCACGCGGCCGTACCAGACGTTGCTCGTCCAGATCTTCTGGAGGCGCACCACGTCCCCGGTCTTCGGGGCGTGCCAGATCTTGCCCTTACCGGCGTAGATGCCGACGTGGTACACGCCCCGGCCGGAGTGGAAGAACACGAGGTCGCCGGCCTTGCGGCTCTTGGCGGAGATGTGCCGGGTCTTGTTGTACTGCTGCGCGGCGGTCCGCGGCAGCTTCTTGCCGGCCTTCTTGAACGAGTACAGCGTCAGCCCGGAGCAGTCGAACCGGTTCGGTCCGGTGGCACCCCACGCGTAGGGGGCGCCCCTCTTGGACGCCGCGATCTTGAGAGCCTTCGTCGCATGGGTCGCCGCTGCGGCTTCGGAGGCGGCGCCGGGAACCACGAGCGAGCCGCCCACGGCGGCGATGGTCAGGGCCGAGGCCGTACCGGCACGGGCCATCAGGGACGGGACGCGATTGAGCGCAGTCATGCGCAACCCTTCGTCAGCCGCCTGTGAAGGATGACCTGTCGGATTCGGGCTGGCGAAGTTGCCCGGCCGCACGAGTGCGGCTTCACCCCAAGGGCTGCTCGGCCCGGCGCTCCCTGTCGGGGGCGGCCGTTCCGGCGACCCGTCGTGCTCGGGTCCTCCACTCCTGCCGATCCACTCCTGTCGACCGGTCGTCCGGGCGGCGGCAGGACTCGGCGTCCGCCCGGACCGCCCCGCCGCTGCGGCGGGGGCTTGTCGTCAGTCATGGATCTTGGCGCACCCAAGTCGGAAAATCCCAACGGAAACGGGCTGTTGTGTGGTTACTCACCACTCACCCGTTCGGGTGGACATGTCGGTGTTCGATCCTCTGTCGAGTGCCGTGACGACCCCGGGACCAGCGGCGGAATGACGTATTCCGCCGTCCGGGTGCGCGTGTCGCGCAAGCTCGACCGGCCGGAAAAACGAGGTGCACCTACGCCGAAAGGCGGTCCGCCGTTCGGCCGGTTCGGTGTCCGGTCCGCGCGGTGAAGCGGCGGACCCGCCCGGGAGTTCGCGGGCATGCGAAAGGGCGCCGGCGGCGACGGGTCATCAGGTGGTCAAACCGGTAATCAGTCAGTCAAAAGCGCGTGACGTGGCAGAAACACTCTAGCCGTACTCTGCACCCCGATCCACCTGCGGTTTTGCGCACATCGGCGGGCGCTTTCGGGCTCATTCCTGTGTGTTACATCTAGAGCCGTCGCGGTGGACGCGGCAGCCGGACCGTTCGGTATCGGCGTGAGGTTCTGTGAGGTGGTACGTGCAACTGACCCCGCACGAGCAGGAACGACTGCTCATCCATGTGGCCGCGGACGTGGCCGAGAAGCGCCGCGCGCGAGGCGTGAAGCTCAACCACCCCGAAGTCGTCGCGCTGATCACCTCGCACATCCTCGAAGGGGCCCGCGACGGCCGTACGGTCGGCGAGCTCATGGCGTCGGGCCGCAAGCTGATCCAGCGCCACGAGGTCATGGAGGGCATCCCCGAGATGATCCACGACGTGCAGGTCGAGGCGACCTTCCCCGACGGCACCAAGCTCGTCACCGTCCACGAACCGATCATCTGACGGGAACCGCAGCCATGATTCCCGGAGAGATCCTCTTCGCCGACGAGCCGGTCGCCTTCAACGAGGGCCGCGACAGCGTCCGTCTGACCGTGCTCAACACCGCCGACCGGCCCGTCCAGGTCGGCTCCCACTACCACTTCGCCGAGGCCAACCCCGGTCTCGACTTCGACCGCGCCGCGGCGCACGGCAGGCGACTGAACATCGCCGCCGGCACCGCCGTCCGGTTCGAGCCCGGCATCCCGGTCGACGTGGAGCTGATCCCCCTCGCGGGCGCTCGCGTCGTCGTCGGTCTGCGCGGCGCGACCGGAGGTGCCCTCGATGCCTGAACTGTCCCGCGCCGCCTACGCCGACCTGTTCGGCCCGACCACCGGCGACCGCGTCCGCCTGGCCGACACCGACCTCTTCGTGGAGATCGAGGAGGACCGCTCCGGCGGCCCCGGCCGCTCCGGCGACGAGTCGGTCTTCGGCGGCGGCAAGGTGCTGCGCGAGTCCATGGGCCAGTCGCGCGTCACCCGGGCCGAGGGCGCCCCCGACACCGTGATCACCGGTGCCGTGATCATCGACCACTGGGGCATCGTCAAGGCCGACATCGGCATCCGTGACGGCCGCATCACCGGCATCGGCAAGTCCGGCAACCCGGACACCATGGACGGCGTCCACCCCGAACTCGTCATCGGCCCCGAGACCGAGGTCATCGCGGGCAACGGCAGGATCGTGACCGCCGGCGGCATCGACACGCACATCCACTTCATCGCGCCGGGCATCGTCGACGAGGCCCTGGCGTCCGGCATCACCACCCTCATCGGCGGCGGCACGGGCCCCGCCGAGGGCAGCAAGGCGACCACGGTCACCCCCGGTTCGTGGCACCTCGCGCGGATGTACGCGGCCCTGGAGTCGAGCCCCGTCAACATCGGCTTCCTCGGCAAGGGCAGCACCATGTCCAAGGAGTCGATGCGCGACCAACTGCGCGCCGGCATCCTCGGCTTCAAGATCCACGAGGACTGGGGCGCGACCCCCGCCGTCATCTCCGCCTGCCTGGACGTGTGCGAGGAGTCCGGCGTCCAGCTCGCCGTCCACACGGACACCCTGAACGAGGCCGGCTTCGTCGGCGACACCTTCGACGCGGTCGCGGGGCGCACCCTGCACGCCTTCCACGTCGAGGGCGCCGGCGGCGGCCACGCGCCCGACATGATCACGGCGGTGTCGCTGCCGAACATGCTGCCGGCGTCCACCAACCCGACCCGGCCGCACACCGTCAACACCGTCGAGGAACACCTCGACATGCTGATGGTCTGCCACCACCTCAACCCCGCGGTCCCCGAGGACCTGGCCTTCGCCGAGTCCCGGATCCGGCCCAGCACCATCGCGGCCGAGGACGTCCTGCACGACATGGGCGCCATCTCCATCATGTCGTCGGACTCCCAGGCCATGGGCCGCGTCGGCGAGGTGATCCTGCGGACCTGGCAGACCGCCCATGTGATGAAGGGGCGGCGCGGCTTCCTGCCCGGGGACACCAGGGCCGACAACCGGCGCGCCCGTCGCTATGTCGCCAAATACACCATCAACCCGGCCGTCGCCCAGGGCATCGAGCACGAGGTCGGCTCCGTCGAGTCCGGCAAGCTCGCCGACCTGGTCCTCTGGGAGCCCCGCTTCTTCGGCGTGAAGCCGCAGCTCGTGCTCAAGGGCGGCCAGATCGCGTACGCGCAGATGGGCGACGCCAACGCCTCCATCCCCACCCCGCAGCCCGTCCTGCCGCGTCCGATGTACGGCGCCCTCGGCAGGGCGCCGGCCATGAACTCGCTGAACTTCGTGGCCGAGGCGGCGATCGAGGACGGGCTGCCCGAACGCCTCGGTCTCGGCAAGGAGTTCGTGCCCATCCGCTCGACCCGCGGCCGCACCAAGGCCGACATGCGCGAGAACGACGCCCTGCCACGCGTCGAGGTCGCCTCGGACTCCTTCGCGGTGACCATCGACGGCGAGCTCGTCGAACCGGCACCGGCCGTCGAACTGCCGCTCGCGCAGCGGTACTTCCTCTTCTGAGCGCCGTCATGAGCCGCGCAGCACTGCTGGTCCTGTCGGACGGCCGCTTCCCCGCCGGAGGGCATGCCCACTCCGGCGGGGCGGAGGCCGCCGTCAAGGCCGGACGCATCACCGACGCCGCGAGCCTGGAGGACTTCTGCCGGGGGCGGCTGCACACGAACGGCGCCGTCACGGCGTCCCTCGCGGCGGCCGCTGCCCTCGGCGCCGACCCCGGGGAACTCGACGGGGCCGCCGACGCCCGTACGCCGTCTCCCGCGCTGCGGATGGTGGCACGCAGGCTCGGCCGGCAGCTCATGCGGGCCGCCCGCGCGACCTGGCCGGACCCCGGACTGGACGCGCTGGCCGGGCGGTTCCCCAAGGGCGCCCACCAGCCCGTCGTCCTCGGGCTCGCCGCCCGCGCGGCCGGGCTCGGGGCGCTGGACGCGGCGTACTGCTCCGCGTACGAGGGGGTGAGCGGGCCGGCGACCGCGGTCGTGCGGCTGCTCGGCCTCGACCCGTTCGACGCGACGGGCGTGCTGGCGCGGCTGGCGGCGGAGGTGGACCGGGTGGCCGGGGGCGCGGTGGATGCGGCGCGGGCGGCGCTTGAGGAGGGGGTGGAGGTGCTGCCGGTGCGGTCCGCGCCGTTGTTGGAGATCGGGGCGGAGGCGCATGCCGCTTGGGCTGTGCGGTTGTTCGCTTCGTAGCGGTTCCTCGCCCCCGCCGCCCCTTCCCGTTCCCGACCCCAGGGGGCTCCGCCCCCTGGGACCCCCGTTCGGCCTGGACGGCCTCGTCCTCAAACGCCGGACGGGCTG
>NZ_WWHX01000297.1 GCF_009862125.1 Streptomyces sp. SID5910
GCCCGCCGCCCTGGAGGCGGCCCGCCGCGGCCTCGCCGCCGCCCTGACCGACCTGCGCACCACGACCGACGCCGCGGCCGGCGAGTGGTGGCAGCGCGCCCTGCCCCAGGAGAGGGTCGTGCTCGCCGAACAGGCCGGACACCGTACGCTCGCCGAGGCGGTGCGACGCCAGGCAGCGCGTACGGACCGGGACACGGGCACGAGAGCGGAGGACGTACGGCCATGACCGCAACCGACGGGGGCTCGGCGACCGGGGGCAGCGCGACCGGCGGACCGGGGGGACCGGGCGGGGACACCGTCGCCGCCGTCGTCCGGCAGTGGCGGGCCGTCCACCCCGACCTCGACACCGGCCCCATGGAGATCATCGGCCGCATCAACCGCTGCGCCGCCCTCCTCCAGCAGGCCGAGGACGCCCCGCTGCGCCGGGCCGGCCTCAGCCGCGCCGAGTTCGACCTGCTCGGCGCGCTGCGCCGCACCGGACACGAGCTGACCCCCGGCGAACTGGCCCGCGAGACGTTCTCCTCCGGCGCCGCCGTCACCAAGCGCCTCAAGCAGCTCACCGAACGCGCCCTGGTCGAGCGGCGCGGCGACACCCGTGACCGCCGGGTCGCGCACGTCCGCCTCACCGACGCCGGACGCGACCTGGTCGACGGCAT
>NZ_WWHX01000298.1 GCF_009862125.1 Streptomyces sp. SID5910
TCCGATCTGGGCGACGCCGAGGCGGGCGGCGACGCCTCGGCCTCCGCGACCACGGCGGACGGCGGCAACGGTGAGATCAGGATCCCGGACCACATCAAGGACAAGCTCAAGGAACACGGGATCGACGTCGACGAGTGGAAGAACGGCGCCTGGAAGAACTGGGACAAGGACGACTGGCTGCGCGAGGCGCAGGACTACGTCAACCCCATCATCGAGGACCTCTGGGACCCGGACCGCATGCGAGACGCCGAGGAGCCCGGCAAGGAGGTCGACGACAGCGACCTCTCCGGTGACCAGGGCGTCACCGACCCGGAGCCGGCGCCTGTCCCGGCCAAGGCCGTCCCGCCCTCGTACCACGAGAACGCCGCCACGGCGGGCAAGGTGTTCTTCGACGCCCCCGAGGGCACCATGGTCTGCTCGGCGACGGTCGTGCAGGACCCGGCGCATCCCGGCAAGTCGAACATGGTGTGGACGGCCGGCCACTGCGTGCACGCGGGCAAGAAGGGCGGCTGGTACCGCAACATCGCCTTCGTGCCGTCGTACAACGACGCCGGCAGGTCGACCGCCGAGCTGGAGAACGCGACGGAGGAGGAGATCGCTCCCTTCGGCGTGTGGTGGGGCGACTGGGCGCAGACCTCGGACCAGTGGATCGAGCAGGGCGGTGCCACGGGCGGCGACGGCGCGCCGTACGACTTCGCGGTCATCCATGTGACGCCGGAGAAGGGCAGCAACGGCAAGTCGCTGGAGGAGACGGTGGGTTCGGCGCTGCCGGTGGACTTCAAGGCGCCGGCCGTGCCGCAGGTCGACAGCATCACCGCGACCGGTTACCCGGCCGCGCCCCCGTACGACGGTCAGAAGCTGTTCCGGTGCGAGGACAAGCCGGGCCGGCTGTCGCTGACCGCCACCGACCCGACGATGTACCGCATCGGCTGCACCATGACCGG
>NZ_WWHX01000299.1 GCF_009862125.1 Streptomyces sp. SID5910
CCGCCTCCGACTTCGCCGACACCACCCACGGAACCACCACGGGCGACTCGACGTCCGCAGTCGGCTCCTCGTCCGCTGTGAAGGCTGGAGCCTGCTCCAGGACCACGTGCGCGTTCGTCCCACTCACACCGAATGACGAAACGCCAGCCCGGCGCGCATGCCCGGTCTCGGGCCAAGGGGTCGAGTCCGTGAGCAGTTCGACGGATCCTGCCGTCCAGTCCACGTGCGAGGACGGTTCATCGACGTGCAGGGTCTGCGGCAGCAGCCCGTGCTGCATGGCGAGGACCATCTTCATCACACCGGCGACACCGGCCGCGGCCTGGGTGTGTCCGATGTTCGACTTGATCGAGCCGAGCCACAGCGGCCGGTCCTCGGGGCGGTCCTGGCCGTAGGTGGCCAGCAGCGCCTG
>NZ_WWHX01000300.1 GCF_009862125.1 Streptomyces sp. SID5910
GGCGTCGTCCCCGGCCCCCGGCCCGACCACCCACGCCTGCACCCGCCCCGCCCGCTTCGGCCCCTGGTCCGACACCAGCGTCTCCGGGAACCGCGCGATCACCGCGTCCCCCGCCGGCCCCACGTACCGCACCGCCCCGGCCCCGCCCCGCAGCGCCCCGGAGACGGCGAGCACGGCGGCCCCCGGATAGCGCGCGGACCCGGCGGCGATGCCGACCACCCCGCGCCGGTACTTGTCGCTCTCGGCCCCCGGCACCGGCAGCAGCAGCGCCACGTCCGCGTGCTGGAGCGCCTCCAGCTCGGCCGCGTCGTTCGGCAACGGCAGCCCGATGTCGACCAGCCGCACCGACCCGGCGTACTCCCGCGCCGGATCGACCAGCAGCCCCGGCTTGTGCGTCCCGAAGGTCACCGTCAGATCGGCCCGGACCGCCTCCCCGCGCACCTGGCCCGTGTCGGCGTCGACCCCGCTCGGCAGGTCGACCGCGACGACCGCGGCCCGTGACCGTCCGGCCGCGGCGGCCAGCGGCACCGCCTCCTCCCGCAGCCCGCCCCGGCCGCCGATCCCGACGATGCCGTCCACGACCAGGTCGGCCCGCTCGACCAGCCGCTCCCCGTCCCCGTCGGCGGCGACCCGCCCGCCGGCCCGCCGGAGCGCCGCGAGCCCGCCGGCGTGCGCGCGCCCGGGCGTGAGCAGTACCGCCGTCACCCCGGCCCCGCGCCGGGCGAGCCGTGCCCCGGCGTACAGGGCGTCGCCGCCGTTGTCGCCGCTGCCGACGAGCAGCACGACCCTGCTGCCGTAGACCCGCCCGGCGACACGGCCGAGCAGCTCCGCGCAGGCGGCCGCGAGCCCGGCCGCCGCCCGTTGCATCAAGGTCCCGTCGGGCAGCCTCGCCATCAACTCCCGCTCGGCCGTCCTGACCGTCTCCACGCTGTACGCAGTCCGCATGCCGTCGAGTCTTCCCGATACACGACGAACGTCACGGGCCGCACCGGCCGGGTTCACTCCCGTCCACGGCCGGCACGGGCTCGGTGGGGAGGCTCGCGCGGGCCTGTTCGGCGGCGCGGGCGGTGCTCGGCGGCCCCACCGCCTACCGCGCCGACCTGGCCCACCGCGCCACCGAGCGCCGCACCCACCGGCACC
>NZ_WWHX01000301.1 GCF_009862125.1 Streptomyces sp. SID5910
ACCAGCGACGACGAACACGCCGTGTCCACCGTCACCGCGGGACCCTCGAACCCGAAGGTGTAGGAGATACGGCCCGAGGCGACGCTGCCGGCGTTGCCGGTCATCAGGTAGCCCTCGGAGGCCTCCCCTGCCTGGTGCACCAAGTCGCCGTAGTCGTGGTAGGTCAGACCGCAGTACACGCCGGTCTGGCTGCCACGCACCGACGCCGGGTCGATACCCGCCCGCTCCAACGCCTCCCACGACGTCT
>NZ_WWHX01000029.1 GCF_009862125.1 Streptomyces sp. SID5910
CCCCCCGCACGCACCCCGCGTACGGCTCCTCCGCGCACCCGCGCCGACGAGCCGTACGCCCTTTTTGTGCCCACTCGACCCCTCCCGCCCACAAAAGCCAGCGAATGCGCACGTCCGGCACGCGATCGCCCTGATTCCCCACTATTGTCGTGAGCGTGCCTCGCCCCTTGGGAGAACTCGAAGACGCGGTCATGACGCGGGTGTGGAAGTGGAACCGCCCGGTGACCGTTCGAGAAGTCCTGGAAGATCTCCAGCAGGAACGGTCGATCGCGTACACCACCGTCATGACCGTCCTGGACAATCTCCATCAGAAGGGCTGGGTCCGCCGCGAGGCGGAAGGCCGGGCCTATCGATATGAGGCGGTCTCCACCCGCGCCGCCTACGCCGCCGCGCTGATGAACGACGCGTGGTCCCAGAGCGACAACCCCGCCGCCGCTCTCATCGCCTTCTTCGGCATGATGAGCGAGGAACAGCGCCAGGCACTCAGGGACGCCATCCGCATCGTGCAGGGCCCGGAAACACCCGCCCCGGGCCCCGGCTCCGTCACGGACACCGGCGAGCGATAGCGTCCCCACATGTCAATTGCCATCACCGTCCGGCGGGCCCGCACCAGCGATGTCCCGTCCGTACGCCGGCTCCTCGACGAGTACGTCCGCGACCGCATCCTGCTCGACAAAGCGATGGTGACGCTTTACGAGAGCATCCAGGAGTTCTGGGTCGCGGAACGGGACGACAACGCCGAGGTGGTCGGCTGTGGCGCCCTGCACGTGATGTGGGAAGACCTCGCGGAAGTCCGCACTCTCGCCGTGAAGCCCGGCCTGAAGGGCGCCGGCGTCGGACATCGGCTGCTGGAGAAGTTGCTGGAGACCGCACGCCGGCTGGGTGTTCGCCGCGTTTTCTGTCTCACCTTCGAAGTGGACTTCTTCGGCAAGCACGGCTTCGTGGAGATCGGAGAGACGCCCGTGGACACGGATGTCTACGCCGAGCTGCTGCGTTCCTATGACGAGGGCGTGGCGGAGTTCCTCGGTCTCGAACGGGTGAAACCGAACACCCTGGGCAACAGCCGGATGCTTCTGCACCTGTGATCGGCCGCCAAGGCAGTCAAGAGCCGCCAAGAGACGACCGACCCGGAACCACAACCTCATCCGCAACTCATCGCCAGGTTTATTCCACCGCCGGACCGCGATCGGGTTCCCTATGTCCGAAACGCGTACCTTTCCGGGCCGCAGGCCGCTGCGGGTTCCCACCGGGGGTTTGTGTTTTTCCGGCAAAAGCGGTTTGCTTTCCGGCGTACTGCAGTACTGCATATAACAAGGGACGGCGATACGGCGGACGCCGGCGGACCTCCGACCCTCACGTTATCGATGAAAGGAAATCCGGTGGCACAGAAGGTTCAGGTCCTTCTTGTCGATGACCTCGACGGCGGCGAGGCGGACGAGACGGTGACGTTCGCGCTGGACGGCAAGACGTACGAGATCGATCTCACCACCGCCAATGCGGACAAGCTCCGTGGTCTTCTCGAGCCTTACGTGAAGGGTGGCCGCCGCACCGGGGGCCGCGCTTCGGGCGGCCGCGGAAAGGCGCGCGCTTCCTCGGGCGGCAGCCAGGACACCGCGGCGATCCGCGCGTGGGCGAAGGCGAACGGGCACGACGTCAACGACCGCGGCCGCGTCCCCGCCGCGATCCGCCAGGCGTACGAAGAGGCCAACGGCTGATCACGGCCCACGTCACCGCCCCGGCCCGCACACACCAGGCCCGCACACTCCGGGTCCGCACGCTCTCGGCCCGCATGCCCTCAGCGTCGCGCCCGGGAGAGCCGGAGCCGGTGGCACTGCGTCGCCAGCGTGTGCACCAGCCGTGCGAGATCGGGGGCGGTCCCGGCACCCCCCAGGGCCGACAGCGCCGGCAGCGAGGCCTCGGCCTCACCGCCCGCCCCAGGGGGCCGCAGCCACACGGCGGCCCCCTGCGAAGCGTCACGGCCCGGGGACGACGCCTCCCTGGGCGACGCCGGAAGCCCGCACTCCGGGGGCAGGGGCGCGTCCATCAGGCCGCCCGCGCCGACCGCCCGCAGGTCGAGCTCCAGGGAGCCCCACTCCAGCCAGTCCAGCAGCCCGGGCAGTTCGTCCGCGCCGCCCACGGCCACGAGCAGCAGCATCCGCTCGCCCCGCAACGCCACCGGAAAGTGCCCCGCCCGGTGTCGCAGCGCCGCGTGACCGGCCTCGGCCGGGATGTCGAGGACGTCGAAACGAACGCCCACGCGAAGCCGTACAGGGGCCCCGGGGGCCGTCGGCCAGCCGAGCCCGCCCTCGTACCACGACCGCACCCGCTCCCCCTCCGTCCCGCTCGCTTCGAGCGGCCGACGGGGGGACGGCACCGTGGGGGTCGTGGGCAGGACGCCAGCCATGCCAAGCGCAACCGCCGAAAAGGCGACCGGGTTACGCTGGGTGGTCAAGTGAATGCACCTGGTTCCGGAAAAGGAGGCGCGCGGGGGTGTGGGGAGGCGCAAGGTTGTTCGCCCGTAGCGGAGGGAACCGGTGCGCGCGGCATGGAGTGTCAGTCCCAGCGGGTAAGACATCCCTAGTGGGAGGGGGCGACACGCAGAATGGGCCGTCTCACGTTCGCCATCGGCGTACTGGCGAGCGGGGTAAGTGCCTGGCCTGCGGGAACATCGTCTCGCACCATCGGGTTGTGGCAGATGTCGGCGTCAGGGGTCAGGAGGCCATCGACGGTGTCGGCAGTTGGAATGAGCGGTCCCCGCTTGCGGGACTAAGCTGCGGAAGGACAGGGAGGGGAAGTTCCCCTTACTGCCTGACCGCTCTGAGGAGCGATTAACGATGTTCGAGAGGTTCACCGACCGCGCGCGGCGGGTTGTCGTCCTGGCTCAGGAAGAAGCCCGGATGCTCAACCACAACTACATCGGCACCGAGCACATCCTCCTGGGCCTGATCCACGAGGGTGAGGGTGTCGCCGCCAAGGCCCTTGAGAGCCTCGGGATTTCGCTCGAGGCGGTCCGCCAGCAGGTGGAGGAGATCATCGGGCAGGGCCAGCAGGCCCCGTCGGGTCACATTCCCTTCACCCCCCGTGCCAAGAAGGTCCTGGAGCTGTCGCTCCGCGAGGCCCTTCAGCTCGGTCACAACTACATCGGCACGGAGCACATCCTGCTCGGCCTGATCCGCGAGGGCGAGGGCGTCGCCGCCCAGGTCCTCGTCAAGCTGGGCGCAGATCTGAACCGGGTGCGGCAGCAGGTCATCCAGCTGCTCTCCGGTTACCAGGGCAAGGAGACCGCCACCGCCGGCGGGCCTGCCGAGGGCACCCCCTCGACGTCCCTGGTCCTCGACCAGTTCGGCCGGAACCTCACCCAGGCCGCTCGTGAGTCCAAGCTCGACCCGGTCATCGGGCGCGAGAAGGAGATCGAGCGGGTCATGCAGGTGCTGTCCCGCCGTACCAAGAACAACCCGGTGCTGATCGGTGAGCCCGGCGTCGGCAAGACCGCCGTCGTCGAGGGCCTCGCGCAGGCCATCGTCAAGGGCGAGGTGCCCGAGACCCTCAAGGACAAGCACCTCTACACCCTGGACCTCGGCGCACTGGTCGCCGGCTCCCGCTACCGCGGTGACTTCGAGGAGCGCCTGAAGAAGGTCCTCAAGGAGATCCGCACCCGCGGCGACATCATCCTGTTCATCGACGAGCTGCACACGCTGGTCGGTGCGGGTGCCGCCGAGGGCGCCATCGACGCCGCGAGCATCCTCAAGCCGATGCTGGCCCGTGGTGAGCTCCAGACCATCGGTGCGACCACGCTGGACGAGTACCGCAAGCACCTGGAGAAGGACGCGGCCCTCGAGCGCCGCTTCCAGCCGATCCAGGTCGCGGAGCCGTCGCTGCCGCACACGATCGAGATCCTCAAGGGCCTGCGCGACCGCTACGAGGCGCACCACCGCGTCTCCATCACGGACGAGGCACTGGTCCAGGCCGCCACCCTGGCCGACCGGTACATCTCCGACCGCTTCCTGCCGGACAAGGCGATCGACCTGATCGACGAGGCCGGTTCCCGGATGCGCATCCGCCGGATGACCGCGCCGCCGGACCTCCGCGAGTTCGACGAGAAGATCGCCGGCGTCCGCCGCGACAAGGAGTCCGCGATCGACTCGCAGGACTTCGAGAAGGCCGCCTCCCTGCGCGACAAGGAGAAGCAGCTCCTGGCCGCCAAGGCCAAGCGCGAGAAGGAGTGGAAGGCCGGCGACATGGACGTCGTCGCCGAGGTCGACGGCGAGCTGATCGCCGAGGTCCTCGCGACCGCCACCGGCATCCCGGTCTTCAAGCTCACGGAGGAGGAGTCCTCCCGCCTGCTGCGCATGGAGGACGAGCTCCACAAGCGGGTCATCGGCCAGAAGGACGCCGTCAAGGCGCTCTCGAAGGCGATCCGCCGTACGCGTGCCGGTCTGAAGGACCCGAAGCGTCCGGGTGGCTCGTTCATCTTCGCCGGCCCGTCCGGTGTCGGTAAGACCGAGCTGTCCAAGGCGCTCGCCGAGTTCCTCTTCGGTGACGAGGACGCGCTGATCTCCCTCGACATGTCGGAGTTCAGCGAGAAGCACACGGTCTCCCGCCTCTTCGGTTCGCCCCCCGGTTACGTGGGCTACGAGGAGGGCGGTCAGCTGACGGAGAAGGTGCGCCGCAAGCCGTTCTCGGTCGTCCTCTTCGACGAGGTCGAGAAGGCCCACCCGGACATCTTCAACTCGCTGCTGCAGATCCTGGAGGACGGTCGCCTGACCGACTCCCAGGGCCGGGTCGTGGACTTCAAGAACACGGTCATCATCATGACGACCAACCTCGGCACCCGGGACATCTCCAAGGGCTTCAACCTGGGCTTCGCCGCCGCGGGCGACACGAAGACCAACTACGAGCGCATGAAGAACAAGGTGTCGGACGAGCTCAAGCAGCACTTCCGCCCCGAGTTCCTCAACCGCGTCGACGACGTGGTCGTCTTCCCGCAGCTGACCCAGGACGACATCCTCGCGATCGTCGACCTGATGATCGGCAAGGTGGACGAGCGCCTGAAGGACCGGGACATGGGCATCGAGCTCTCCCAGTCCGCCAAGGAGCTGCTGTCCAAGAAGGGCTACGACCCGGTGCTGGGCGCGCGTCCGCTGCGTCGCACGATCCAGCGCGAGATCGAGGACTCGCTGTCGGAGAAGATCCTCTTCGGCGAGCTGCGTCCCGGTCACATCGTGGTCGTGGACACCGAGGGCGAGGGCGACGCCAAGACCTTCACCTTCCGGGGTGAGGAGAAGTCGGCGCTCCCCGACGTCCCGCCGATCGAGCAGGCGGCCGGCGGCGCGGGCCCGAACCTGAGCAAGGAGGCGTAGCCCTCCGGGGGTGAGCCTGTGAAGGGGCGGCCCCGGGACTCCGGTCCCGGGACCGCCCCTTTTTTCGTCCCGTTGCCCTGCTCGTCAGACGTGGTCCAGGAAGACCTCGGCGTCGGGGAAGAGGGCGGCGAAGACGTCGGCGTCGAGACGGGCATCGGAGGCGGTGCGGACGACGACTTCGCGTACCCCGGGCAGCGCGGCCAGGGTCGCGGAGTCCTTCTGGAGGAGTGAGTCGTTCAGACGCAGCGTTGTCAGGTGTGGCAGCTGCGAGATCTCCGTCCAGTCAGCCGCACTGATCGGGTCGGCGCGGTCCAGGCTGAGCCATTCCAGGGTGTCCCAGTGGGACAGACCCTGAAGACCGGTGTCCGCTGTGGTGTCACCGCCGAGATAGAGCTGCCGCAACGGTGCTGCCGTCGGGAGGGAGTCGGTCAGCCTGGTGCCGGGAAGCCGCTGCGCGAGGAAGAGCTGGGTGAGGGAGTCGAGCTCCTGCAGGCCGGTGAGATCGGGCGTATGGCCGATCGTGACCTCCTCGAGGCGCAGTGGTGCGAGCCGGCCGAGGCCCCGTGTAGACCTGCAGTGGTAGACGGCCAGGTGACGCAGGGCGTGGAAGCCCAGCAACTCACCGAGGTCGGTCACCTCGGGATTGTCCACGAAGCGCAGGTCCTCGACCGCGCCCGGTTCCGCCACGCACGCGAGGATGTCGTTCATGCCGTGGGCTCCCTGGAACTCGAGCCAGGGCCACGGCCGCATGTCCTGCAGGGCCGCGCGCTGTGCTCCGTTGACACAGGTCAGGTACAAGCCACTGCGGTCCAGGTGATCTAGGACCTCCGCCGCGTACTCCTGTGCCTCGAACCGTTCCCAGGTGCCCACCAACTGGCGCCGCACAGCCAGTGAGGGGTGCTCCCGGAACCGACGCAGCACAGCCAGGCTCCCCCCAGGCACCTGACCCGCGAGCAGCGAGGCCGTCACCGTCACCCCGTGGGCCTCCTCGTCCGTCAGGCGCTCCGGGCCCGGCAGCAGCTCCAGCACCAGGGGGCCCGCCTCGGCCAGTGTCTTCGCCTCCTCCTTCGAGCCGGGAGGGATCAGCGCCCCCGCGCGTGTCTCCACCTCCGCCCGCATCGCCGGGTCCAGCGCGGTGGCGTGTTCCAGGCAGGCCAGGGCCAGCAGGGTCAGCCGCGGGGTGTCCTGGGACAACAGCCGGCGCAGCAGCACCGCACGCTCGCCGGGGCGGGCGTGGGCGACCGCCATGCGGATGACGTCCTCCCACTGGGCGTCCTGGGCATGGCCGGCCAGGACATCCAGATGTCCCTCCTCCACCGCGTACCGGGCGCCCAGGTAGTCCTGGAAGGTGCGGTGGACGAATTCCAGCACCCCTTCCTCGGGCCGCCGGAGCAGCCCGCTGCGCAGCAGCAGGGTCCGCAGGACCGTCGCCGCGTCGCCCTGCCCCGCCGCCGAGGCGACCGACGGCAGGCAGCGCTCCACGATGCCCTCGGCCGTCTCCACTTCCATCTCCGTACGCCCGCTCAGCACAAGGGCGTAGGCGAGCCGTTGAAGCAGCTCCAACTGGGCCTCCTCGCCCAGCTCCAGTGCGTCCATGCCGCGCTCCCGGTCCCGGCGGGCCAGCAGCATGGTCAGGGCGGCGTCGTACAACTCCTTGCGGCCGGTGGGGAGATAACCGCGCCGCTCGCGGTGGAGGGCGCAGATCAGGCCGCACATCAGCGGGTTGGTGGCGAGGCGGGCCAGATCGCGCTTGGTGTGCAGGGCGTCCAGCAGCTTCGCCTCGTACTCGGGCGCCTGCGCCGCCGCGTGCCAGCGCCGTACGAACGTCGCGACGTCGGCCCGCCGCATCGGGGCCAGCGCCAGCTCCCGGAAGTCCTCGGCGGCCAGCCAGTCGGGGCGTACGGCGGAGGGGCGGGAGGTGAGCAGCCAGCGGTTGCCGGGGAAGGCGCGGATGAGGGCGAGGAGCCAGTCGCGGGTGCGGTGCCGGTCGGCGGCGGGGATCTCGTCCAGGCCGTCGACGAGGACCAGGCCCCGGCCGGCGCCGAGGACGCGCTCGGCCCAGCCCTCGGGCGGGGTGAGCGGGCAGCCCACGGCGGTGAGGAAGGCGACGGGCGAGGGCAGGGTGCCCGCGCGGATCAGCGTGCGCAGAGGGAGGACGAACGGGACGCGCGTGCCCTCCCGGGCCGCGGTCACCGCCAGCCACTGCACCAGCGTCGTCTTGCCGGATCCCGCGTCGCCGCGCAGCAGTACGCGGTCGTGGGTCGTGAGGGCGTCCTCGGCGGGGAGGCGTACGGCCACGGTGGTGCCGAGGTGGTCCTCGGGCAGGGCGGCGGGCCGTTCCTCGCCCGCGGTCGCCTCCAGGCTCAGGTACGCGACTTCGAGGGGCCAGCGGTCGGGGGAGTCGCGCAGGTCGAGGCCGTAGATGGTGAGGTGGTTGTGGCGCTCGGCCACGTACGCCAGGTAGCGGCGCTCGAACGCGGTGTCCCGGGTGCCCGGGCGCGGGGTGCGGGCGATCAGCTCGTCGACCTTGGCGATCAGTTCCGTCTGCGAGCGGGTCTGCTCCACCAGCGTCCGTGCGACGAACGTCGAGCGCCGGGTGAAGAACTCCAGGATGTGCAGGCAGGCCCACTCCGTCGCGGAGTCGAGGAAGTGGCCCGCGTCGGCCGACAGACCGGCACCCGCTCCCGGGGCGTGTCGCCGGAGCCGGGCGGCCAGCTCCCGGTGGCCCAGCCGGACCGCCTGGATGTCGTCCATGTCCAGCTCGCCGAGGGTGAGCAGACGGGCCGTCAGGGCGTCGGTGACGGCCTCCTCCTCGTCGGCCGGGAAGGGCGGCTCGCCGGGGGAGTCCAGGGCCGCCCCGACCAACCGGGCTGCGAGCCCGCGCACTTCACGGTCGCCGAGCGTGCGCTTCTCGCCGCGGAAGGAGACGAGGTCCGTCAGCCGGACCGGCTTGTCGACCAGCCCGGCTCCGGGACCGCCGCTCACGAACAGCTTCTTCACCAGCGGGGCGACCAGACTGGACGCCAACTTCCCGCCGAGCACCGCCGGTTCCATGTGCCACCCCCGTGGTCGGTCGACGGGGGGAGCCTATCGGGGGGTCAGGACAACTGGCCGTCGTAGTCCGGCAGCTTGAAGGCCTTCTCGGCGTGGCCGCCCGACAGGTCGGTGGGGGTGTTGCCGATGTTGGCGATGATCGTGTAGCCCTTCGACTCGATGCGGGCGCGCTGCGCGGTCTTGTACTCGGCCACGTCGCGGAACAGGTCGAGGAAGCCGCGGACGTAGAGGCCGGAGGACTCGTAGCCGGCGTGGTCGAGGTTCCACTCGGTGGGCGCCGCGACGATGCCCGGCCGGGCGGTCACGAAGAAGAGGGCGACGCCGTGCTCCTGCGCGTACCGGGCGGCCTCCAGGACGGGGCGGTTGGCGGGCTGCGGGTAGCTGAAGCCGAAGTCGGTCTCCAGGGAGGTGTTGTCGATGTCGAGGACGACGGCCTGCTTCTCGCCGGGGGCGGCGTCGGCGATCCGCTCCTTCAGATACGGCAGGGCCTGGTCCATCACCGCCCGGACGTCCCGCTGCCAGGTGGCGTAGTCGACGTCGGCGGCGGCCGCGGTGGCCGCGGTGGCCGCCCCGGCTGTCGTGGCGGGGGCCGTGGCGGGGGCGGCGCCGGCCGGGGTGACGGCCATGGTGAGCGCGGCCGCGGTGACGGCGGCGGTGCCGAGGACCCGCCTCCGGGTCCGGTCGGCCCGGCCGTCCTGTCTGGTCTGTCCGTTCTGTTCGGTCATGGGGGGTGGGGTCCTCTCATGCCTGCGCGGATGCCTGACGGCACCAAAATTGACGCGTGCATGTTCGCCCGGACAAGTGGCGGGACGGCAACGATTGGGTTACCGGCGAGTAGTGGCAGGTGACGGGCCCATTTCGTGTGGCCTCGGCCACGATCCGGGGGGTCTGAACGGCCTTGTGCGAGGGGTGCGTTAACCGGGAACGGAGTAGCCCGGGTCACATCCACCGGCCTCTCGATCATGGTCCCCGGTGATGTGCCGCACAGGCGATTTGCCCGGTACTACGCGGAATAGTCGACGCCGCAAGAACTACGAAAACGGACAGATCACCCCGGAGTGCCGGGCTGTATGCAGGGCTCTGAGCTGGTTTTGTCCGGAATGGCGGGTCTGTCAAGAGTCGGGAAGTTTCGCGGTGAAGTACTAGTTGGGGTCGTAGGTCACACCTTTGTGCGGTTACGACCCGGCGGGTTACCAATGTGGAGCCCGCCCGGTGAGTGCCTGTGCATCCGCCAGCACCCACGGAGGGGCGTTCCTGTGTTCCCGTCCCCATGAGGTTCGAATGTTCTCGCGTGTCACGTCCCCCCGCTCCCCCCGTACGACCAACGTCCGCACCCGCGCCGCCGTGATGGCCGCCGGCCTCGGAGCCTCGGTCGCACTGGGAGCAGGGGTCGCGGCCGCCAGCGGCACCACGGCGGCGTCCGGTACCTCCACCGTCGCCAACGCCGTCGAGGCCCAGGCCGCGGCGCAGGCGAAGGCGGCGAAGGCCGAGAAGGCCGCCGCGAGCGCCAAGAAGGCCACCGCCAAGAAGAAGGCGGCCTCCTGGATCGACCCGGTCAAGAAGTACGAGCTCAGCGCCAAGTTCGCTCAGAACGGTGGCATGTGGGCCCACAAGCACAGCGGCCAGGACTTCGCCGTGCCGATCGGCACCAACGTCATGGCCGCCCACGGCGGCACCGTGGTCAAGGCCGGCGGCAACGGCGCCGGTGACGGCCCCGCCTACGGCAACGCCATCGTCATCAAGCACGGCAACGGCACGTACTCCCAGTACGCCCACCTGTCGCGGATCGACGTGAAGATCGGCCAGGTCGTGAAGACCGGCCAGCACATCGCCAAGTCCGGCAACACCGGTAACTCCAGCGGTCCGCACCTGCACTTCGAGATCCGCACGACCCCGAACTACGGCTCCGCCGTCGACCCGGTCGCCTTCCTGCACGCCCACGGCGTGACCATCTGATCCTGACGGGACGCGGCCGGCCGGTCGGGGCCCTCACGCCCTGACCGGCGGAAGGTGGCCGGTCAGGAGCCCCCGGCTCCCCGGTGCGCCTGGACCACCAGGTCGGTGGCGACCTCGAGCACGGCCTCGCGCCTCTTCTCGGGGTCGCCCTCCATGTCCTGGAGGACGAACATCCCGGCGTGCAACGTGAACATCGCACTGACACAGCGGACCTGGTCGACCAGGTCCGCTTCCGGGTCTATGAGGATGTCCCGCAGCCCCAGCATGCGGGTCTTGAACATCTCCCCGATGCGCAGCTCCCGGATCGCGGCCTGGTTCTCCTGCATGAAGCGGAAGAGCGGGGACGCGCCCGACAGCACCTCGCTGTAGCGGCGGACGATCTCCTGCTTGGTCTCCAGGGTGTGCGGCTGGAGCCGGCCCCACTCGATCAGGTCCTCGATCGGCCGCGTGAGGTCCTCGAAGATGCTGACGAGGATCTCTTCCTTGGTCTTGAAGTGGTAGTACAGCGCTGCCTTGGTGACGTCCAGGCGCTCGGCGATCTCGCGGAGCGAGGTCTTCTCGTACCCCTGCTCGGCGAAGAGTTCGAGTGCCACGTCCTGGATGCGCTGGCGGGTGTCCCCGCGGCGCCGCTGCTGCTTGGTGCTGTCCATCGTGCCGCCCATCCTCCTACGCACCTCCCACTCCGCGCACGTTCCGGAAAACTTACTTGACGCCCGGCTAGTTACGCGTCTACCTTCCCTAGTGTAGTCAACTTGCCGGGCGGCAAGTAAGTAGCGGATGCGCAGTGGTAGCTGGGGAGTGGCAGCGATGGCGGACACACCGACGGGCAAGGCCGTCGACACCGACGGCGGGAAACAGCCGAAGAGCGTGCGGGTGGTCCTGCTCGCGCTCATGATCGCGATGATGCTCGCGATGCTGGACAACATGATCATCGGCACGGCGATGCCGACCATCGTCGGCGAGCTGGGCGGCCTGGAACACCTGTCGTGGGTGGTGACCGCCTACACCCTCGCCACCGCCGCGTCCACGCCCCTCTGGGGCAAGATCGGCGACATGTACGGGCGCAAGGGCTCGTTCATGTCCTCCATCGTGATCTTCA
>NZ_WWHX01000302.1 GCF_009862125.1 Streptomyces sp. SID5910
CACCCAGCGCCTGCACCAGACCCAGCGTCAACGCCACCGACACCGGAACCGAACCACACACCCCGTCCCGGCCCGACGCCAGTCCGAGCAACGACACCACACCAGCAAACCCGTCAGGCTCACCAGCCACCACCGAACGCAGACGGCCGGCCACCGCCTCACGACCGGACTCGTCCGCAGCAAGCTCCAGCACCACAGGCCGCGCACCACAACGCGCAAGACCCGCAACACACTCACTCACCCACGCGTCATCGGCAAGCCCAGCCGGCACCACAACCAGCCAAGCCCCCGACAACACACCCGAGGCCACCGTCACCGGCGACCACGCCACCCGATAACGCCA
>NZ_WWHX01000303.1 GCF_009862125.1 Streptomyces sp. SID5910
GGAGCCGCCCCGTGGATGCGCCACGCCCCGAACTGGCCCTCGTCCCCCGCCCCAGCCGCCTGTCCACCCGCTCCGGCCGCTTCCGTCTCGACGCCGCGACCCGGCTGCGGGTCACCGCGGGGGCCGAACCGGCCGCGGCCCTGCTGCGCACCCTGCTCGCCCCGGCCACCGGACTGCCCCTGGAGCCCTCCCCCGACGGCACCTTCGTCCTCGCCCTCGACGCCGCCCTGAGCGGCCTCGGCGACGAGGGGTACGGCCTGACGGTGAGCCCGCAGGGGGTGCTGCTGCGGGCCGCCCGCCCGGCCGGGCTGCTGCGCGGAGTGCAGACGGTACGGCAACTGCTGCCGTACGAGGCCCTGTTGCAGCGGCCGGTGCGCGGGGTGGCCTGGAACCTGCACGCCGTGGAGATCACCGACGTACCCCGCCACTCCTGGCGCGGCTCCCACCTCGACGTGGCCCGGCACTTCCAGCCGGTGTCCTATCTGCGCCGCCACATCGACCTGATGGCCCTGCACAAGCTGAACGTCTTCCACCTGCACCTCACCGACGACCAGGGCTGGCGGATGCCGGTGGCCGCGTACCCCCGGCTCACCGAGGTCGGCGGCCGACGGGCGGAGTCGATGGTCGGCCCCGCGGGCGGCGACCGCTTCGACGGGGTGCCGCACGGCGGCTCGTACACCAGGCAGGAGCTGCGGGGGCTGGTCGCCTACGCGGCCGAGCGCGGGGTGACGGTCATGCCGGAGACCGGGGTGCCGGGGCATGTCCGCGCCGCCCTGGCCGCCTACCCCGAGCTGGGCACCGACCCGTCCCGCGGGCTCGGTGTGTGGACCGAGTGGGGCGTGTGCGAGAACGTCCTGGGCACCGGTGACCACGTCCTGGACTTCTTCCGCACCGTCCTGGACGAGGTGATGGACGTCTTCGACTCGCCGTACGTGCACATCGGCGGCGACGAGTGCCCCACCACCGAGTGGGAGCGCAGCCCGGCGGCGCGGGCGCGGGCCGCGCGCGAGGGCCTGGCGGGGCCGGCGGCGCTGCACTCCTGGTTCATCGGCCGCATGTCCGAGCACCTTCTGCGGGCGGGCCGCCGACCGGTGGTCTGGGCGGAGACCGGCGTGCACCTGCCCCTTCAGTGCACGGTGATGAGCTGGCGGGACCCGGGAGGCGCCCGCGCGGCGGCCCGGCGCGGCCACCAGGTCGTGCAGGCCGACCACCGCGCCACCTACTTCGACTACGCGCAGCGCCCCGGCCCCGGCGAGCCGCCCGCCCAGCCCGGCGTGATCGTCGACCTGCGTGCGGCGTACGGCGTCGACCTCGCTCCGCCGGCCCCGGAGCCGGACGTCGCCTCGCGGCTGCTGGGCGCCCAAGGGCAGTTGTGGACGGAATTCGTGTCGACGCCCGAGCACATCGAGTACCTCCTCTACCCCCGGCTGTGCGCGCTGGCCGAGCGGGTGTGGGACGGCACGGCGGGCCTGCCGGACTTCACCGCCCGGCTGGCGGGGCACCGGGCCCGCCTGGACGCCCTGAACGTCCCGCACGACGTGCCGCCGGCCCTCCTGCCCGTACCGCGCTGAGCGCCCGAGAGGCCGCTCCCCCTGTCGTTCCCCCCACGCCCCGCACCACCCACCGACGCTTCCGCGTCCGCGGAAGTCCTGCCGAAAGGAACCCGGATGAGATCCCGACCCACCCTCGGCCGCGCCCGTCTGGCGCTCGCCCTGGCCGCCCTCCTGGGCGGCGGTGCCCTGACCGCCCTCCCCGCCCAGGCCGCACCGGCCGCCGCCGGCGTCAGCGTGCAGTACCGCACCAGCGCGAGCGGGGCCACCGCGGACCAGACGGAGCCCTGGCTCAAGGTCCGCAACACCGGCTCCTCCGCCGTGCAGCTCAGCCAGGTGAAGGTCCGCTACTACTTCAAGGCGGACTCTCCGAGCGCCTCGTACCGCTTCGCCTGCTCCTGGGCGGTGAAGGGGTGCTCCGTCATCACCGGCACGTTCGGCACCCTGAGCAACCCGACCGCAACGGCCGACCGCTACCTGGAGATCGGCTTCACCTCGGCGGCCGGCTCCCTGGCGCCCGGCGCGGACACCGGGGACATGCAGCTGCGCTTCTACCAGAGCAACTGGCAGACGCTGCGGCAGAGCAACGACTACTCGTTCAACGGCGCCCAGACCTCGTACGCCGACTGGAACAAGGTCACCGCCCAGCTCGCCGGCACCACGGTGTGGGGGACGGCGCCCGAGGGCAACGACCCCACGGACCCGACCGACCCGACCGACCCGACCGACCCGACGGACCCGCCCGGCGACGGCAAGACCCTGTTCGACA
>NZ_WWHX01000304.1 GCF_009862125.1 Streptomyces sp. SID5910
CCGGGCACCCCGGCAGCGCCGGGCCGCGCACCCACCCCCGGCCCGCACCCGCGCCGGGCACCTCGGCAGCGCCGGACCACGCGGCCCGCGTGGTGGCTACGGCGGGGGGCCCGTGGAGCCTCGTACGACCAACGTCACCGGGATGTCGCCGGCCTCCGGGGTGGTGCCGTCCAGGACTGCCAGCAGCGCCCGCATCCCCCGGGCGCCGAACAGTTCCGCGTCCAGGCGGACCGTCGTCAGCTCCGGGTCGATCGCCGTGGCCAGGCCCAGGTCGTCCAGGCCCGTGACCGAGAGGTCGTCGGGGATGCGGAGCCCCGCCCGCCGGGCCGCCTTGTACGCGCCGACCGCCAGCTTGTCGTCGTCGCAGACCAGCGCCGTCGGGCGAGGCCCCGGCCCCGCGAGTGCAGTCGCCGTGGCCGTCAGCGCGTCCTCGATCGAGATGGCGGACCGCGCGGTGCGCAGCGTGGTGCCGGGGACGGCGTCCAGCCGCGCCGCCAGCTCCCGCGCGCGGACCTCGAAGGTCCAGGACGGGACGTCCGCCGCGAGGTGCAGGAAACGGCGGTGGCCCAGCCCCAGCAGGTGCTCCGCGAGCTGGCGGACCGCGTCCGCGATGTCCAGGTTCACCGTCGCCGCGCCCAGGCTGCCCTCCGGGTCGCTGTCCAGCATGACCAGAGGAAGCTGGTCCCCCCGGATGGCGGAGAGCGCGTCGGCCGCCATCGAGGACGCGATGACGCCGTCCAGGGCGGCCTGCGCGGAGGCGAACGGGTCCCGGGCAGGGCCGACGCCCTCCGGGGACGGGTAGAGGACCACCCCGAAGCCGTGCTCCGCGGCGACACGCGCCGCGCCGGTGTAGACGCCCGCGAAGAACTCCGTGGTCAGTGCCGGGACGACCAGCAGGACCGTGCGCGTGCGGCCCAGGCGGAGGTTGCGGGCGGCGAGGTTCGGGCGGTAGCCCAGCGCGTGGGCGGCCTCGCGGACCCGCTGGGCGGTCGGCTCCGACACCCGGCCGCGCCACTTGTCGCCGAGGACCAGGGAGACCGCGGCCTGGGAGACGCCGGCGGCCTGGGCGACGTCCCGGCTCGTGGGGCGGGTGCTGCCTCGTGCCACCGTTCGCCTGCGCTTTCGTCTGGACTCGTGAACAGCCGACATGGTACGTATGGCGACGCAAGTTATACGTAAAACCTCATTGAGGTCTCATGCGAAGGGGGTGGGTCGTGGTCGCCGGATACCTGGACATTCTCCGGGCGCGGCACGCCGTGCGGCTGCTCGTCGGCACGCTCGTGGGGCGGTTGCCCAACGCCACCGCGGCGATCGCGATCGTGCTGTTCGTGCGGGCCGAGGGCGGCTCGTACAGCCTCGCGGGGGCCCTGGCCGCCGTGTACGGCGTCGCCAACGCCGTCGGGCAGCCCGTGCTCGGACGGCTCGTCGATCTGCACGGGCAGCCCCGGGTGCAGCTGCCCGCCGCCGTGCTGTCGGGGCTGGCCATGGCGGTCTTCGCCTTCGCCGGTACCGACCCGGCGGCGCTCGCGTACGTGGCCGTGGGCGCCTCGGGTCTCTTCACGCCCCCGCTGGAGGGTGGTCTGCGGGCCCTGTGGCCGAGTGTGCTCCGCGAGGAGGACCAGGTGCACACGGCGTACGCCATGGACGCCGTGGCGCAGGAGGTCATGTTCACCGTCGGGCCGCTGCTCGTGACGGTGTGCGTGTCCCTGTGGTCACCGCTGGTGGCGCTGCTCGTGCTGAACGCGATGGGCGTGCTGGGTGCCCTGTCCGTGGTCGTGTCGCCCCCCTCGCGCGCGTGGCGGTCGGCTCCGCGCGAGGCGCACTGGCTGGGCGCCCTGCGCTCGCCCGGCCTCCTGGCACTGCTGGGCGCCTTCCTGTTCATCGGGATGGCGCTCGGCTCCATCACCGTCGCCTCCGTGCCGTACGCCGACGCGCACGGCGGTGACGCCGTCTACGGCTGGCTGATGGCCGCCCTGGGCCTCGGCGCGCTGGTCGGCGGTGCCGTCTACGGGGCCCGGCAGTGGGCCGGTGACCCGGCGCGGCGACTGAGGCTCCTGGTGGCCCTTCTGGCGGTGTGTTACCTGCCGCTGATGCTGACGCCGGGCGCGGTCGCCATGGTGCTGCTCACTGCGGTGGCCGGAGTCTTCCTCGCGCCCTGCATCGCCTGCGCGTTCGTCCTCGTCGATCTGCACGCGCCGCGGGGCACGGTGACGGAGGCGTTCTCCTGGCTGGTGACGACGTTCACCGTGGGAGCCTCGGTCGGAACGGGCCTCGCCGGGCCGGTCGTGGAGCACGGCGGGGCGCTGTGGGGGTTCGCCGTGCCCGGGGCGGCCGGTGTCGTGTCGCTGCTCGTGCTGGCCTGCACGGGACGGGTCCTCGCAGCTCCCGCGCGGGGAGCGGTCGTTGCGGCTTCATCGGAAAATGATCCAAACCGTGCCGTCGAACCCCGTTTCAGTTCGGGTCATCAGGCGTAATGTTCAGTCATGGACCGCCGCATTTTCGGGCTGGAGAACGAGTACGGCGTCACGTGCACGTTCAGGGGACAGCGCCGCCTGTCGCCTGACGAGGTGGCGCGGTACCTCTTCCGCCGTGTCGTGTCATGGGGCCGCAGCAGCAATGTCTTTCTGCGCAACGGCGCCCGCCTCTATCTCGACGTGGGATCACATCCGGAATACGCCACACCCGAATGTGACAACGTGATCGAACTCGTCACCCACGACAAGGCGGGCGAGCGCATTCTCGAAGGACTCCTGGTGGACGCCGAACGACGCCTGCACGAGGAGGGAATCGCGGGCGACGTCTACCTCTTCAAGAACAACACCGACTCCGCGGGAAACTCCTACGGCTGCCACGAGAACTATCTGGTGGCCCGGCACGGGGAGTTCTCCCGGCTCGCGGACATCCTGATTCCGTTCCTGGTGACCAGGCAGCTGCTCTGCGGTGCCGGCAAGGTGCTTCAGACGCCGCGCGGCGCCGTGTACTGCGTCAGCCAGCGGGCCGAGCACATCTGGGAGGGCGTCTCCTCGGCGACGACCCGGTCCCGGCCGATCATCAACACCCGCGACGAACCGCACGCCGACGCCGAGCGCTACCGGCGCCTGCACGTCATCGTCGGCGACTCCAACATGTCCGAGACGACCATGCTGCTCAAGGTCGGCGCCACCGACCTGGTGCTGCGCATGATCGAGGCGGGCACGGTGATGCGCGACCTCACCCTGGAGAACCCGATCCGGGCCATCCGCGAGGTCAGCCACGACATCACCGGGCGGCGCAAGGTGCGCCTGGCCAGCGGCCGGGAGGCGTCCGCGCTGGAGGTGCAGCGGGAGTACTACGAGAAGGCCGTGGACTTCTGCGAGCGCCGCGGCATCCGCACCGGGACGGTGGAGCGGGTGCTGGAGCTGTGGGGCCGCACGCTCGACGCCATCGAGGCCGAGGACCTCGACCGCATCGGCACCGAGATCGACTGGGTCATGAAGTACAAGCTCCTGGAGCGGTACCGGGCCAAGCACAACATGACCATGTCCCACCCGCGGGTCGCGCAGATAGACCTCGCCTACCACGACATCCACCGCCGTCGTGGGCTGTACTACCTGCTCGAGAAGAAGGGCCAGGCCGCCCGGGTCGCCAACGACTTGAAGATCTTCGAGGGCAAGTCCGTCCCGCCGCAGACCACTCGGGCCCGGCTGCGCGGCGACTTCATCCGGCGGGCCCAGGAGCAGCGCCGGGACTTCACCGTCGACTGGGTCCACCTCAAGCTCAACGACCAGGCGCAGCGCACCGTGTTGTGCAAGGACCCGTTCCGGTCGGTGGACGACCGGGTGGAGAAGCTGATCGCCGGAATGTGACCGGGAGGCACCGAGAAGGCGCCCGCACCCGAAGGGTCCGGAACGCCACACGGGCACCGTACGTTATCCGTACGGTGCCCTTCTCACGCCGTAGAGTTGCGCGCACGCCAGCAGACACGATCGACCGACACCGATTACGAGGCCCCCACCGTGCGCCGACGCTCCCTCCTCATCGCCGTTCCCGCCGGACTGGTCACGCTCGCCGCATGCGGTGACGAGGACTCCGGTTCGAGCAAGGCCAGCGACAGCGCGTCGCCCCAGGCGTCGGGCACGTCCGCGCCGCCGTCCCCGAAGATCGTCGACGGTCCGCTGCCGGCGATCACGGCGGGCACGAAGTTCGGTGAGAAGCCGACGGTGGCCAAGGGCAGCGGCGAGCCGTCCAAGGACCTCGCGGTGAAGACGGCGATCGCCGGCGGCGGCAAGGCGGTCGCCGAGAACGACTTCCTGGTGGCCGACTACCTGGGCCAGATCTGGGACAGCGCGAAGGTCTTCGACAACTCCTACGACCGCAAGACGCCGATCGTCATCCAGCTGACGCAGGGCAGCATCATCGACGGCTGGCGGTACGCGCTCGCCGGCAAGAAGGCCGGCAGCCGCGTCCAGTTCTCCGTCCCCCCGGCCTACGGTTACGGGGACCAGGGCAGCCCGCAGGGCGGCATCAAGGGCACCGACACCCTGGTGTTCGTGGTCGACGTGAAGGACACCCTCAACGCCAAGAGCTCCGCCAAGGGCAAGGAGGTCCCGCAGGACGACGCGGCGCTGCCCAAGGTCGGCACCGACACCGACGGCGCGGCGCCCTCCATCGAGGTGCCCGACACGGCGGCGCCGAAGAAGCTCGTGGCGAACTACGTGATCGAGGGCGACGGCCCCGAGGTCGCCGCGCAGAGCACCGTGCTCGTGCAGTACAAGGGCGTGGTGTGGGACGGCGGCAAGGAGTTCGACTCCACGTACGGCAGGAAGCAGCTGACGTCCTTCTCGCTCCAGCAGGTCGTCAAGGGCTGGTCGCAGGGCCTGACCGGCAAGAAGGTCGGCAGCCGCGTCCTGATCGTCATCCCGCCGGAGCTGGGGTACGGCGACAACCCGCCGCAGGGCAGCGGCATCGAGAAGGACTCGACGCTGGTCTTCTCGGTCGACATCCTCGCGACGATGTGATCCCCCGGGATGTAAGACTTGGGCGTTGCCTTCCGACACACGAGACAGACAAGCAGGAGCCAGACACGTGAGCATCGACAAGCCCGAGATCGACTTCCCGGGCGGCGAGCCCCCGGCGGACCTCGAGATCAAGGACATCTGGGAGGGTGACGGCCCGGTCGCCGAGGCCGGTCAGACCGTGACCGTCCACTACGTGGGCGTGGCCTTCAGCACGGGCGAGGAGTTCGACGCCAGCTGGAACCGCGGTACGCCGTTCCGCTTCCCGCTCGGTGGCGGCCGTGTCATCAAGGGCTGGGACCAGGGCGTGCAGGGCATGAAGGTCGGCGGCCGCCGCCAGCTGACCATCCCCGCCCACCTCGCCTACGGCAACCAGAGCCCGACCCCGGCGATCCAGCCCGGCGAGACGCTGATCTTCGTGGTCGATCTGCTCGGAGTCTGATCGACGTGTGATCGCTGTCCGAACGGACAGTGATCAGAGCCGGTCATTCGGGGTCCATGCCTGTCCGGGCATGGGCCCTCGGCTTTTGCCGCGCCACCGCGGGGCGGTACGGTCATCCGTCGTAAGCACCATAGGGAGAAGGGCGTCGATGGCCATTGCCAAGGCCGAGCGGCTGATGAACCTGGCGCTGTGTCTGCTCGGGACGCGCCGGCCACTCAGCAAGCGCGAGCTGCGTGACTCCATCGAGGCCTACCTCGAGGCGGGATCCGACGACTCCTTCAACCGCATGTTCGAGCGGGACAAGGACGACCTGCGGGAACTCGGCCTGGTCATCGAGACCGTCGAGGGCCTCGACGGCGAGATCGGCTACCTCGCGCGCCGCGACAGCAACCGACTGCCGCCCATCACCCTGGACGCCGAGGAGGCCGCCGCGCTCGGGCTCGCCGCCAAGGTCTGGCAGCAGGCCAGGCTGGCCGGCGCGGCCAGCGGCGCGTTGCAGAAGCTGCGGGCGGCCGGGCTGCCCGAGGACGTCGACCCGTACGGGGCGCACAGCGCGCTGGAGCCGCGCATCCCCGTGCACGAGGCCGCCTTCGAGCCGCTGATGCTGGCCTGCCGCGACCGCCGCCCGGTCCTCTTCGAGTACCGCAAGGCCAACGCCGCGCAGCCCGAGCCCCGGCACGTCGAGCCGTGGGCCCTGGAGTGCTGGCGCGGCCACTGGTACCTGGCCGGCTTCGACCGCGACCGCGGTGCGGAGCGGGTCTTCCGGCTGTCCCGGATCACCGGCAAGGTGCGCTCGCGCGGGGCGCGATTCACCGCCCCCGTGCCCGACGTCGTCACCGTCCGTGAGACGGTCGCGAGCTGGGCGGGGGAGACCGCCGACCGCTCCGCGCTGATCCGGCTGCGGTCGGGCGCGGGCTACCCCCTTCGGGCGAAGGCCACCGCCGTGCGGGAACTCGGCGACGGCTGGGACGAGTTGGAGATTCCGTACGGGCACGGCCTCGACGCCTGGCTGGTCGAGTTCGGACCGGACGTCGTGGTGCTGGAGCCCGCGGAGCTGCGCGCGGACGTGGTGGACCGGCTGCGTGCCGTGGCCAAGGGCTGAGGGGGAGCGGACAACACAGTGGCAGGCAAACCGGTCAGGCCCGTGAACGCCATCGACCAGACCCGACGGATGCTGTCCCTGGTGACGTATCTGCGCGAGCGCCCCGGCGCCCGTGTCGAGGACGTCGCCCGCGCCTTCGGCATCACCGAGGACGAGCTGGTCTCCGACCTCGACGTGCTGCCCATGTGCGGCACCAGCTTCCGTGGCGGCGATCTGCTCGACATCGACACCGACGGCGAGCGCATCTGGTGGCACAACCCCGCCGCCCTCGGCGCCGACGCGGCCGAGCCGCTGCGGCTCGCCGCCGACGAGGCCACCGCGCTGCTCGTCGCCGCCCGCGCCGTGGCGACCCTGCCCGGCCTGCGAGAGAGCGACCGGCAGGCGCTGCTGCGGGCCACCGCCAAGGTGGAGACCGCGGCCGGCGAGGTGGCCGGCGCCAGTTCGCGCCTGTCCGTCACCTTCGAGTCCGAGGGCGGCGTCTTCGCCGACGTCGACCGGGCGATCTCCGAGCGCCGGCGCCTGTGGATCCGCTACTACTCGCCGGCCCGCGACGAGCTCACCGAGCGCGAGATCGACCCCATCCGCCTCGTCAGCGTGGGACACACCTACGTCGAGGCCTGGTGCCGCCGCTCCGAGGCCCGGCGCACCTTCCGGCTCGACCGGGTCGCCGAGATCCGGATCCTCGACGAGCCCGCCGCCCCGCCGGAGGTGGAGCTGCGGGACCTGTCCGAGGCGCTGGTGCAGCCGGCCGCCGAGGACCCCGAGGTCGTCGTGGAGGTCGGCCCGGGCGGACGCTGGGTCGCCGAGTACTACCCGCACGACAGCGCGGAGGAGCTCGCCGACGGCGGCCTGCGCATCACCCTGCGCACGCCCGACCCGGCGTCCCTGCGGAGGCTGGCGCTCCGGCTCGGGCGCGACGGCCGGATCGTCTCCCCGCCCGAGCTCGCCGGCAGCGCCCGGCAGGCCGCCCGCGAGGCGCTCGCGGCGTACGACGGCATCGAGGCCGTCGCGGCGCACGGCGCGAGCCCGGCCCGGGAGGACGCGGTGGGACACACGGCGGCCGACCGGACGGGCACCGCGCACGACGGGCAGGAGCGGGCACTGTGAGCGAGGCGACGGGGCCCGGCCGGCCGGGCGTGACGGCGGCGTCCGCGTTCGCCGGCATGAGACGCGTCGCCCCGGTCGTCTTCCGGGCCGGCTGCCCGGACTGCCGGGGCCGCTTCGAACTCGCCGCGAGCGCCCTGCGCCTGGCCATCGGCGCCACCAGCCGCACCACGTTCTACTCGTTCACCTGCCCCGAGTGCGGGTCCGCCGTCCGCAAGCCGGCGGGGGAGCGGATCGTGGAGCTGCTCACCGGCGGCGGGGTCAGGACGCTGCGTCTGCACTCCACCGTGTGACCGGCCGGCGTTCACGACCACGCGCCGGGACGGTCTAGGCTCGGCGTCATGTTCTGGCCGATGTTCGCGGTTGCCGTGGGTTTTCTGGGTCTCGCCGTTCTCGCGGTGCTCGCTGTACGGGTGTTCGTCGAGGCACAGCGGCTGGGCCGGCAGGTGACGGACTCGGCGTCCCGCATCAACCGGGCA
>NZ_WWHX01000305.1 GCF_009862125.1 Streptomyces sp. SID5910
GGTAGCCGAGCGTCAGCCGCTCCGACATCCGGGCGGAGGCGTCCAGCACCCCGCACATGGGCAGCCCGTCCAACTCCCGGCACAGATACAGCAGCCCGGCACACTCGGCGGCGACGGGAGCCCCACGGAACGCCAGCTCGGCGACACACTTCCGCAGCGCCTCGTTGGCGGACAGCTCGGAGGCGTACACCTCGGGAAAACCGCCCCCGATGACGAGGCCATCCGTCCCCTCGGGCAACTCCTCGTCCCGCAAGGGATCGAAGGTGACGACCTCGGCCCCGGCGGCGGCAAGCAGCTCGGAGTGCTCGGCGTAGGAAAAGGTGAAGGCGGCCCCACCGGCAACGGCGACGCGCTGCGGTGACTTCTCGGCCGACCGAGTCGGGTGGTGGGTGGGCATAGGTCCGGGGGTCCAGGGGGCGGAGCCCCCTGGCAACGGCCCGGCAGCCCGCGCCAGCCCGACCAACGCCTCCAGGTCACACCCGCCCGCCACCTGCGCCGCCATCGCCGCAACCGCCTCCACCGCCGAAGCCCGCCGCTCGGCGACCGGCACGAGCCCCAGATGCCGCGACGGCACGTCGACCCGCGCGGCCCGCCGCAGCACCCCCAGCACCGGCACCCCGACGGAGTCCACCGCCTCCCGCAACAACGCCTCGTGCCGGTCCGACCCCACCTTGTTCAGGATCACGCCCCCGATCCGCACCTCCGGATCGAAGGACACGAACCCGTGCACCAGCGCCGCCACCGACCGCGACTGCGACGACGCGTCCACGACCAGCACCACCGGCGCCCGCAGCAGCTTCGCCACCTGCGCGGTGGACGCCAGCTCGCCTTCCCCCGCCGCCCCGTCGTACAGCCCCATCACGCCCTCGACCACGGCGATGTCACACCCCCGCGCCCCGTGCAGGAACAACGGCCCCACCAGCTCGGGCCCGCACAGATACGCGTCGAGATTCCGCCCCACCCGCCCGGTGGCGAGCGCGTGGTACCCCGGGTCGATGTAGTCCGGCCCGACCTTGTGCGGGGACACGGCGAACCCCCGCGCGGCGAGCGCGGCCATCAGCCCGGTGGCGACGGTGGTCTTGCCGCTTCCCGAGGAGGGCGCGGCGACGACCAGCCGGGGAACGGCGGGGGAGGTCACCACTCGATGCCCCTCTGCCCCTTCTGCCCCGCGTCCATCGGATGCTTGACCTTGGACATGTCGGTGACGAGATCGGCGAGGTCCACGAGGGCGTCGGGCGCGTTCCGCCCGGTGATCACGACATGCTGCGTCCCCGGCCGCTCCCGCAGCACGGACACGACCTCGTCGGTGTCGACCCACCCCCAGTGCATCGGGTAGGCGAACTCGTCCAGCACGTACAGCTTGTACGTCTCGGCGGCGAGGTCCCGCTTGACCTGCTCCCAGCCCTCCCGGGCCTTCTCCTCGTTGTCCATCTGGGCGTCCCGCTGGACCCAGGACCAGCCCTCGCCCATCTTGTGCCAGTCGACGGACCCGCCCTCACCGCTGGCGCCGAGCACCCGCAGGGCGTTCTCCTCGCCGACCTTCCACTTCGCCGACTTGACGAACTGGAACACCCCGATCGGCCACCCCTGGTTCCAGGCCCGCAGCGCCAGCCCGAAGGCGGCGGTCGACTTGCCCTTCCCGATGCCCGTGTGCACGACGACCAGCGGACGATTACGCCGCTGACGAGTCGTCAGTCCGTCGTCCGGTACGACACTCGGCTGTCCCTGCGGCATTACGCGGCCCTCCTCTGCACGTCCTTGACCAGCCCGGCGAGGGAGTCCGCCCGCAGCTCGTCCAGCGTCACCGCCGTACCGCCCAGCTCACCCGCGAGCTGTCCCGCGAGCCCCAGCCGCACCGGCCCGGACTCGCAGTCCACGACCACGGAGGCGGTGCCCTCGGCCGCGAACAGCCGCGCGGCACGCCCCGCGAGCGCGACGGGCTCGGGACCGCCCGTGGCCCGGCCGTCCGTCACGACGACCATCAGCGGCCGACGAGCCGGATCCCGCAGCCGCTCCACCCGCACCACCTCGTGGGCGCGCAGCAGTCCGGCCGAGAGCGGCGTACGCCCACCGGTCGGCAGCGACTCCAGCCGGGCGGCGGCCGCGTCCACGGAGGACGTCGGCGGCAGGGCGACCTCGGCGGCCGTGCCCCGGAAGGTCACCAGCCCCACCTTGTCCCGCCGCTGGTAGGCGTCCAGCAGCAGCGACAGCACGGCGCCCTTGACGGCAGTCATCCGCTGCCGCGCGGCCATCGACCCGGAGGCGTCCACGACGAACAGCACGAGATTGCCCTCACGCCCCTCCCGCGTCGCCTGCCGCAGGTCGTCCCGCCGCACCACCAGCCCCGGCCCACTGCGGCCCCGCGCCCGCTGGTGCGGAGCGGCGGCCTGCACGGTCGCCGCGAGGTGCAGCTTGGTCAGCGCGCCCCGCGGACGCCGGGCCCCGGTGGTCCGCCCGTGCTCGGTCCGCGCCCGCGAACGCCGCCCGGCGGCACCCTCGCCCAGCCCGGGCACGCTCAGCACCTTCGTGCGGAACGGCTCGGCGGCACGCACGGGCGACTGCTCGCCGGCACCGCCCCCGGAAGCCTGCGGTTCGCCACCCTCCCCGGCCTCGGGGCGGGCGGCGGTGTCACCGTCGCCCTGCGGCGCGTCATCGGGCTCGGGCTGCCCACCGGGACCACCGCCGGGCCCCGGGTCCGGATCGTCGTCGCCGTCCCCGTCGTCGCCCGACCCGCCGAACTCCTCCAGCGTCTCGTCCAGCTTGTCCTCGTCGAGCCCCGGCGCGTCGAACGGATTCCGCCGCCGCCGATGAGGCAGCGCCAGCAAGGCCGCCTGCCGCACATCCTCGGCGAGTACGTCCGTCCGCCCGGCCCACGCGGCCAGCGCGGTCGCCGTCCGCGCCATCACGATGTCGGCCCGCATGCCGTCCACCTCGAAAGCCGCACAGGTCGCCGCGATCTGCCGCAGCGCCCCGTCGCCCAGCCGCACCGACGGCAGCAGCTCCCGCGCCGCCACGATGCGCTGCCGTACGGCGGCCTCTTCGTCGGCCCAGCGAGCGGCGAACCCGGCGGGATCGTCGTCGTACGCCAGCCGGCGCCGCACGACCTCCACGCGCAGGTCGGGCTCGCGTGAGGCGGCGACCTCGACGGTGAGCCCGAACCGGTCCAACAGTTGTGGCCTCAATTCGCCTTCCTCGGGATTCATGGTCCCGACCAGCAGGAATCGAGCGGCGTGCCGCACGGACACGCCCTCGCGCTCGACGTAGGAGGCACCCATGGCGGCGGCGTCCAACAGGAGGTCCACGAGGTGGTCATGCAGGAGGTTGACCTCGTCGACGTACAAGATGCCCCGGTGCGCGTCGGCCAGCAGCCCCGGCTCGAAGGCCTTCACGCCCTCCGACAGCGCCCGCTCGATGTCCAGCGCGCCGACGAGCCGGTCCTCTGAGGCCCCGACGGGCAGCTCGACCATCCGCGCGGGCCGCGCCTCGGACGCCCCGGTCCCGTGCGGCCCGTCCGGGCAGCCGGGGTCGGGGGAGGCGGGGTCGCAGGAGAAACGGCACCCGGAGACGACGGCCACCTCCGGCATGAGCGCCGACAGGGCGCGCACGGCCGTGGACTTCGCGGTGCCCTTCTCGCCGCGCACCAGCACACCGCCGACGGCCGGGGAAACGGCGTTCAGCAGCAGCGCGAGCCGTAGGTCGTCCTGACCGACGACGGCCGTGAACGGGAACGGAGTACTCACTGGTCGTCGCCCTCCAAGTCGCCTTCGAGCTCCAGATACGTGGCGCGCAGCCGCTCCAGCGTCTCCGCGTCGGGTTCGGCCCACAGCCCCCGGTCGGCGGCCTCCAGCAACCGCTCGGTGATGCCGCGCAGGGCCCAGGGGTTGGACTTCTTCATGAAGTCCCGGTTCTCCGCGTCGAAGACGTACTCGGCGCTGAGCTTCTCGTACATCCAGTCGTCCACGACCCCGGCCGTGGCGTCGTAGCCGAAGAGGTAGTCCACGGTGGCCGCCATCTCGAAGGCGCCCTTGTAGCCGTGCCGCCGCATGGCCGCCATCCACCGCGGATTCACCACCCGCGCCCGGAAGACCCGGTGCGTCTCCTCGCCCAGCGTCCGCGTCTTCACCTGGTCCGGCGTCGCGGAGTCGCCGACGTACGCCTCGGGGGACTCGCCCGTCAGGTGGCGCACCATCGCGACCATGCCGCCGTGATACTGGAAGTAGTCGTCCGCGTCGACCAGGTCGTGCTCACGCGTGTCCACGTTCTTCGCCGCCACCGCGATCCGCCGGAACGCCGTCTCCATGTCCCCGCGTGCCGCGCGCCCGTCCAGCCCGCGTCCGTAGGCGTAGCCGCCCCAGACCGCGTAGACCTCGGCGAGGTCCGCGTCGCTGCGCCAGTTCCGTGCGTCGATCAGCGGCAGCAGACCCGCGCCGTACGCGCCCGGCTTGGAGCCGAAGATGCGTGCCGTGGCCCGGCGTCGGTCGCCGTGCTCGGCGCTGTCCTCGTCGGCGTGGGCGCGGACGTAGTTCTGCGAGGCGGGCTCGTCCAGCTCCGCCACCGCCCGCACCGCGTCGTCGATCAGCCCGACCACGTGCGGGAACGCGTCCCGGAAGAAGCCCGAGATCCGCACCGTGACGTCCACGCGCGGCCGGCCCAGCTCGGCCAGGGGCACGATCTCGAAGCCCGTCACCCGGCGCGACGCGTCGTCCCACACCGGACGGCAGCCCAGCAGTGCCAGGATCTCGGCGATGTCGTCGCCCTGGGTGCGCATCGCGGACGTGCCCCACACGGTGAGGCCGACGGACTTCGGGTACTCGCCGGTGTCGCTCAGGTAGCGCTGGATGAGGGAGTCCGCGAGGGACTGGCCGACCTCCCAGCTCAGCCGGGACGGGATCGCCTTGGGGTCGACGGAGTAGAAGTTCCGGCCGGTCGGCAGGACGTTGACCAGCCCACGGGTCGGTGAGCCGGACGGGCCCGCCGGGACGTAACCGCCGTCCAGCGCCCGCAGGATGTGCCCGATCTCGTCCGTGGTCCGGGCGAGCCGCGGTACGACCTCCCGGCAGGCGAACTCCAGCACGGCGACCGCATCGGGGAGTTCGGTGCCGAGCACGTCACGCACGAGGCCCGGAACGGCCGCCGTGTCCCAGGCCTGGAGTTCCATGCCCTCCGCGAACCGCCGGCACAACTGCTCCAGCAGGTCGATCGCGTCCGCCGCCGACCGTGCGGGGCCCTCCACCAGCTCCGTCAGTTCCACCGGCACCTTCACCGGCGCACCCGGCTCGGCCAGCAGTTCCTTCTCCACCAGCCCGAAATGCGCGGCCAGCGAGGCCCGCAGACCCGGCAGCGCGTTCGCCTGGCCGCCCCACACCTGCGAGGCCCGCAGCACCGCCAGTACGAGGTTGACGCGCGGGTCGCCGACCGGGCCGCCGCCCAGGATGTGCAGGCCGTCGCGGATCTGCACGTCCTTGATCTCGCACAGATAGCCGTCGATGTGCATGACGAACTCGTCGAACGCGTCGTCGTCCGGCTGGTCGTCCACGTGCAGGTCGTGGTGGAGTTCGGCCGCCTTGACCAGCGTCCAGATCTGCGCCCGCACCGCCGGCGCCTTCGTCGGGTCCAGGTCGGAGACGAGCGCGTACTCGTCGAGCAGCTGCTCCAGCTTGGCCAGGTCGCCGTAGGTGTCGGCACGGGCCATCGGCGGCACGAGGTGGTCGACCACCGTGGCGTGTCCGCGCCGCTTGGCCTGGGTGCCCTCGCCGGGGTCGTTGACGATGAACGGGTAGATCAGCGGCAGGTCGCCGAGCACGGCGTCGGGCGCGCAGCCCGCGCTCAGGCCCAGCCCCTTGCCCGGCAGCCACTCCATCGTGCCGTGCTTGCCCATGTGCACGATCGCGTCGGCGCCGAAGCTGTTGTCCAGCCAGCGGTAGGCCGCCATGTAGTGGTGGGAGGGCGGCATGTCGGGGTCGTGGTAGATCGCGATCGGGTTCTCCCCGAAGCCGCGCGGCGGCTGGATCATGACGACGACGTTCCCGAACTGGAGGGAGGCCAGCACGATGTCGTCGCCGTCCACGTACAGCGAGCCCGGCGGCTCGCCCCACGCCTCCCGCATCCCGTCCCGGAGTTCGGGATCGAGCTTCTCGAACCACGCCCGGTAGTCGGCCAGCGGCACCCGCGCGGGCGCCGAGGCGAGCTGGTCCTCGGTCAGCCACTCGACATCGTGCCCGCCTGCTTCGATCAGCCGGTGGATCAACTCGTCGCCCTCGGAGGGGTGTTCGGTGAGCGAGTAGCCCGCGTCCCGCAGCGCGTCCAGCACGCGTACCGCCGAGGCCGGGGTGTCGAGGCCGACCGCGTTGCCGACGCGGGAGTGCTTGGTCGGGTACGCGGTGAAGACCAGCGCGAGCTTCTTCTCGGCGTTCGGCTTGTGCTTGAGGGCCGCGTGCCGCACGGCGATCCCGGCGACCCGCCCGGCCCGCTCGGGGTCGGCCACGTAGACCGGCACGTCGTCGGGGCCCTGCTCCTTGAAGGAGAACGGCACCGTGACGAGGCGGCCGTCGAACTCCGGGATGGCGACCTGCATCGCCGCGTCCATCGGGGAGAGCGCCGCGTCGGACGCCTCCCAGGCGGCGCGGGAGGAGGTGAGGCAGAGCCCTTGCAGCACCGGCACGTTCAGGTCGGCCAGCGCGCCGATGTCCCAGGCCTCCTCGTCGCCGCCCGCCGAGGCCTGCGAGGCGTGCGTGCCGCCCGCCGCGAGGACGGTGGCGACCAGGGAGTCGGCCCGGCCCAGCAGCTCGTACAGCCCGGCGTCGGCGCCGCGCAGCGAACCGCAGTACACCGGCAGGGCGTTGGCGTCGTGCGCCTCGATGGCGTCGCACAGGGTGTCGACGAAGGCGGTGTTGCCGCTGAGGTGGTGGGCGCGGTAGAAGAGCACGCCGACCGTCGGGCGGCCCTCGATGAAGGGCCGTTCACCGTGGAGCCCGTACTCCGGCATCTTGCGCGGCTCGTCGAAGCCCTCGCCGGTCAGCAGTACCGTGTCCGACAGGAACCGCGCGAGCTGCGTGAGGTTGTCCGGGCCGCCCTCGACCAGATAGCGCAGCGCCTCCGCCACCACCCCGGCCGGCACCGACGACTCGGCCATCAGCTCCGCGTCCGGCACGCTCTCGCCGCCGAGGAGCACGGTCGGGATGCCGGACGCCTTCAGCGCGGCGAGCCCGTCCTCCCAGGCGCGCTTGCCGCCGAGCAGGCGGACGACGGCGAGGTCCGCGCCCTCGACCAGGCCCGGCAGTTCCTCCTGTACGTCGACCCGGGTCGGGTTGCCGATCCGGTAGGCGGCGTCCGACGCGCGGGCCGCCAGCAGGTCCGTGTCGGCGGTCGACAACAACAACACTGTGCTCATGCGGGCGCTCCCGGA
>NZ_WWHX01000306.1 GCF_009862125.1 Streptomyces sp. SID5910
GACACCGGCGCACGCCGCTGCTGTTCTGGGTCCCCTTCGCGGTGCTCTTCGCCGCCATGTACCTGGCCCCGATCGTCTACGCGGCCGTCAGCAGCCTGTTCGTCGTCCACCGCTCCGGCCTGGGACTGACGGCACCGACGAAGGTCTTCGACCCGATCGGCAACTACGCACAGGCCTTCGGCGACGGCGGTTTCACCTCCTCGCTGGGCCGCGTCGCCCTGTTCGGCGTCGTCCAAGTGCCGGTGATGCTGGGCCTCGCGCTCGGGCTGGCGCTGCTGCTCGACTCCAGGTCGGCCCGCGCCAAGGGATTCTTCCGGCTCGTCGGCTTCCTGCCGTACGCGATCCCCGGGGTGAGCGCCGCGCTGGTCTGGTCCTTCATGTACTCGCCGCAGTCGAGCCCGGTCAACCACCTGCTCGAACCGCTCGGCCTGCACCTCCCCTTCTTCTCCGGCGGCACCGTGCTGTGGTCGGTGGCCAACATCGTGACCTGGGCCTGGACCGGCTACAACATGGTCATCATCTACGCCGCGCTCCAGTCCATCCCGGCCGAGGTCCTGGAGGCCGCCCGCATGGACGGCGCCTCCGCGCTCCGCATCGCCTGGAGCGTCAAGATCCCCGCCGTGCGCGGCGCCATCGTGCTCACCACGGTCTTCTCCATCATCGGCTCGGCGCAGCTGTTCAACGAGCCGGTCGTGCTGCAACCCGTCTCCAGCGGCACCATCTCCTCCACGTTCACCCCGATCATGTCCGCGCAGGCCGCCGTGGCCGCCGGCAACTACCCCTACGCGGCCGCCCAGTCGGTCGTCCTCGCCGTGTTCGTCGGCGCCGTGTCCTTCGTCTTCTTCAAGCTGACCAACCGGGGTGAGCAGGCGTGAGCACCATCTCCACCAGGCCGCCGCGGCTGCGCCCGCGCCGCGAGACGACCCCGCTGAGCCGCACCGCCGTCATGCTGCTGCTGGGCCTGTCCACCCTCTACTTCCTCTTCCCGCTGTGGTGGCTGCTGGTGGCCGCCACCAAGCCGTTCGGCGCACAGTTCGGCGGCAGCGGCGTCTGGTTCGACGGCTTCGGCCTCTTCGACAACCTCGCCCGCCTCAGCGCCCAGGACGACGGCATCTTCTGGCGCTGGATGCTCAACAGCGTCGCCTACTGCGGCATCGGCGCCCTGGTGGGCACCGCGCTGTCCGCGCTGGCCGGCTACACGATCGCCAAGTACGAGTTCCGGGGCCGCGGTGTCCTGTTCGGCGCGGTGCTCGCTGCCGTACTCGTGCCCAAGGTGCTGTTCACGCTGCCGCTGTACCTGATGTTCTCCGGCATCCACCTGATCGACAATCCGCTCGCCGTGCTGCTGCCCAGCATCGTCAGCCCCTTCGGGGTGTACCTGTCGCGCGTCTTCGCGGCCCAGGTGCCGGACGAGGTGATCGAGGCCGGACGGCTGGACGGGGCAGGGGAGTTCAGGATCTTCCGCACGCTCGCCACGCGCATGATGCTGCCCGCCCTGGTGACGATCTTCCTGTTCCAGTTCGTCGAGATCTGGAACAATTACCTGCTGCCCGCCATGGTCCTCGGCGACGACCGTCTCCAGCCCGTCACCGTCGGCCTGGTCGGGTGGAACGCCAGCCATGTGGCGGTGCCGCCGGCGCTGGTGGTCATCGGCTCGCTGGTGTCCATCGCCCCGCTCGTGATCGCCTTCCTGGCCCTCCAGCGGTTCTGGCGCGCCGGCATGACCGCCGGAGCCGTCAAGTGACCCTGCCGAACCGGACCGACCCGACGACCGCCGCAGCGCACCGAAGGACACCCTTGAGCCTCCCCACCCAGGCCGGCCCCGCGACCCGAGGAGTACCCGCCCGCCGCCCCTCGCCCCTGCTGTCGTACCCCGACGGGAAACTCCTGCGCGACGGCCGCCCGCACCGGATCCTGGCCGGGTCGCTCCACTACTTCCGGGTCCACCCCGACCAGTGGGCGGACCGCCTCGAACGGCTCGCCGCCATGGGCCTCAACACCGTCGACACCTACGTCGCCTGGAACTTCCACGAACGTGCCCGCGGCCGGGCCCGCTTCGACGGCCGGCACGACGTGGAACGGTTCGTCCGGCTCGCCCAGGACACCGGCCTCGACGTGATCGTGCGGCCCGGCCCCTACATCTGCGCGGAGTGGGACAACGGCGGCCTCCCCGCCTGGCTGACCGGCACGCCCGGGATGCGGGTCCGTTCCTCTTACCGGCCCTTCCTCGACGAGGTGGCCCGCTGGTTCGACGACCTGGTCCCCCGGATCGCCGCGTTGCAGGCCGCGCACGGCGGGCCGGTCGCCGCGGTGCAGATCGAGAACGAGTACGGCAGCTACGGCGACGACCGGACCTACCTGCGCTGGGTGCGCGACGCCCTCGTCGAGCGGGGCATCACCGAGCTGCTGTACACCGCCGACGGGCCGACCGAGCTGATGCAGGACGGCGGCACCGTGCCCGGCCACCTCGCGGCGGCCACCTTCGGCTCCCGCGCCGCCCAGGCCGCCGGACTGCTGCGCGCGCGCCGCCCGGAGGAGCCGTTCGTCTGCGCGGAGTTCTGGAACGGCTGGTTCGACCACTGGGGCGAGCAGCACCACATCCGCTCCGTGGAGAGCGCGGCCGGAACTCTCGGCGACATCATGGACGCCGACGGCTCGGTCAGCGTCTACATGGCGCACGGCGGAACCAACTTCGGCCTGTGGGCAGGAGCCAACCACGACGGCACCGCCTTGCAGCCGACGGTGACGAGCTACGACTCCGACGCGCCGATCGCCGAACACGGGGCGCTCACCCCGAAGTTCTTCGCCCTGCGCGACCGGCTCCACGCCGCCACCGGCGCGGTGGCCCACCGGCCCCTGCCGGCCGACCCGCCCCTGCTGGCTCCGCGGGCCCTGCCCGTCGTCCCCGGCGCCCCGCTGCTCGACGCCCTGGAGGCGGTGTCCCCGGCGATCCCCTCGCCGCACCCGCTCAGCTTCGAGGAGCTGGGGCAGGCGTCCGGCCTGGTGCTCTACCGCGCGTACCCGAGGCTGCCCCGCGGCACCAACGAGCTGACGGTCACCGGACTCCACGACCGGGCCCAGGTCTTCGTGGACGGCCGACCCGCCGGAGTACTGGAACGGGAGACCGGCACACTGGCCGTCGAGGGAGCGGGGGAGCGGGTGCGACTGGACCTCTTGGTCGAGAACCAGGGCCGGATCAACTACGGGCCGCTGCTCGGCCAGGGCAAGGGCGTCCTCGGCGGCGTCCGCGTCGAACGCCGCCTGGTGCACGGCTGGACGATGCACCGGCTGCCGCTCGACGAGTGGACCCCCGAGGAGGTGGCACGCGCGGCGGCCGGCGCACCCCCGCAGGGCACCGCCGGGTTCGCGACCGCCCGGTTCACGGTGGACGAGCCCGCCGACGCGTTCCTGGCGTTCCCCGGCTTCGGCAAGGGCTTCGCCTGGGTCAACGGCGTTCTCCTCGGGCGCTATTGGGAGATCGGTCCGCAGATGACGCTCTACCTGCCCGCACCCCTCACCGTACGCGGCGAGAACACCGTCACGGTCCTGGAGCTGGAACGCCTCGGAGACCGCGTCGAGATCCGCGACCGGCCCGAGTTGGGGCCGGTGGAGGAGTACGTCGAGACGTTCGAGTGACCGGAGCCGCACGCCCCGCCGACGTCCGCCCCTGCTCACTCACGCCCGTCCCGGCCGCGCTCCGCGCCGGAGGCGCCCCGACGGCGCTTCCGGCGCGCAGCGTTCGGGGCGGGGTCAGGCCGCCGGCCAGTAGGGGGTCTTCCACTTCTGGGCGCTCGTGCCGTTGCACGACCACAGCTGCAACCGGGTGCCGGACGTGCCAGATCCCCCGTCGGCGTCCAGGCACTTACCGGACTGCGGGTTGACCAGCGTGCCGTTGTTCAGCTTCCACTGCTGGTTGGCGCCCCCGTTGCAGCGGTAGAGGACGACGGGGGTGCCGTCCGCCGCGGCGCCGCCGGAGATGTCGAGGCACTTGTACTGGGCGTGGACCGTGCCGTTCTCGGCCAGCACCCAGTTCTGGTTGTCGCCGCCGGTGCAGGAGTACAGCTGGATCGGCGTGCCGTCGGCGCCGGAACCTCCGGTCGCGTCCGCGCACAGGCCGCCCGGGCCCGTGATGCTGCCGGAGGTCGAGTTCCCGATGCCGTTCGTCTGGGTGCTGCCACCGCCGCCGACGGTGATCGACGTGTCCGACTGGCAGGTGCTGCTCGGGTAGGACGAGGAGACGGACGCCGTCACGCGGCCGCCGCCGGCCGCGTCGACCCCGCTGGGAGCGGTGAAGAAGGCCGCCGAGTACGGCTCGTCGGCGCAGGTGGCGGCGGGGTTGTTCCAGTCGTAGTACTCCGTCCAGTCGGCCATGCCGGCAGTCTTGACGGTGGCCCCGGAGCCGACCTGGAGGGAGCCGAGCACGAAGGACGTGCCGGCGGTGGTGTCGCTGACGGTCGCCCGGTACCAGCCGCCACCCGTGGACGCGACGGTGGTCTGGACGTTGTGCCCGGCCGGGAAAGCGGCTTTGAGCCGGCAGGTGTAGCCCGTTCCGTTCTCCGAGAAGGTCTCGCAGTAGGTGCCACTGCCCCCGGCCTGCGCGGCGGTGGAGCCCCAGACGGAGAACAGGTACAGCCCGGGGTCGGTGCGGTCGCGCTGCATGCCGGTGTACCCATGGGTGCCGTTGCTGAAGCCGAACTGGTGGGCCCAGTAGACGTTGGCCCGCCCGGGGTCGGTCAGCACCTTGGTGCCGAAGGTGACGGAGCTCAGCTGGGAGGCCCCGGACCAGCCGTAGTTGGTGTAGCTGCCGGGGGTGGAGCCCGTGGCGGCGGAGGCGGTGGGCGCGGCCGCGTTGGCGAGGCCGAGCACGGCCGCCGTGAGCGGGGCGAGCAGCGCGGCTCGCCGTCGTAGGGGCATGCGCATGGGGGAGTCCTGCCCTTCAGTCGATCACGGTGGGGGGAGTGGCCGTCGGCTTGAAGACGGCCGACGGCGGCGCGGAAACCGCGCTGCGCCGGAACTGTAGACCCCTGGCATCGATAACTCCATAGGCCAGAGCCAGTCATTGCTCTCTAGTGTTATCGCTGCCATTCCACTAAAGTCACGTCCGCTCCGACGACGTTCCGACGGAGCCGTTCCCCTCCGCAGGCATCCGATAGGTGGAGTTCATGACCTCACGCTCGTCCCGAAAGCGCCGGCGCCGGTATCCACCCGCCGTCAGATCCGGCGCGGCGGCGTCGGTCGCCCTGCTGCTCTCCCTGGGGCTGGTGCCGGCCGCCGCCATATCCGCCTACGCCCAGGCCGGCGAGGTCACGGCAACGGGGCCCGGCGCGCCCGGCGACACCGCCTGGAGCCCCGTCACCCCACCGGCCCCGGATCACCCGGCCACCGCCGTGAAACTGTCCCGCGGGGGACTGACCGTCATGGTGGCCAAGGAGTTCCCCCAGGTCATCTCGTACGACCTGGACGGCAGGACCATGGACGGCAGGGCGGCGGTCCTGGACTCGTTCACGATCAACGGCACGGCGCACAAGGCCACCACGACGTCCAGGGCAAGCCGCGACAAGGCCACCTACACCTCCACGTTCGCCGACCTGCCCGGCCTCACCATCACCTCCTCCCTGACCGTGACCGACGGGCACCGCGTGGTCTTCGCCGTGGAGAAGATCTCCGGCACCGCCGCCGCTACCGTCAACCAGTTGGCGATCCCCGGCCAGTCCCTCGCGTCCGTCGACTCCGGTGACCGCGGGGCACAGCTGGCCCGCACCAAGATCTCGACCGACTCCACGACGACCGCCGACCGGTTCATCGACATCACCGGCACCACGGCCCCGGACGCGGCGCCGTCGGGCACCCCCTACGGCTTCGTCAGCAACGCGGAGCTGGCCGCGGGTCTCATCAGCAACGCGACGGACGACGCGGTCCAGGCGAACAACGACAACGGCAACACCCGGCTCCAGTCACGGATCGTGGACGCCGGCGGCGGCGCCCGCCGCGCCGAACTCTCCGTCGGCAACTACACCTACGCCCCCAAGGGCGCGGAGGACCGCCGGGTCGCCCGCTACGAACTGCCGAAGACCACGGTCGTGCTCGCCGCCGACGCCAACGGCGACGGTCAGGTCGACTGGCAGGACGGCGCCATCGCCCAACGCACCGCCACCACAAGCCCCCTCGGCGCCGACCGAGTACCCGAACGAGTCGTCCAGCACATCCCGTTCAACTTCGCCAGCCAGGCCACCAACCCGTTCCTGAAGACCCTCGACAACGTCAAGCGGATCTCCATGGCGACGGACGACCTCGGCCAGTGGGTCCTGGAGAAGGGCTACGCCAGCGAGGGCCACGACTCCGGCCACCCCGACTACGGCGGCAACGAGAACGTGAGGGCCGGCGGCCGCGCCGACCTCAACCGCCTCATCCGCGACGGCGACCGGTACAACGCCGACTTCGCCGTCCACGTCAACGTCACCGAGGCCTACCCCCAGGCGAAGAACTTCAGCGAAGTCCTCATCAAGGGCCAGGCGGACGGCTGGGACTGGCTCAACCAGTCCTACAAGATCGACCAGCGCACCGACCTCGGCACCGGCGCCGTCCTGGACCGCTTCCGGCAGCTGCGCAAGGACTACCCGCAGCTCAAGGGCGTCTACATCGACGTCTACTACTCCAGCGGCTGGCTCGCCGACGAACTCGCCTCCGAGCTGCGCAAGATGGGCTTCGAAGTCGCCACCGAGTGGGCCTACAAGTTCGAGGGCGACTCCCTCTGGTCGCACTGGGCCAGCGACAAGAACTACGGCGGCGCCACCAACAAGGGCATCAACAGCAACATCGTGCGGTTCCTCGCCAACGGCGACCGCGACGTGTGGAACGTCGACCCGCTGCTCGGCGGCTCCAGCATCAAGGAGTTCGAGGGCTGGACCGGCCAGGACGACTGGAACACCTTCTACCGCACCATCTGGACCGACAACCTGCCCACCAAGTTCCTCCAGCACTACGACGTACTGGACTGGGACTTCGGCAAGAGCGCCCGCCTCACCGGCGGCGTGACGGTCACCGGGGCCGGCGGGCAGCGCCGCGTCACCCTGGGCGGCGCGACCGTCCTTCAGGGCGACACCTACCTGCTGCCCTGGGGCGACACCCGCGACAGCACGGGCACCACGTCCCCGAGCAACGCCGACAAGATGTACCACTACAGCGCGTCCGGCGGCACCCACACCTTCGACCTCACCCGACAGTTCGCCGGCAACCGGCACTTCACCCTCTACAAGCTCACCGACCAGGGCCGGGTGGAGGCCGCCCGCGTGACGGCGCACGACGGCCGCGTGGCCCTGACCGCCGACAAGGACACCCCCTACGTCCTCGTGCCCGACGGGGGCAGGGCGCCGCAGTCCGCACCCCGGTACGGCGCCGGAACCGGCCTGACCGACCCGGGCTTCAACGCCGGCGACCTCACGGCGTGGAACCCGCGCGGCGGAGCCGGCGCGGCACGCGCCGACAACGGGGACAACGTGGCCCGCCTCGGCACCGACGCGTCCGGCATCGAGCAGAAGGTCACCGGCCTCACGCCCGGCAAGCGCTACACCCTGAGCGCCGACGTGGAGATCGCCGCGGGCCACCGCCGCGCGACCACCCTCCGCGTCACCCACGGCAGCACGACGGCCGAGAAGACCTTCGACATCACCCCGGCCCGCAACACGATGGCGTCGGACGAGAAACGCGACACCTACGCGCAGCGCGCCTCCGTGGCCTTCACCGCGCCTCGCGGCGGCACGGTCACCGTGTCGCTGGCCGCCGCACCCGGGGACGCCGCGGTCGTCCTGGACGACGTACGGGTCATGGCCGACACCACGAAGCCGCTGCCTCGGTCCGGCGGAGTGGTGGCCCAGGACGACTTCGAGGGCAACCAGCCCGGCTGGGGACCGTTCGTGAAGGGCGACGCGGGCGGCGTCACCGACCCGCGCACCAGCATCAGCGAACTGCACGAGCCCTACAGCCAGAAGTCCTGGAAGAACACCTACCGGCCCTACGACACCGGGACCCTCAAGGGCAAGGCGGTCGACGACGTCGTCGGCGGCAGGCACTCCCTGAAGTCCCACTCCGAGAACGGCGGGCTCGTCTACCGCACGGTGCCGGCCACCGTGCCGTTCACCGCGGGCCACAAGTACGCGGTGTCCTTCGCCTACCAGACCAACCTGGAGGACCAGTGGGCCTGGGTCACGGGCGCGGACACCGTCGACGACGGCAAGGTCGTGTCCAAGGACATCACCCGCGACACGTTCGCTCCCGCCCTGGACACCGCGACCTACTCGAAGGAGATCGTCGCCGGCTGCGGTGACACCTGGGTCGGCCTGCGCAGGACCGGCAGCGCCTCCGGCACGGACTTCGTCCTCGACGACTTCCGGGTCACCGACCTCGGCCCGGTGGAAGGCGGCCCGGCCTGCGCCGCCGTCACCGCCCCCGCCGGTACCGACCTCAGCCCGGGAGTACCCGGCGAGTACACGACCAGCTTCACCAACAACGAGCAGAGCGACGCGACGAACGTCGCCCTGGCCATGGAGGGCCTGCCCGCCGGCTGGAAGGTGGAGGTGAAGGAGAAGGACGGCAACCTCTTCGACACCGTCGAGCCCGGCCGGACCGTCACGACGACCTGGCTGCTCACCCCTCCGGCGGGCGCCGCCGGCACCACGGTCACGTGGCGGACCACGGCCGCCTACGACAACGCCGGCGCCACCAAGACCGTCGCGGCGGGTTCCAGAGCCACGGTCTCGGACGTCCCTCTCCTCGCGCCCGGCTCCATGACGGCGACCGCCGACTCGGAGAACCGTTCCTCGGGGGCGGGGGAGGGCCCGGTGTCGAACGTCCTCGACGGTGCCGAGGACACCATCTGGCACACCGACTACACGGAAGCGAACGCCCCCTACCCGCACTGGGTGACGCTCAAGCTGGGCGCGGAGGCCACGGTCGACGGCTTCGGCTACCTCGGACGGCGGAGCGGCGGGCAGAACGGCCGGGTCAAGGACTACGAGGTCGCCGTCTCGGCCGACGGCACCCACTGGACGACTGTCACGCACGGTTCCCTCGTGGACTCGGCGGCCATGCAGAGGAGCACGTTCGACCCGGTGCGCGCGGCCTACGTCAGGTTCACCGCGCTGAACGCGCTCAACGGCCAACCCTTCGCCGCAGCCGCCGAGATGCGCGTCTACGGCACTCCGGTGGAGCAGCCCGGCGGATACCCGCCGGCGACGCGCCCGGCCGGACGGTCGTAGACCGGCAACGTGGGAAACGCCCTCCCCGGGGTCCGCCGTCGCGGGCCCCGGGGAGGGCGCTCCGCTGGGCGGTCGAGCAGGAGGGTGGGCTGGGCGAATCTTTGCTCGCGCGGGGCCGGCCGGCACAGCGCCGGGCAGAGCCCTGACCGGCAGGCTCCTGCACGGGATCCCGGGGTTCCGGGTGCTCCAGGGCGTCGGTCGCCGCGGCGGCCCGCAGTGCCGCCTCGACCCGGTGGTTGCTGGTCATCGTCGCGGTGACGGCGTTCATGGTGAGGAGGAGTGGGCAGCGAGGGGAGGGCCATCCGGCATTCGTGCCGGGCCTCGTGGTGTCCCGGGCGGTGGTGGTCACTGTGCCGTGTAGCCGCCGTCGACCGGGAGGGCGATGCCGGTGACGTAGCCGGCGCCGTCGCTGCACAGCCACAGGACGGCCTGGGCGATCTCGTCGGCGGTGCCGAGCCGGTCGATGGCCTGGCCCGATTCGGCCTGGCCGCGGTCGAGTTCGCCGCCCTCGACCATGGCGTCGACCATCGGCGTGCCGATCGTGCCGGGGCAGACGGCGTTGATGCGGACACCGCGGGAGCCGTATTCGAGCGCGGCGCTCCTGGTCAGGCCGATCACGCCGTGCTTGGAGGCGTGGTAGGCGGCGCGGCCGGGGTTGCCGACGAGGCCGCCGAGGGAGGAGCAGTTGACGATCGCTCCACTGCCCTGGTCGCGCATATGACGCAGTTCGTGCTTCATGCTCGCCCAGATGCCGCGCAGGTTGACGGCCTGGACGCGGTCGAACTGGTCGGCGCCCTCGTCGGCGGCATCGGTGGGCGGGGGCATGACGCCGGCGTTGTTGTAGGCCATGTCGAGGCGCCCGAACGCCGCCACGGTGCGGTCGACGGCGGCGGCGACCTGGGCCTCGTCGGAGACGTCGCAGACCAGCGCGAGGACGTGTCGGCCCTCGCCCGCGAGCTGCTCGGCGGCGGCGTTCACGGCGTCCTCGCCGACATCGGCGAGCGCGACGGCGGCCCCCGAGGCGGAGAAGGCGCGGGCTGCGGCCAGGCCCATTCCGGAGCCGGCACCGGTGACGAAGGCGACCTGTCCGGTGAAGTCGTAGGTGGGGTTCATGAGGGTGGCTCCCAACGAGCTGGTACGGGCGAGGAGTTCAGTGGGCGGCCTCGATGGTGATCCGCTCGGCCTCGGACAACTGGTCCGCGTCGGCGTCGATATGGCCGAGGATCAGCAGGTCGGGGGAGGGGGCGGGGCCGTCCCGGTGGAACAGGGCGAAGTTGCCCCACGGGGCGTAGTAGGCGAGGTCACCGACCTCGGCAGCGGTCGGTTCGGGCGCGTCGTCGGTGGTCAGCCGCCGTGGCGGGTCGGCGATCCGCTCCGTACCGTGGAAGTCCTCCAGGTCCAGGGTGAGCGGGAGCAGGGACGCCAGGTCGCGGGCGGCGGGGCTGTCGTTCAGGATCGCGTCGACGGGCTGTCCGTCGAGGGTGACGCGGATGTCCACAGTGGTGCTCCTCTCCGGGACGGAAGGGCCGGCGGACGCCGAGGCCTCCGGCCGCTCCGGGGCCGATGCCGCCGAGGCGTTCGGCCGGGGCGAGTTGTCGTCGGAACAGGCGGTCGGA
>NZ_WWHX01000307.1 GCF_009862125.1 Streptomyces sp. SID5910
GCTGGAGCAGCGGATGGCCGCCCCGCCCAGCCTGGAGACGCTCGCCGCGGAGCTCGGCAGCAGCCCGTTCGCGCTGCTGCGTGCCTTCCGGGACGCGTACGGGATGCCGCCCCACGCCTGGCTGACCGATGCCCGGGTGCGCCGGGCGCGGCGGATGCTGGACGCCGGGACGGCACCGGCCGAGGCCGCCGTCGCCGTCGGCTTCACCGACCAGCCCCATCTGAACAGGCACTTCGCGCGGATCGTGGGCGTACCGCCCGGCGCCTACCAGCGCGAGCGCAAGAACGTACAAGACGCGCGGCGGCGACTGCTCCTACCGTCCGAGGCGTGAGAGAACAGACAGTCGTCCCCGACACGGGCGCCGCCGAAGACAAACCGGACGCCGCCGTCGTACGGGACGCCCTCGGGGTAGGAGTCGCCGTCGGACTGTCCGGGTTCGCCTTCGGGGTGACCTCGGCGGGCAGTGGGCTCACGCTGTTGCAGACCTGCGCGCTCAGCCTCCTGGTCTTCACCGGCGCCTCCCAGTTCGCGCTCGTGGGGGCGCTCGCGGCCGGCGGCAACCCGCTCACGGCCGCGGCGGGGGCCTTCTTCCTGGGCGTGCGCAACGCCTTCTACGGGCTGCGGCTGTCGCAGTTGCTGGCCCTCCCGCGCGCGGTGCGGCCCTTCGCCGCCCAGTGGGTCATCGACGAGACGACGGCCGTGGCACTCGCGCAGCCGACGCGGCGCAGCGTCCGGATCGGGTTCACCGTCACCGGTCTCACCCTCTACGTGCTGTGGAACGTCACCACCCTGCTCGGCGCGCTGGGCGCGGAGGCCATCGGGGACACCGACGCCTGGGGCCTCGACGCGGCCGGACCCGCGGTCTTCCTGGCCCTGCTCGCGCCGATGCTGAGGACCACCACCGAGCGCACGGTCGCCGCCCTGGCCGTCCTGCTGGGGCTCGGCCTGCTGCCCGTCCTGCCCGGCGGCGTGCCCGTCCTGGTGGCGGCGCTGGCGGCGCCGGCCGTCCTGTGGGCGCAGGGACGCCGCCGGACTTCCCGACGGCACGACACGCACGACGGCACGGACGACGACGCACAGGACAGTGCGCGGGACATCGCACAGAGCCCCGTTCAGGGCTCCGGGCGGGAGGAGGAGCGATGAGCGTCTGGATCGCGATCGGCGTGACCGCACTCGGCTGCTACGCCGTCAAACTCGTCGGGCTGCTCGTGCCCGCGGGCGCCCTGGAGCGGCCGTTGGTCCGGCGCCTCGCCGCCCTGCTGCCCGTCGCCCTCCTCGCCGCGCTCACGGCCCAGCAGACCTTCCAGGACGGTCAGGCGCTCGTCCTGGACGCGCGGGCGGCGGGAGTCGCCGCTGCCGCCGTGGCCCTGGTGCTGCGGGCGCCGTTCCTGCTGGTCGTCGCGGCGGCCGTGGTGGTCACCGCGGGTGTGCGGGCCATGGGCGGATGAGGGCATGAGGGGCGGCTGCCCGGTCAGCCGAGGGGGCGGCCGTGGGCCCGGAGCGTGCGCAGGGCGTCGAGCGTCACCCGTGGGCGTGCCTCCAGCGCGGGCGCGGGGGCCCAGCGGCGCCGGCGGACGGGCCAGCCGCCGTCCTCGTCCTGCTCCGCGGAGAGGAAGTCGAGGGAGCGGGCCATCTCGTCGTCCGTGAACCACGCGCGCGCGAGGGAGAGCGGATCGCGCGCGTAGTCGTGGGGGAAGTGGTGCTCGCCCGGGGCGTAGCCGGGCGGGACCGGGTAGGTGTCGCGGGCGTCCGGATCGAGCACCGCCAGGCGCTGCTCGCGCACCAGGCGGCCCAGCCGGTCGGCCGCTGCCCGCGCGCGTGGGCGGTCGGGGGCGGCGTCCAGGAAGGCCACCGCGGCCTCGACCTCGTAGGGGTGGGAGGTCCGCACCGACTCGACCGCCCGCCAGCAGAAGTCCGTGGCCCGGAACAGCCAGGCGTGCCAGACCTCGTTGCGGTGCAGCAGACCGACCACCGGCCCGGTGGCGAGCAGCTCCCCGGGCGGGTCGTCCACCACGGGCACGAAGGGCGCGGCCGGATACCCGTGCCGGCTGGGATGGATCGCGGGCAGGGCTCCGTCGGCGGTGGACACGGAGGTCAGATAGCGGCACATCCGTTCCACGCGCTGCCCGTCGCAGCGCCCGACGGCGTCCAGGACGCGCAGGGCCTCCGCGGTGTGCAGCGGCTGGCTGACGGGGCCGCGCAGATCGGGCTCCAGGGCGTGCCCGTACCCGCCGTCCTCGTTGCGGTAGGCGTCCAGCGCCGTCTCCACCGGCGCGGCGTCGCCGTCGCGGAAGTGGTACGCGAACAGGCGTTGCTCCAGTACGCGCGCGGTGAGCCAGACGAAGTGCTCCGCGCGCGCGAGCGGGGAGCGCGCGGGGGGCGTCGGCGGGAGTGGGGAAGCTCCGTTGTCGGCCATGGGGCAGACCGTAGGGCGGAAAGCGGTCCCAGCACCCGGTCCCGGCGCGGGGCCCACTCGCAAGGGCGGGATACTGGGGGCATGCGGTTGACGGTCTTCTGGGAGCGGATGACGGAGCACTTCGGTCCGGGTTACGCCGACACCTTCGCGCACGATCACGTGATGACGGAGCTCGGCGGTCGTACGGTGCACGAGGCACTGGACGCCGGCTGGGACGCCAAGGACGTGTGGCGGGTGGTCTGCACCGTCATGAACGTGCCACAGGAGCAGCGCTGATCGGTCACGAAGATCACGGACCGTGCGTCCGCTGTCGGTGGCGTGGGCGAGACTTGGTCCGTGGCATCCACTGACGAGACCGGGCAGGCGACCCGGCACACCCCTCCGTCCGGCACGACGCCGCCCGCCCCGCCCCCGGCCGGCGGCAGTGCGGGGCCGGGCGCCCGTATGCCGCGCTGGCTGCCGCGGGCCATGGTGCTGGCCCTTGCGCTGATCGCCGTCTTCCAGCTCGGCAGCTGGGCCTTCCACCAGCTCACCGGGCTGCTGATCAACATCCTCATCGCGTTCTTCCTGGCGCTCGCCATCGAGCCCGCGGTGAGCTGGATGTCCGCGCGCGGCATGCGCCGGGGGCTGGCCACGTTCGTCGTCTTCCTCGCCGTGCTGATCGCCGCCGCGGGCTTCGTGACGCTGCTCGGCTCCATGCTCGCGGGCCAGATCGTCAAGATGGTCGAGGACTTCCCCGACTACCTCGACTCCGTGATCAACTGGGTCAACGGCCATTTCCACACCGAGCTCAGAAGGGTGGACGTCCAGGAGGGCCTGCTCCGCTCCGACTGGCTGCGCAACTACGTGCAGAACAGCGCCACCGGTGTCCTGGACGTGTCCGCCCAGGTGCTCGGGGGCCTCTTCCAGCTGCTGACGATCCTGCTGTTCTCGTTCTACTTCGCCGCCGACGGCCCCCGGCTGCGGCGCGGGCTCTGTTCCGTCCTGCCGCCCGCCCGGCAGGCCGAGGTCCTGCGCGCGTGGGAGATCGCCGTCGACAAGACCGGCGGCTACCTCTACTCCCGCGGCCTGATGGCGTTGATCTCCGGCGTCGCGCACTACGTCCTCCTGGAGATCCTGGAGGTGCCCTACGCGCCCGCGCTCGCCGTGTGGGTGGGCCTGGTGTCGCAGTTCATCCCCACCATCGGCACCTATCTCGCGGGCGCCCTGCCGATGCTGATCGCCTTCACCGTGAACCCCTGGTACGCGCTGTGGGTGCTGGGTTTCGTGGTGGTCTACCAGCAGTTCGAGAACTACGTGCTCCAGCCCAAGCTGACGTCGAAGACCGTGGACATCCACCCCGCGGTCGCCTTCGGCTCGGTCATCGCGGGCACCGCCCTGCTGGGCGCCGTCGGCGCGCTGATCGCCATCCCGGCGGTCGCCACACTCCAGGCGTTCCTCGGGGCGTACGTCAAGCGGTACGACGTCACGGACGATCCGCGCGTCCACGGGCACCGCGACCGCCGCGGGCCGGGGGCCGGGGGGTTCACGCGCATACGGAAGCTGTGGATCCGGCGACCGGACGCCGCGCCTCCGGGGGAGGACGGTCCCGGGGACGGCGGACCGGGGCACGGTGGCTCCGGGGGCGGCGGCACCGCCTGAGGCGCCGGACGGCCTGGTCAGTACGTCACGGCGGCCCACACCCCGGCGGCGACGACGGCGGCCGCGTAGCAGCCGGCCGCCACGGCCACGATCCGCCGCCGTACCGTCGCGTCCCACGAGCTCAGGGACAGCAGCCGGGCCAGGGCCGGCAGCACCAGGACGGCGTGCAGGCTCACCCCGTGCAGCGGCTTGAGCGGCGCCGTGGAGTGGTAGGCCGCCTCCTGGTGGCCGGTCCGGGTGAGGATCACGCCGCGTGCGATCATCGCGGCGCCCGAAGCGAGCCCGACGAGCAGTACCGCGAACCCGGTCCGCACGGCGAGGGCCATGCCGGCCGGTCCCGCGGGCCGGTGGCGGAACGACGCGACGGCGAACACGGTCAGCAGCACCACCAGAACGCCACCGCCCACCGCGAGGGACATCGACACGGCCGTGTCGAACGACGTCTCCATGTCGAGGTGCGAGGGCACTCCGCGCCACGCCTGGAGGGTGATGCCGGCGACCTCGAGGACACAGTCGGCCGCGAACACGGCGAGCAGCGCGGCGCGCTGCCCCGGCCGGACGCGCAGGTACGAGGTGACCCACGTGACCGCGATCAGCGTGATCCCGAAGGACAGGCCGAACGTCACCGGCTTGCGCCAGGAGACGGGCCCGTCCCAGGGGCCGCCGTCCACGGCGAACACCACCAGGTGCACGAGGCCGGAGAGGATCAGGAGAAGGCCGGTCGCGTGGCACGCGCGCGTCACCGTCCCCCGGCCGGGCGGCAGGCCGTTCGCGGGCGGCGGGTCCGGTACGGCCCGGTGGACGGTTCCGGTGGCGGTGCGGGCGGTCCCCTCGTTCTGCATGGGACGAGCCTGGCCCGGACCCGTCGCCGGGTCGTCGTCCGTCCGGAGACACCTGACCTACGCCCCGAGACGTACGCTCGGAAGTGCCGCGTGGTGCGCTTGACACGAAAATCGAACATCTATTCTTATGGAGGCTCCGGCGGGGCTCGTGACGGGTGATTCGAGTGGGTTCGGGTGGAGATGCACCCGGGTTATCCACAGGCCGGACCCGCACCGGGGCCCATTGTCAGTGGCAGGCATTAGCGTCTTTGACGTGAAGCGATCGAATCAAGCAAACCGGGTGGAACCCATGGCAGGAACCGACCGCGAGAAGGCCCTGGACGCCGCGCTCGCACAGATTGAACGGCAGTTCGGCAAGGGCGCGGTCATGCGCATGGGCGAGCGGCCGAACGAGCCCATCGAGGTCATCCCGACCGGGTCGACCGCGCTCGACGTGGCCCTCGGCGTCGGCGGCCTCCCGCGCGGCCGCGTCGTGGAGGTCTACGGCCCCGAGTCCTCGGGCAAGACGACCCTGACCCTGCACGCCGTGGCCAACGCGCAGAAGGCCGGCGGCCAGGTCGCGTTCGTGGACGCGGAGCACGCCCTCGACCCCGAGTACGCGAAGAAGCTCGGCGTCGACATCGACAACCTGATCCTCTCCCAGCCGGACAACGGCGAGCAGGCCCTGGAGATCGTGGACATGCTGGTCCGCTCCGGCGCCCTCGACCTCATCGTCATCGACTCCGTCGCCGCGCTCGTCCCGCGCGCGGAGATCGAGGGCGAGATGGGCGACAGCCACGTGGGTCTCCAGGCCCGGCTGATGAGCCAGGCCCTGCGGAAGATCACCAGTGCGCTCAACCAGTCCAAGACCACCGCGATCTTCATCAACCAGCTCCGCGAGAAGATCGGCGTGATGTTCGGCTCCCCCGAGACCACGACCGGTGGCCGGGCGCTGAAGTTCTACGCCTCCGTGCGCATCGACATCCGCCGCATCGAGACGCTGAAGGACGGCACCGAGGCGGTCGGCAACCGCACCCGCTGCAAGGTCGTCAAGAACAAGGTCGCGCCGCCCTTCAAGCAGGCCGAGTTCGACATCCTCTACGGCCAGGGCATCAGCCGCGAGGGCGGCCTGATCGACATGGGCGTGGAGCACGGCTTCGTCCGCAAGGCCGGCGCCTGGTACACGTACGAGGGCGACCAGCTCGGCCAGGGCAAGGAGAACGCGCGCAACTTCCTGAAGGACAACCCCGACCTGGCCAACGAGATCGAGAAGAAGATCAAGGAGAAGCTGGGCGTCGGCGTGCGTCCCGAGGAGCCGGCCACCGAGCCGGGCACGGACGCCGCGGTCTCCGCCGCCCCGGCCGACGCCGCACCGGCGGTGCCCGCCCCCGCGTCGGCCAAGGCCACCAAGTCCAAGGCCGCGGCAGCCAAGAGCTGACCCGTGACACGACGAACCGACTGGGCCGAGTACGACGCCGGCTCCGCCGGGACGGACGCCGACGCGTACGGGACGGACGACGGCACGCTCGGGGCGGCGGACGGCGCGTACGGGGCGGGCTCGGCGGCCGTGCCGTCCGGTGAGGGCGGCGCGCGTCGCAGAGGCGGGCGGCGGCGACGACGCGAGCGCGCGGAGCCGTTCGCCGAGGACGGAGGTGCCACTTCCTCGTCGAGGGCCGAGAAGGGGGAGCCTCCGCGGGACCCGGTGGAGCAGGCACGGGCGATCTGCCTGCGCCTGCTCACCGGGACCCCGCGCACACGCAAGCAACTCGGCGACGCCCTGCGCAAAAGGGAGATCCCGGACGAGGTTGCGGAGGAGGTGCTGTCCAGGTTCGAGGAGGTCGGCCTGATCAACGACAGCGCCTTCGCCGACGCCTGGGTCGAGTCCCGGCACCACGGCCGCGGACTGGCCCGGCGCGCTCTCGCCCGGGAACTGCGGACCAAGGGCGTCGACTCCACCCTCATCGACGCGGCGGTGTCCCAGCTGGACTCCGAGCAGGAGGAGGAGACCGCACGGGAACTCGTCGCCCGCAAACTGCGCGCCACCCGCGGCCTCGACCGGGACAAGAGACTGCGCCGCCTCGCCGGCATGCTGGCCCGCAAGGGCTACCCCGAGGGCATGGCCCTGAGGGTGGTCCGCCAGGCACTGGAGGAGGAGGGCGAGGACACGGACTTCCTCGGCGACGAGAGCTTCTGACCGCGCCCGCTCGTCCCCGGGCTCGCTACGGCGCGGCCACCGGCAGTCCTGCCGTCCGCCATGCCTGGAATCCGCCGACCAGGTCGGTGGCCCGGTGCAGGCCCAGGCGGTGCAGGGACTCCGCGGCGAGGCTGGAGGCGTAGCCCTCGTTGCACACCACCACGACACGCAGGTCGTGGCCCGTGGCCTCGGGAAGGCGATGGCTGCCCTGCGGGTCGAGGCGCCACTCGAGTTCGTTGCGCTCGATCACCAGGGCGCCCGGGATCAGGCCGTCCGCGTCGCGCAGCGCGGCGTACCGGATGTCGACCAGCAACGCCTCACCGGCCTCGGCGGCGTCGTACGCCGCGCGCGGTTCGACGCGCGTGTAGCCCCGGCGCACCTGTTCCAGTACCGCGTCGATTCCGTTCGGCTCGCTCACTGCCAGTCCTCCGGGCGCTCGACCTCTTCCAGGCGCAGGACCTGGCCGCTGCGACTGTAGCGACGGATCCGCGGCAGAGGCGGGTAGTAGGCGTGGACGGAGATCGCGTGTCGGTCGGGGGACTCGTTGAGCACCTCGTGCACGTGGTGCCGGCCGAAGGCGCGACCCTTGCCGGCGGGCAGGCGACGCTCCCGGTCCACGCCGTCGGTGAGTTCCAGGGTCTTCCAGCCGTCGGTGGGCAGCCGGGCGGCGAGGGCGTTCTCCTTGAGTTCGCCGGCCGCGGTCACGAAGGCGCCCACCGATTCGGCGTGGTCGTGCCAGCCGGTGCCCGTGCCGGGCGGCCAGCCGATCAGCCAGGCCTCGCTGCCGCCGGGCCCCTCCAGCCGGACCCAGGTACGGCCCTCGGGGTCGAGGGGGAGCGAGGCGATCAGCTCGGCGTCGTCGGCGATGCGCCGGACGAAGTCGAGGAGGTCGGCCTGGGTCGGCGCGGGCGCGCTCGTGGCCGTCGAGGAAGAAGGGGAGGGTGCGGGGGCAGGGGAGGACACAGACACGGGTACCGTCCTGGAAGTTCGCGAGGAGCGCGCGGCGGCACGGCGAAGCGGGGCGCGCGTAGGAGAAGAGGCGAATTCAGCAGGACGGGCGACACACACAGCCCGCATAGCGGACGAGGTCCATATGGACCCTCCGCCACAGGCGCACATCGGTGTCGGTCACGCTCCGGAGTAGACCATGACGACGTGGGCCGGTCAACTCACCGTCACCATGCGGACGGCGACGGCGGACGGCACCCGCCGGACACGGACCCGCACCCGCCCGCCCGGCCATGGCCCACACCTCGACCGTCGGCCTCCCCCTCACGGAGGACCGCTCAACGGACCCCGGCCGCGGCCCCGGCTTCCGCCCCGGCTCCCGCCTCCGCCGTCTCCTTCCTCGCCCCGCCCAGCGCCGCCTCCGCCGCCGTGTACAGGTCGGCCGGGCGCACCCCGTTCAGCGCCGTGACCAGGTGGCCGTCGGGCCGCACCAGCAGCACCGTGTGTGCCGCGGCCCCGGGGTAACTCTCGGCGACCAGCAGCTCGGCATGGTGCGGCAGCGCCGTCACCGCCGCCGCCAGCCGGGGCATGACGCCGGCGGTCACCCAGTGCTTGCGGTCCCACACCCCGGTGCCCGGCGCGATCAGCACCACCAGCAGCGCACCGCGCCCCAGCCGGTCCCGCAGCCGCACGAACGTGCCGTCCTCCGCCGTGACCCGCACGTCGGTGACGGGAGTCCCCGGTGCCGTGCCGACCGCCACCTCGCCGTCCAGGGGCGGAGGCGTGAGCGGCGAACCGGCGTAGAGCCCCGGCGCCCCGAGTGCCCCGCGTCCCAGGTGGCCGTCGGCGAGCAGCGTGTCGTGGCCCCGGGACGAGCCGGGGACGTACGACCGCAGGCCCCCGCCGCCGCGCAGCAGCGGCAGTACCTGGTCGGCGGCGCGCAACCGTGCCGCGACGGCCGTGCGGCGCTCCTTCTGGTAGCTGTCGAGCAGCGCCTCGTGAGGCCCGTGGTGCCAGGCCAGGGCGAGTTTCCAGGCCAGGTTGTCGGCGTCCCGCAGCCCCTCGTCGAGGCCCTGCGTGCCCAGCGCGCCGAGCAGATGCGCCGCGTCCCCGGCGAGGAAGACGCGGCCCGCCCGCCAGCGGCGGGCCAGCCGGTGGTGGACCGTGTGGACGCCGGTGTCGAGGAGTTCGTAGACCGGGGTGGCGCCGGCCCTCCAGCCGGTGAGGGTCTCCCGGACCCGGTTCACCAGCAGTTCGGGCGTGACCAGGTCCTTGCCGGGCGGCAGCAGCCAGTCCAGGCGCCACACGCCGTCCGGTAGGGGGCGGCCGACGATCTCGCCGGCCGACGGGCCGGTCGTCCGCCAGGGCGGCGCCCGGTGCAGCAGCGCCTCGTCGGTCCAGGGGAGTTCGGTGCGCAGCGCGGCGACGGCGTATCGTTCCACCGCCGTGCGGCCGGGGAAGCGGATGTCCTGGAGCTTGCGCACGGTCGAACGGGGGCCGTCGCAGCCGACCAGGTAACTGCCGCGCCACCAGGTGCCCTTGGGGCCGCGGGTGTGGGCGGTGACGCCGGACGTCTCCTGTTCGATGCCGTCCAGCCGGCTGTCCACGGCGATCTCCACGAGGGGCTCGTGGGCCAGGGCGGCGCGCAGGGCGCCGGTCAGCTCGTGCTGGGCGATGTGCAGCGGCGCCGGGTCGGCGTCGTCGAACGCGACCTCACGCGTCACCTGCTTGCGCCGCATCGACCGCCATCCGGCCCAACGGAAACCCGCCTCGTCCAACGCGGTGCCGGTCAGTCTCTCGACCAGGGCGACGACGTCCTCGCGCAGGACGACGGTGCGCGCGGGGCGCGGTTCGTCCTTGCCCGGACCCTCGTCGAGGACGACGCAGGGCACCTCCTGCCGTGCCAGGGCCAGGGCGAGCGTGAGCCCGACGGGCCCAGCTCCGGCGATGATCACCGGGTCCACGGTGCGATGCCCCCTGCCTGTGACGGCGTCCCGGGGGACGTGGGTGAACAGGAAGTTGGAGCAGGGTGCACGGTCACACAACGTATGCAACCTATTGCCGGACCTTGCGTCAAGCGATGAAAGGCAGTGGCGATCATGCCACTGCCTTTCATCGACGGTCAGGCGAACTGATCGGCCGTCAGACGGCTGCTCCCGCGTTCGGCTGGTCGTCCGCCCTGAGCACCGCACCGGTCGACTTCTTGGCCCGCCGCAGTCGCCGCTCCAGCCAGCTCGCGAAGGTGGTGAGGGCGAAGTTGAGGGCGATGTAGACGACGGCGACCACGGTGTAGCTGGCGATCACGTTGGCACCGTAGTAGCCGCTCATCGTGTTGGCCGAGGCGAGCAGCTCGGGGAAGGTGAGGATGGCGCCGCCGAGCGCGGTGTCCTTGAGGATCACGACGAGCTGGCTGACGATGGCCGGCAGCATCGCCGTGACCGCCTGCGGCAGCAGGATCAGCCGCATGACCTGGCCCTTGCGGAGCCCGATCGCCATCGCGCCCTCGGCCTGGCCCTTGGGAAGGGCCAGGATGCCGGCTCGGACGATCTCGGCGAGGACCGAGGCGTTGTACAGCACGAGGCCCGTGACGACCGCGTACAGCGGACGGTCGTCGGAGCTGACGTTCGTGTACTCCGCGAACAGGGCCAGACCGAAGATCATCAGGACCAGGACGGGAATGGACCGGAAGAACTCCACGATGATCGCCGCCGGCACCCGGACCCATGCGTGGTCGGAGAGCCGGGCGATGCCCAGCACGGCGCCGAGGGGCAGGGCGATGACGACCGCGAGAGCCGCGGCCTTCAGGGTGTTCTGGAGACCCGGCCAGATGTACGTCGACCACGCCTCGGTGCCCGTGAAGAACGGCTTCCACAGGGCCCACTCCAGCTGGCCCTTGTCGTTGAGGCTGCTGAACACCCACCACAGCAGTGCGGCCAGGGCGACGAGGAAGACGACCGTGAAGAGGACGTTGCGACGCTTCGCGCGAGGTCCCTGGGCGTCGTAGAGAACCGAGCTCATCGCTTCACCGCCACCTTCTTGCCCACCCAGCCGAGGATCAGACCGGTCGGCAGCGTCAGCACCACGAACACCAGAGCGATGACGGCGGAGATCAGCAGCAGCTGAGCCTCGTTCTCGATCATCTCCTTCATCAGCAGCGCCGTCTCCGCCACACCGATGGCGGCGGCGACCGTGGTGTTCTTGATCAGCGCGATCAGCACGTTCGCCAGCGGAACGACGGACGAGCGGAACGCCTGCGGCAGGACCACCAGCCGGAGCACCTGACCGAAGCTCAGGCCGAGGGCCCGGGCCGCCTCCGCCTGGCCGACCGGCACCGTGTTGATGCCGGAGCGCAGCGCCTCGCACACGAACGAGGACGTGTAGAGGATCAGACCCAGGACGGCGAGCCGGAAGTTGATCGTTTCGAAGTCACCTTCGGCGCCGAGCGTGATCTGCAACGTCTGGTTCAGACCCAGCGACGCGAACAGAATGATCACCGTGAGCGGGATGTTCCGCACGATGTTCACGTACGCGGTTCCGAAGCCACGCATGAGCGGGACCGGACCGACGCGCATGGCGGCCAGTACGGTGCCCCAGATCAGAGAGCCGACGGCCGAGAGCACAGCGAGCTGCACTGTCGTCCAGACGGCTCCCGCCAAGTCGTAATCCTGAAGAAAGTCGAACACGATCTCCCGCGCTTCCGCGTGTAGGGGTGCCCGCGCCGGTGCGCCGCCCTGCCGGAGGGCGGCGCACCGGCGTCAGGCCCGGCCTCAGCTCTTGATGTCGCCGATCTTCGGCGCCGGCTCGTTCTTGTAGTTGGCCGGACCGAGGTTCGCGTCCACGGCCTTCTGCCACGACTTGTCCGCGACCATCTCCTCAAGGGCCTTGTTGATCTTGTCCTTGAGGTCGCTGCCCTTCTTGACGCCGATGCCGTAGTTCTCGTTCGTGAGCTTGAAGCCGCCGAGCTTGAACTTGCCCTTGAACTGGGCCTGGGAGGCGTAACCGGCGAGGATCGAGTCGTCGGTGGTCAGCGCGTCGATGGCGCCGTTCTGGAGGCCGGGCAGGCAGGCGGAGTACGTCGGGTACGGCTGGAGCTGGGCCTTGGGGGCCAGCTTGTCCTTGATGTTCTGGGCCGAGGTCGAGCCGGTGACCGAGCAGAGCTTCGCGTCGTTCAGGTCCTCGGGCGACTTGATCTTGTCGTCGTCGGCGCGGAGCAGCACGTCCTGGTGGGCGAGCAGGTACGGGCCGGCGAAGTCGACCTTCTCCTGGCGCTTCGGCGTGATCGAGTACGTGGCGGCGATGAAGTCGACGTCACCGCGCTGGAGCATGGTCTCGCGGTCGGCGCTCTTCGACTCCTTCCACTCGATCTGGTTCTCGGTGTAGCCGAGCTTCTTGGCGACGTACGTGGCGACGTCGACGTCGAAGCCGGCGTACCCGTCCGGGGTCTTCTGGCCGAGGCCCGGCTGGTCGAACTTGATGCCGATGGTGATCTTCTTGCCGCCACCGGAACCGCTGTCGCCGCTGTCGTCGTCGCTGCCGCCGCACGCGGTGGCGGTCAGGGCGAGGGCGAGGACGGTGGCCGAGGCGGCGGTGACCTTGAGGAGCTTCATGGTGAACATCCTTTGGCTGTGATCAGACGATCAGACGATCAGATGCGAGAGGCGGCCGGCCGGCCGCGGCGCGGGCGGCGACGCGGACGTCGGGGCCGCACCGCTCAGTGATGCAGGATCTTCGACAGGAAGTCCTTGGCACGGTCGCTGCGCGGATTGCTGAAGAACTGGTCCGGCGTGGCCTCTTCGACGATGCGGCCGTCCGCCATGAACACCACGCGGTTGGCCGCGGAGCGGGCGAAGCCCATCTCGTGCGTGACCACGATCATGGTCATGCCGTCCTGGGCGAGCTGCCGCATGACCTCCAGGACCTCGTTGATCATCTCCGGGTCGAGAGCCGACGTGGGCTCGTCGAAGAGCATGACCTTCGGGTCCATGGCCAGGGCGCGCGCGATGGCGACACGCTGCTGCTGGCCACCGGAGAGCTGGGCCGGGTACTTGTCCGCCTGGGCGCCCACGCCGACCCGGTCGAGCAGGGCCCGGGCCTTCTCCTCGGCCTTCTTGGCGTCGGCCTTGCGGACCTTGACCTGGCCCAGGGTGACGTTCTCGAGCACCGTCTTGTGCGCGAACAGGTTGAAGGACTGGAAGACCATGCCGACGTCGGCGCGCAGCCGGGCCAGCTCCCTGCCCTCGGCGGGAAGCGGCCTGCCGTCGATCGCGATCGTGCCGGAGTCGATGGTCTCCAGGCGGTTGATGGTGCGGCACAGCGTGGACTTACCGGACCCGGACGGGCCGATGACCACGACGACCTCGCCGCGGGTGATCGTCAGGTCGATGTCCTGGAGCACGTGCAGCGCACCGAAGTGCTTGTTGACATTCCTCAGCACGACCAGTTCGCCGGTCGCGGCCACGTCTTCCTTGGCCACCGATACTTCGGTCATCGCTTACGGGCTCCGTCCTCCTCGGTTTCGGAGGACAGTAGTAACGCCAAACGACCTGCGTCTCTACATCTGAGGGGAATCTGAGCATCACGATCCGATAGCAATCGGACACGCGTCGTAGCTCGGATGAGCAGGGAGCATATCGGCCGGATAACTTCGAGCAGCCGCAACCGGAACCCTCTTGACGCCGTCCCTCTCCATCGGCGTCACTGCACAGGGCACGCGCGCGCGTGCACACACCCTGCACCAGATCTTCGTACCCGTCCCGAGCGTACGGCCGATGAACCGAAGGAGGCCCGGATGAGACTGCTGCTCGTCGAGGACGACAACCACGTCGCCGCCGCCCTGTCCGCGGTCCTTGCCCGGCACGGCTTCGACGTCACCCACGCGCGCAACGGCGAGGAGGCGCTCCAGGCGCTCGTCCCCGAGGTCGACGGCTTCGGCGTCGTCCTGCTCGACCTCGGCCTGCCCGACCAGGACGGATACGAGGTCTGCGGCAAGATCCGCAAGCGCACCGGCACCCCGGTGATCATGGTCACCGCCCGCTCCGACGTCCGCTCCCGCATCCACGGCCTCAACCTCGGCGCCGACGACTACGTGGTCAAGCCGTACGACACCGGCGAACTGCTCGCCCGCATCCACGCCGTCAGCCGGCGCACCGCCCACGAGGACGCCACGGGCAGCACCGAGACCGTGGTGCGCCTCGGCGCCGTGCGCATCGAGCTCCCGACCCGCCAGGTGAGCGTCGACGGCGCGCCGGTCCAGCTCACCCGCAAGGAGTTCGACCTCCTCGCCCTGCTCGCGCAGCGTCCCGGCGTGGTCTTCCGCCGGGAGCAGATCATCAGCGAGGTCTGGCGCACCAGCTGGGAGGGGACCGGGCGCACCCTGGAGGTGCACGTCGCCTCCCTGCGCGCCAAGCTGCGCATGCCGGCCCTCATCGAGACCGTACGCGGCGTCGGCTACCGCCTCGTCGCCCCCACCGCGTAGCGGGGCCGGGTGCGCACACGCCTGCTTCCGCTGCTCATCGTGCTGATGGCGGCCGTCCTGCTCGCCCTCGGCGTGCCGCTCGCCATCAGCGTCGCCCGCGCCGAACAGCAGCGGGTCGTCGTCGACCGCATCGACGACACGGCACGCTTCGCGGCACTCGCCCAGTTCGTCACCGAGTCCACGCCGGGCGGCTCCCGCCCCGCCACGACCGACGAGCGCCTGGAGACCCTCCAGACCGAGCTCACCAGCTACCACGAGGTCTACGACATCCGGGCGGGCGTCTTCTACCGCAACCAGATCCCCATGGCCAACGCGCCGACGACCTGGTTCCTCCCCCAGACGGGCGAGGTGCGCGACGCCTTCGGCGAGGCGCTGCTCAGCCGCCGCAGCCACGATCCGCAGCAGGTGTGGCCGTGGGAGGACGGGCGGCTCGTGGTCGCGTCCCCGGTCATCCGGGACGGGGACGTCGTCGCGGTCGTGGTCACCGACTCGCCGACCGACGCGATGCGGTCCCGGACCCTGCGCGGCTGGCTCGTCATCGGGGCCGGTGAGATCGCCGCGATGCTGCTCGCCGTGGGCGCCGCGCTCCGGCTGACCGGATGGGTGCTCAGGCCGGTGCGCGTCCTCGACGCCACCACCCACGACATCGCCACCGGCCGGCTGAAGTCCCGGGTCGCACCGTCCGGGGGGCCACCGGAACTCAGGCGCCTGGCCAGGTCGTTCAACGAGATGGCGGACCACGTCGAGGACGTGCTGGAGCAGCAGCGCGCCTTCGTCGCCGACGCCTCGCACCAACTGCGCAACCCCCTGTCCGCGCTGCTGCTGCGCATCGAACTGCTCGCGCTCGAACTGCCCGAGGGCAACGAGGAGATCGCCTCCGTCCAGGCCGAGGGCAAACGCCTCGCCCGGGTCCTGGACGACCTGCTCGACCTGGCGCTGGCCGAGCACAGCGAGGCCGACCTCAAGGTCACCGACATCGGCGCGCTGGCCGCCGAACGGCTGGCCGCCTGGTCACCGACCGCCGAGGCCAAGGGCGTACGCCTGGAGGGGAACTGCCCGCCCACCACGGGCTGGGCCGACCCGGTGACCCTCTCCAGCGCCCTGGACGCCGTCATCGACAACGCGGTGAAGTTCACGCCGCCCGACGAGACCGTCCGGGTCACGGTCACCTCCGGCGGCGGCACCGCCACCGTCGAGGTCACCGACAACGGGCCCGGTCTGACCGGCGAGGAGCTCTCCCGGGTCGGCGACCGCTTCTGGCGCAGCGGCCGGCACCAGAACGTCAAGGGCTCGGGGCTCGGCCTGTCCATCTGCCGGGCCCTGCTCGCGGCGGGCGACGGCTCGATCACCTTCGACCACCACGAACCCCACGGACTGACCGTGACGGTCACGGTGCCGAGATCGGGAGCACGCAAGGAGGCCCGGCCGGACTCGGACTAGGGCTTCACCGACCGGTAGTAGCGCCGGGCGCCCTCGTGCAGTTCCAGCGGATCGGTGTAGATCGCCGTCCGTACGTCCACCAGCTGGGCCGAGTGCACGTGCGCCCCGATGCCGTCGCGGCTGTCGAGGACGGCCCTGGTCAGCCATTCGGTGAGCCGCGGGTCCATGTCGGCGCGGGTGATCAGCAGGTTGGACACCGCCATCGTCGGCACCACGGCACCGTTCTGGACGGTGGGATACGCCGACTCCGGGATGTTGGTGGAGCGGTAGTAGCGGGTCGCGCCGCCGGACTCGTGCAGCTTGGCGACGAGATCAGGGCCTATCGGCACGAACCGGAAGGCGGACGTCTCGGCTATCCGCTTGAGCCCGTCCGTCGGCAGCCCGCCCGACCAGAAGAACGCGTCGATCTCGTGGCCCAGCCGCCCCGGACCGGTGTCGATGCCGTCCGACCGGGGCGTGATGTCCCGCTCCGGATCGATGCCGGCCGCCCGCAGCAGCCGGGTCGCGATCAGCCGGACACCGGAGTCCGGCAGCCCGATCGCCACCCGCTTGCCCCGCAGGTCGGCGACGGACTGGATGTCCGAGTCGTTCGGGACGACGAGCTGCACGTAGTCGTCGTAGAGCCGGGTGACACCGCGCAGCCGCTGGGCACCGGCCTGGTCGGCGATCTTGTACGTCTCCACAGCGTCGGCCGCGGCGATCGTGAAGTCGGCCTCCCCGGACGCCACCCGCCCGACGTTCTCCTGCGATCCCGCACTGGTCATCAGCCGCACCTTGAGGCCCGGCATGTCCTTGCGCAGCTCGGTGCGCAGCAGTTCGCCGTACTTCTGGTAGACCCCGGCACGCGTGCCCGTGCTGAACGTGATCGTCCCGCTCGGCGGCTTCTCGCCCAGGGGCAGCAGCCACCACAGCAGCAGCCCCAGGGCGACGACACCGGCGGCCGCGCCGGTGAGGGCCCGGCGGCCGCCGGCCCGGGAGAGCAACGTGGACATGCGCGCGATCCTGCCAGTCCGTGGTGCCGCTGACCAGGGCCGGGCTCACACGGTGGGGCCGCGCGGGCGCCAGGGGCGGTGTCAGTGCCGCTCGCTACAGTCGTCGGCATGAGCAGCTCCTCGCCCGCCGACCTCGTCCGCGCCTTCCACCTGGCCTTCGGCCTGGACGCCCGCAGCACGCCGACGCGCGTCGCGCCCGACCTGGCCGCCCAGCGGGGCGCGCTGCTCGCCGAGGAGGCCGCGGAGGTCGCCGAGGTGTCGGTGTCCGGCCCGCTCGACCGGCTCGCGCACGAACTGGCCGACGTGGTCTACGTCGCCTACGGCACGGCCCTCGTCCACGGCATCGACCTGGACGCGGTGATCGCCGAGGTCCACCGCTCGAACATGACCAAGCTGGGCCCCGACGGCCGGGTGAGCCGCAGAGCCGACGGCAAGGTGCTCAAGGGCGAGCACTACGAGGCCCCCGACGTGACGGGCGTACTGCGTCGGCAGGGGTGGGCGCCCGGAGCGGCGGACGGGACGCCGGAGGCCTGACGCCTCGGGGCACGGGCCTGACGCCCGGCCCGGTTCAGTCGCCCACCGACGCCTCGGCCCCCGCGGGCCTCGGCGCGCCGTCGGTCACCTCCGCGGGCCGGTCGGGGTTGTCGCGGCGGCGGAACAGGCGCAGCGCCAACGGCTCGGTGAAGCGGGCGGTGAGGGGGCCGAGGACGACCAGGATGAGGACGTAGGCCGTGGCCAGCGGGCCGAGGGACGGTTCGATCCCGGCGGACACCGCCAGTCCGGCGATGACGATGGAGAACTCGCCGCGCGCCACCAGCGCACCGCCCGCGCGCCAGCGGCCCTTGACGGAGATCCCGGCGCGCCGAGCGGCCCAGTAGCCGGTCGCGATCTTCGTCACCGCGGTCAGCAGGGCCAGCGCCAGCGCGGGCACCAGCACCGGCGGGATGCTCGCCGGATCGGTGTGCAGTCCGAAGAAGACGAAGAAGACGGCGGCGAAGAGGTCCCGCAGCGGGCTCAGCAGGGTGTGCGCGCCCTCCGCCACCTCACCGGACAGGGCGATGCCCACCAGGAACGCCCCGACCGCCGCCGACACCTGGAGCTGCTGGGCGACACCGGCGACCAGGATCGTCAGCCCCAGCACCACAAGGAGCAGCTTCTCCGGGTCGTCGCTGGAGACGAAACGGGAGATCAGCCGGCCGTAGCGGACCGCCACGAACAGGACCAGCCCGGCCGCGGCCAGCGCGACCGCCAGCGTGATGCTGCCGGTCATCAGGCCGGCGCCGGCCACCAGCGCGGTGACGATCGGCAGGTACACCGCCATCGCCAGGTCCTCCAGGACCAGCACGCTGAGGATCACTGGGGTCTCCCGGTTGCCGACCCGGCCCAGGTCACCGAGGACCTTCGCGATGACACCGGACGACGAGATCCAGGTGACGCCGGCCAGCACGACGGCGGCCACCGGGCCCCAGCCCAGCAGCAGCGCGGCCACCGCACCGGGCACCGCGTTGAGCGCGCAGTCGACCAGGCCGGCGGGATAGTGCGACTTCAGGTTGGTGACCAGGTCACCGGCCGTGTACTCCAGGCCGAGCATCAGCAGCAGCAGGATGACGCCGATCTCGGCGCCGGTCGCGACGAACTCCTCGCTCGCACCCAGCGGCAGCAGCCCGCCCTCGCCGAAGGCCAGGCCGGCCAGCAGGTACAGCGGGATGGGGGAGAGGCGGTAGCGGCCGGCGAACCGGCCGAGGAGCCCGAGCCCCAGGATGATGGAACCGAACTCGATCAGCAGAACCGCGGAGTGCACAGGCTCACTCCTGCCCGAGGATCGCCGCGGCGGAGTCGACGCCCTCGCGGGTGCCGATGACGATCAGGATGTCACCACCGGCCAGCCGGAAGTCCGGCGCCGGCGACGGAATCGCCTCGGCCCGGCGCAGCACCGCCACGATCGACGCGCCCGTGTCGGTGCGCATCCGGGTGTCGCCCAGCACCCGCCCGTTCCAGCGGGACGTCGCGGACACCTCGATCCGCTCGGCGACCAGCCCCAGATCGGTCGTGTACAGCAGGCTCGCGCTGTGGTGGGACGGCTTCAGCGTGTCTATCAGCGCGCCGGCCTCCTGCCCGGTCAGGCGCAGCGAGTGGGCGCAGGAGTCGGGATCGTCGGCCCGGTACACGTTCACCGTGCGGGCGCCGTCGCGGTGCGCCACCACCGACAGATGACGGTGTTCCCGGGTCACCAGGTCGTACTGGACCCCGATGCCCGGTAGCGGCGTCGCCCTCAGGCGTGGAGCGGACACGAGTCTTCCCCTCAGTCGTCCTGCAAGTCGTGCGTGTCGTTCGTTCGTGCATGTGGTGCATGTGGTGCATGCGTGCCGCGCGTTTCCGCACGTCCGTGACGTGTGCGCGACCTCGCCATGCTGTCACCCGCACGTACGGTGGCGGTATGGGTGTCGTGACGGATATACGCGACCGGTCGCGAGCGGCGAGACTGGTTCCGGCCGTATTGCGTGCGAGGGCCGGGAGGAGCGGAAAGCGGACCGTGTCGCTGTTCTGGCGGATCTTCTCGCTCAACGCCGCGGGCCTGGTCGTGGCCACCGCGCTGCTCCTGGGACCGGTGACCGTCTCGACCCCCGTCCTGCCGCACGAGGCCCTCATCCTCCTCGCCGGCCTCACCGCCCTGCTCGCCGGCAACGCGGTCGTCCTGCGTCTCGGGCTCACCCCGCTGCACCGGCTGGGCCGTGCCATGAGCACCGCCGACCTGCTGGTGCCCGGCGCCCGTCCGGAGGTCGCCGGGCCGGCCGAGGCCGCCGAGCTGATCGCGACGTACAACACGATGCTCGACCGGCTCCAGGCCGAACGCGCCGCCGGCGCCGGACGCGCCCTCCAGGCCCAGGAGCGCGAGCGCCACCGCATCGCCCGCGAGCTGCACGACGAGGTCGGCCAGACCCTCACCGCCGTCCTGCTCCAGCTCAAGCGCGTCTCCGACCGGGTGCCCGGCGAGCTGCGCGAGGAGGTGTCCCTCGCCCAGGAGGCCACGCGCGCCGGTCTGGACGAGATCCGCCGCATCGCGCGCCGGCTGCGCCCCGGCGTCCTGGAGGAGCTCGGCCTCGCCAGCGCCCTGCGCGCGCTCACCGCCGAGTTCACGCACCACGGGCTCACCGTCGCCCACCACGTCCCCGGCGACCTGCCCCCGCTCACCCCGGAGGCGGAACTCGTGATCTACCGGGTCGCCCAGGAGAGCCTGACCAACACCGCCCGCCACGCCGCCGCCGACCGCGCCGACCTCACCCTGCGCCCGCTGCCGGGCGGCATCGAACTGCTCGTCCGCGACAACGGCACCGGCCTCA
>NZ_WWHX01000308.1 GCF_009862125.1 Streptomyces sp. SID5910
TCCCGGTGACGTCGATGATCCGGCCGGTGCGCTCGCGCCGCCCGCCGCGGTCGTAGAAGTAGTGGGCGCGCAGCAGCACCACCACGTCCTCGCCGGCCGCCTCGCAGAACGCCTCCAGGTCCAGGCCGCCCGCGCCGAACCCGGTCTCGTGATCGCGGTGGGTGGGCGCGTACAGGACGGCCGTCTTCCCCTCCGGCACGCCCAGTTCGCGCCGGACGCGGGCGACGTCGTCGGCGGTCGCCGTGTAGTAGACGTCGTTGCGCGGATAGCCGTACTCCAGGTGCTCGTACGAGCCGGGGAAGGCGCGCTCCCACATCTGGGTGGAGTGGCGGTTGGAGGACAGGTTGTAGTCCCAGCGGTCCACGCGGCCCAGCATCTTGGCGAAGCTGCCGCTGGCCGCCGCCACCACCGGGTACGTCGACTGGTCCACGCCCATCGTCTTGAGCGGGGTGCCGTGCTGCGTCTGGAGGTGCACGCTGCCGGGGCGCTTGACGACGCCCTCGGCGAAGTTGGCGTTGTTGACCAGGTACGTGGCCCGGGCCAGCACCTCCCAGTAGCGCCGGCTGCCGATGACGGCGTGCTCGACGCCCTTCGGCACGGTGTGCGCCTGGTCCGGCTCGACCAGGAACACCCCGCGCAGGTGCGGGGCGAGTTCGCGGGCCTTGGCGTGGATCGCGGCCGGGTTGCAGGCGTAGCCGCGGCCCCAGTACGCGCAGTACACGACGAGGTTCGGGTCGAGCGGGGCGCGCAGCCGGCGCCGGTAGCGCAGGCGGGTGCGCAGGCCCTGCGGCCGGGGCAGGCGGCCGAGGATCCCGGCCGCCGCCCGGTTGGCGCCCCGCAGGGCGCGGAACGCCGTGTACGACCCGGACGCCAGCAGCCGGTGCTGCACGCCGAGCCGGCCGCCCGGCGGACGGAAACCGGCGGGGCGGTGGCGCCGGTACAGGCGGCTCGCCCGGCGGAAGAAGGCGCGGCGTCCCCGGGTCAGCCGCCCCGGGTGGGCGGCCGTCTTCAGGATCAGGGCGAAGAGCTGCTCGAACAGCGGCCCGCGCCGCTCGGCCGGCAGTCCCCGCCCGGCAGCGTACGCGAGCGCCAGCTCGGCCTGGTCCAGCAGCTCGACGTGGTGCTCGCCGGGCTGGTTCAGCCGGCTGCCCTGGCGCCGCACCAGGTGCCGTACGACGACGGAGCGCAGCACCGTCATGCGGTCGGCGTCCGCCGCGGCCCGGGTGGCGAAACCGATGTCCGTGTAGTGCCCGGCGGGGAACTCCAGCCGCCGTTCGGCGAGGAAGGCACGGCGGTACACCGCGCTCCACGCGGGCAGCTGCACCCCGGTCAGATGCGGGGCGCGGCCGGGGGCGAACGCCCCGTCCGGTGTCTTCGCCAGCAGCGGGGCGGCCGGGTTGGCGGGCTCGCCCTCCCACCAGGGGACGCGCTCGTGCTCGAAGTACAGGACATCGGTGCCGTCGGCCTCCGCCAGCCGCGTGTCCAGCGCCGCCAGCGCGCCCGGCACCAGCACGTCATCGCCGTCGAGGAACAGCAGATAGGCGCCGGTCGCCGCCCGCGCCCCGGTGTTGCGCGCCCCGGCCGGGCCCGCCGACGGCGGCGAGTGCACGGGCGCCACCCGGGAGTCCCGTGCGGCGCGGTCGGCGGCGATGTCCGCCGCGGCGCAGTCGGGGGCGTCGCAGACGGGGATCAGCTCGAAGTCGCCGAAGGACTGGGCGAGGACCGAGTCCAGCGCCTGGGACAGCCGCCCTGCGACCCCATGGGACGGGACGATGATGCTGAAGCGGGGCATTCTGCTCTTTCTCTCGTTGTCCTGGTCCGACGGGAGACCCCCGCCGTCCGGGCCGCCCGGCGGCCCGGGCGTCCGCTCGGCCGTCCGGTCGGCCGCCAGGTGGGCGGCCGGGTCGGAGTGGGCCGCGACGCGCTGCGGGGCATGCGAACTCCCAGTGGACAAACGGCGGTCAGAGGCTGTCGGTGACGGTGCGCGGCCCGGCGGGTTGCGGCACGGTGGCCAGCGGGGGCCGGGACAGGGCCGCGGCGGCCGACGGGGCGGGACGCCGTTCGGCGAGCGGCACGACCGGCGGGAGGTCCGTCTCCCCGAGCACGACCCGGCGTACGACGCGCTCGGCGGCGCGGCCGTCGTCGTGCGGGCAGAACCGCTCCCGGAAAGCGGCCCTGAGCTGGGCGGACCTGGGGCCGCACCACTGGCCGCCGGCGAAGACGCCGATCAGCTCGTCCTCGTCGCCGGCCACCGCGCCCGGCGGGAAGGAGCGGAGGTCGACACAGGTGCCGACGGCCGCCTCGAAGGCCTCCGCTTCGTCGGTGTGGAGCACGATCGGCCGGTCCAGGCCCGCGTAGTCGAACATCAGTGCCGAGTAGTCGGTGATCAGCGCGTCCGAGGCGAGGCACAGCTTCTCCACGCTGGGATGCGCGGTGACGTCGACGATCCGGTCGTGCCGGACGGTGGTGAGCGGGCCGCCGTGCCGGGGGTGGGCGCGGGCCAGCACCATGAAGCGGGGGCCGAGCCGGGTGACGAGGCGCTCCAGGTCGAGGCCCGCGCGCTGGGTGCGGCGGTAGTCGCGGTACGTGGGCGCGTACAGCAGTGCGACGGTGTCCTCGGGGATGCCGAGCGTCTCGCGCAGCCGGGCCACGTCCGCCGCCGTCGCCCGCTGGAACACGTCGGTGCGCGGCCGGCCGTACTCCAGCGTGGTGTAGCGGCCCGGGTAGACGCGCTCGCAGGTCAGGGTGGAGTGGCGGTTCGCGGAGACCAGGTGGTCCCAGGAGTCCACGGTGTCCAGGAGCCGGGCGAAGTCGGTGCCGCGGGCGGCCGGGTGCTCCCGCAGGTCCAGGCCGGTGCGCCTGAGGGGCGTCCCGTCCTGCGTGCGGACCACGACCTGGCCCCGGCGCTTGAGCAGGCCCGCGTCGAGACCGGTGTGGTGCACCAGGTACCGGGAGCGGGCCAGCGCCGTCCAGTACGCGGCCGTGCCCGGGGTCAGCCGGCGGGTGCCGGTCGGGACCGTGTGGTGGTGCGCGGGGCCGGCCGCCCACGCGGTACGCACGTGCGGCGCGAAGGCGCGGAACGCCTCCTCCAGCGCGCCCGCGTCGCCCCCGTACCCCCGGCCGCCCGCGTCGGCGAAGAGCGCGCGGTCGGCACGCAGGGGGAGGCGGCGCTGGATCCGGTAGTGCAGCCGCAGTGCGGCCGTGCGTGCCGTTCCCAGCAGCTTGGCGCCGGCCTTCCGCGTCCGGCGGCGCAGGGCCGACACCAGGCGCAGGGCCTCGTAGGTGCGGCGCAGGCCCAGGCGGAGCAGGGCGTGACGCAGCCGGGCGGCCGGCGGGACGGGGACGCCGGGGACGCGGTAGCGGCGGCAGTGGACGCGGGCCCGGCGCATGAACTCCGCGCGCAGGGAACGCGGGAGGCGGCCGGGGCGGGTGAACACCGTCGCCAGGTGGTCGTTCATGCGGCGGAACAGCACCGGCCGCCAGCGGGCCAGCTCCGGGTCGGACTCGACGTACGCGAAGACCCGGTCGTACTGGGCGAAGACGTCGAGGTGGCGTGCGCTCGGGGTGCCCAGGATGCTGCCCCGCCGGCGCTGCCGGTAGTGGACGCAGACCCGGTCCAGCGTCGCCAGGGACTCCGCGGCCATCAGCACCGGGTACGACCACGGCGTGTCCTCGTAGTGGCCGGGCGGGAAGACGAAGCCCTCGCGCTCGGCGAACTCCCGCCGTACGGCCTTGTTCCAGGCCACCATCAGCAGCTCCATGAGCCCCGGCCGGTCGGCCAGCCGGAACGGTGCCGGGCCCTGCTCGGTGAGGTGCGCGGCGGCCCGGTTGCGGACCGTCTCGCCGGTCCCGTACGTACGGGCGTAGTCGTAGACCAGGACGTCCGGCTCGCCGGTCTCCTTGATCCGGTCGGCGATGCTCCGCAGCGCGTGCGGGGCGAGGGTGTCGTCGCCGTCGAGGAAGACCAGGTAGTCGCCGGTGGCCCGCTCCATGCCGGCGTTGCGGGCCGGTCCCAGGCCCTCGTTGCGGGGCAGGTGCACGGGCCGCACCCGCGGGTCGCGCTCCGCGAACTCGTCGGCGATCTCGCCGCAGGCGTCCGGCGAGCAGTCGTCGACCACGATCAGTTCGAGATCCGGGTACGACTGGGACAGCACCGAATCCAGGCACTCGTGCAGATACGCCTGAACCTGGTACGCGGGGACGATGACACTGAACCGGGGCACGGGGACATCCATGGGTCGGCGCGGGCGTTCGGCCCGGCAACGTCCGATGGAGTGACTTGGTTACGGCCCCTGGGGCATCCGGGGGAGGACGCGCACGTGGGGGAGGGGGCGGACCGGTCGGCGGCCCACCCCCTCCAGAGTGATGCGACGGCGGCTACTTGACGGCGCCCGCCATCACGCCGGACACGAACTGCCGCTGGAACGCGAAGAACACGGCCAGCGGGATCACCATCGAGATGAACGCGCCGGGCGCCAGCACGTCGATGTTGTTGCCGAACTGCCGTACCTGCGTCTGGAGGGCGACCGTGATCGGCTGGCTCCCCGAGTCCGAGAAGATCAGCGCGACCAGCATGTCGTTCCACACCCACAGGAACTGGAAGATGCCGAGGCTCGCGATCGCGGGCCCGCCGAGCGGCATCACGACCCGTACGAACAGCCGGAGTTCACCGGCGCCGTCGAGCCGGGCCGCCTCCAGCAGCTCCCTCGGGATCTCCGCGAAGAAGTTCCGCAGCAGGAACACCGCGAACGGCAGGCCGAAGCCGACGTGGAACAGGATCACGCCGACGACCGAGCCGAACAGGCCGATCTTGCCGAAGAGTTCGGCGATCGGGATCAGCGCCACCTGGACGGGCACGACCAGCAGCCCGACCACGGCCAGGAACCACCAGTCGCGGCCCGGGAAGTCCATCCACGCGAACGCGTACCCGGCGAGCGAGCCGATCACGACGACCAGGACCGTCGCCGGGACCGTGATCAGCACGGTGTTGAGGAGGGAGGAGGTGATGTCGCCGTTCTTCAGCAGCTCCTCGTAGCTCTGGAAGGTGAGCTGCGACGGCTCGGTGAACACCTTCCACCAGCCGCTCGCCGCCATGTCCCTCGGCGTGCGCAGCGAGGACAGCAGCAGACCGATCGTCGGGACCAGCCAGAACAGGCCCACCACGATCAGGAACACCCGGACCAGCCCGCCGCTGACGCCCTCGGCGAGCCGCGAACCCAGCGACGGCTTGACCTTGACGGCGGCGGCCGGCGGCGGCGCGGCCGCCTTCGTGACAGAACCCGCGTCCGCGGTCATCGCCGCACCTCCCGCCGCAGCCGCCGTACGTTACTGCGCCATCCCGGGGGGTAACCCCCGGACCCCCAGCCGCCCCACGGCGAACGCGATGTCATCGCCTGACCTCCCGCCGCAGCCGCCGTACGTTGAACCACATCACCGGGATCACCAGGAGCAGCAGGAACACCGCGATGGCGCTGGCGATGCCCGGCTGGTCCGAGGCGAAGCCCTTGCGGTACAGCTCCAGGGCGAGCACGTTCGCGTCGTCCTGGGAGGAGCCCGGGGCGATGATGAACACCAGGTCGAACACCTTCAGCACGTTGATCATCAGAGTGACGACCACGACCGCGAGGACCGGCGCCAGCAGCGGCACCGTGACCCGCCGGAAGACCTGCCACTCATTGGCACCGTCCACCCGGGCGGCCTCCAGCAGCTCCCGCGGGACACCCGCGAGACCGGCCGCGATCAGCACCATCGCGAAGCCCGCCCACATCCACACGTACGACCCGATGATGGCCGGGGTGACGAGGGACGGGCCGAGCCAGTTCAGGCCGTTGTAGGGCTCCTTGAAGTTGTCGGCGGGCAGTCTCAGCAGCGCCCCGTCGGCCTCGGCCGGCAGCGTGAACGTGCCGTCGCCGGACGCCTTCGCCGACGCGACGACCTTGCCGTCCCTAACGGCCTCGATCTTCATGCCGGCATAGCCCAGCTCAGCCGCGTCGACGCCGTTGAGCTTCCCGACGCCCTTGCCGCGCGTGAAGTCCTGCCAGGCGGTGCCGGTGATCTTCCCGTCCTCGGGCCGGGCGGCCGCGGCCCTCTGCGCGCCGTCCGGCATCTGGTCGGGGGCCACGCCGACCAGGGGCAGCGTGACGACCTGGCCCGCGCTGACCGGCTCCTTGGTGACGAACGCGCCCCCGCCGGCCGCCTTCAGCGGCGAGTCGCGGCCTGGGTGCGCCTTCGGGAACGCCGACGACTCGGCGAAGGTGTCGTGCACCCCCACCCACACCGCGTTCGCGACGCCCTTCTCCGGCGCCTGGTCGTACACCAGACGGAAGATGATCCCGGCGGCCAGCATCGAGATCGCCATCGGCATGAAGACGACCAGCTTGAACGCCGTTCCCCAGCGCACCCGTTCGGTCAGCACCGCGAAGACCAGGCCGAGCGCGGTGGCGACCGTCGGCGCGAACACCACCCAGATGATGTTGTTCTTCAGGGCGGTGCGGATGCCGTCGTCCGTGAACAGCGCCCGGTAGTTGTCGAATCCGGCGAAGGAGTCGCCGGACTGGTCGTAGAAACTGCGGACCAGCGAGTACCCGATCGGGTACACCACGAGCGCGCCGAGCAGCACCAGGGCGGGCAACAGGAACAGGGCCGCCACGGTCCTGCGGGTGCCGGTCACGCTCTTGCGCGACTTGGGGGCGGCGGGGCCCGGCGAGGCCGGAGAGGTCCCCGCCGCCGTGGCCGACGTCATCGCGTCAGCCCCCGTAGGCGGCGGCCGCGTCCGCCTCCAGCTTCGCCTGGGCGCCCGCGACGTCCTTCGGGTTCTTCAGGAAGTCCTGGAGCGCCTTCCACTCGCCCTTGCCGGGCGTGCCGCCGAAGGCCTGCGGGGCCTGGTCCGACATGTCGAAGCGGAAGTCGTCACCGGCCGCGACCAGCGCCTCGGCGATCTTCTTCTGCACGTCGTTCGGGTACGCCGACGCGTCGAGGCTCTTGTTCGGCGAGAGGAAGCCGCCCAGCTTCGCCTGGATCGCCGCCGCGTCCGGGGAGGCCAGGAAGGTGGCCAGCGCCTGGGACGCCTTGGAGTCCTTCAGGATCACGGCCGCGTCGCCGCCGGAGACGACCGGCGCGGTGCCGCCGACGGACGGGAAGGGGAACACCTTGGCGTCCGTGCCGACCTTCGCGTCCGTCTCGCCGATGTTGACCTGCGCGAAGTCGCCCTCGTAGACCATGCCCGCCTTGGGCTGGTCGCCGCCGGTGAAGGTCTGCGTCACCGACGCCGGGAACTCCGTCTGCAACGCGCCGGACGCGCCGCCCGCGACGTAGTCCTTCTTGGCCCAGACCTGGGCGAGCGTGGTCAGGGCCTCCTTCACGGACGGGTCCGTCCACTTGATCTCGTGCTTGGCGAGCTGGTCGTACTTCTCCGGGCCCGCCTGGGAGAGGTAGACGTTCTCGAACCAGTCGGTGAGCGTCCAGCCGTCCGCGCCGCCCACGGAGAACGGCGTCACGCCCGAGTCGTAGACCGTCTGCGCGGTGGTGAGCAGTTCGTCCCAGGTCTTGGGCTCGGAGGCGCCCGCGTTCTCGAAGACCTGCGCGTTGTACCAGATCAGCGACTTGTTGGCGGCCTTGTAGTAGACGCCGTACTGCTTGCCGCCGACCTTGCCGATGTCCTGCCAGCCCTGCGAGTAGTTCTTCGTCAGCTCCTTGGTGGCCTCCGCGCCCAGCGGCTTGGCCCAGCCCTTGTCGACGGCCTGCTTGATGGCGCCGGGCTGCGGGAGCATGGCCACGTCCGGCGGGGCGCCGCCCGCGATCTTCGAGCCGAGGAAGTTGATGATCGGGTCCTGGGCCGGCACGAAGGTCACCTTGGCGCCGGTGCGCTTCTCGAACTCGGCGAGGACCTTCTTGAAGTTCTCCTGCTCGGTACCGGTCCAGACGGCGGCGACCTCCAGGCTCTCGCCGTCCAGCTTGGGCAGGGTGAGGGTGGCGGGCTTCTTGGAGCCGCCGCCCTGACCGCCCTCGTCGCCACCGCCGTTGTCGTCGTCGCCGCCGCACGCGGTGAGCGAGAGCGCGAGGGCTCCCGCGGCGAGGGCGGCGGCGGCCCTGGTGGTCCTCTTCGCGGCGCTGCGTGTCCGCATGGTGCTGCTCGTGCGCATCACTGCCCCGTTCTTCGTTCCTCGTCGAACGTCCGGCGCTGTCCCGTGCGCTCTGGTGTACGCCAGGGGGGTGAGAGCGGCAAGAGCGCGTCGGCGGTGAAACCGAAGATCGTGACCGCGTCGTGACTCGCCGCCAGTCCCGGCCGCCCAGCCTGCGGGCAGTCGTGCCTCCCCCAGTGCCTGAACGGCCTGGGAGGTGCCCCCAGGG
>NZ_WWHX01000030.1 GCF_009862125.1 Streptomyces sp. SID5910
TACCGATCCGCCGCGTCGTCCTCGACGAGACCGGGGAGCCCCTGCCGTTCGCCGTGCCCGCCGAGGCACAGGTCACCGGCCGCTGGACCGGCCCCGCCGGCCGGGTCGTGGCCCGGGGCGGCCCCGGCTGGGCGACGGACACCCCCGTCCGCGCCACGACCACCGCGTCCACGGCAGAGGCCCCCATGACCACGGCTTCCACCACCGAGGGGGCCCGATGAGCGGCCTGGGCGAACTGGACCGTCCCGAGACCCCGAGCAGCCCCGGCGCCTGGGACGAGCGCTCGCGGGAGTGTCTGGATGAGGACAGACCCGGGGCGGGAACACCCGCCGGGGGCCGGCCGGGCGCGGAACGCACCGAAGGAACGGCCCCGGAGGGCAGGCGTCCTGCCCCCGCCGCCCGTCGCGGCGCCGACCCCGTCAAGACCCTGATGCACCGTCACCGCGACCTCTGCGAACGGGCCGTGGACCCCCTGGAGATCGCGGCCGGGCTGGAGGCGCACGGCGTCACCGACCGGACCGCGGCCCGCTTCCGCCACCGGGACGTCTTCTCCCTCGCCGAGGAGATGTTCGCCCGCGTCCCGCGCGACGGAGAGGCGGCCACGGGCCCCGCCGCCCCGCCGGAGCCCCGGCTGCGCGGCACCCGGATCGTCCTCACCCTGCTGCCCGGGGTGCTGTGTGCCGCCGCCGTGGCCGGCCTGCGCCTCACCGACGGACGGTCGCGGCTGACCGTGGCCGTCGTCGCCGCCCTCGCGGTGACCCTGGCCCTGCGCGCCGCGCTGCGCCGAGGCCCGCTGAGCGCCGGTACCGAAACCGGCTCCGCCTCCGTCTGCTGGCTCGTCGGCTACGCCCTCCTCGGCGACGGCCTGCTCGGCAACGCCCTCACCGGAGGCCCCGACGGCCTGCCCGACGGCACCGCGCACGGCCCCTGGCCCGTCACCGCCGCCCCCGTCGTCGCCCTCGCCCTGGCCTGCGCGCCCGCCGCCGGGAGCGCCCACCTCTTCGCCGTCGGGGCCCGCCGCAAACTCGCCGCCAGCCGCGGACTGACGGACTTCTCCGCCTCCGTACGCCCGCTGCTGTTCGGCGCGTTCGCCCTGTTCCTGGGCGCCCTCACGGCCCTGCTCGCGCTGACCGGCGCGGTCCTCGGCGAGCCGGCCGCCTACCCCCAGGCGCTCACCCTCGGCGCGCTCCTGCTGCCGGCCCGGCTCCTCGCCGTCCACGGCTTCACCCACGCCGCCAGGCTCGTCCTCGCCGCCGCGGCCGCGGCCGAGGCGACCGCCGTCGCCACGCTCTTCGCCGGCCGCCTCCCCGGCTGCGACCTCCTCGCCGCGCCCGTGGAGGCCCTGGTGGCCGCCTGGGGCCCGGCCGGCGTCCCGGCGACGGCCTGCGGCATCGGCGCCCTGGTCCTCCTCGGCCACGCGACCCGCCGCCTCACCAGGGCGTCCGCCCACGCACCCACGGAGCGGCCGCGATGACCGCGCGCTCCGGACGACCCCCCACACACGTCCCGCCCCACCCCTTCTAAGGAGACCCCCAGATGACCACCTCCCGACCGCACGCCACGGCCCCGGGAGCCGCGCGATGAGAGTCCTGCTGATCGGAGCCAACGGCTACCTCGGCCGGTTCGTCGCCGACCGTCTGCTCGCCGACCCGGCCGTCCAGCTCACCGCCCTCGGCCGCGGCGACGACGCCGACGTCCGCTTCGACCTCGCCACCGGCAGCCCCGGCGCCCTCACCCGCTTCCTCGACGCGGTCCACCCCGGTGTCGTCGTCAACTGCGCCGGCGCCACCCGGGGCGGCGCCCGCGAGCTCACCCGCCACAACACCGTCGCCGTCGCCACCGTCTGCGAGGCCCTGCGCCGCAGCGGCTGCGGCGCCCGCCTGGTGCAGATCGGGTGCAGCTCCGAGTACGGGCCCAGCCAGCCCGGCTCGTCCACCGCGGAGGACGCCGTGCCCCGGCCCGGCGGCCCCTACGGCGTCAGCAAACTCGCCGCCACGGAACTGGTCCTCGGCTCCGGCCTGGACGCCGTCGTCCTGCGCGTCTTCTCACCCGCCGGCCCCGGCACCCCCGCCGGCTCCCCGCTGGGCCGCCTCGCCGAGGCGATGCGCCGCGCCATGCAGTCCGGCGACGGCGAGCTCAGGCTCGGCGGCCTCGGCGCCCAGCGCGACTTCGTCGACGTCCGCGACGTGGCGCGTGCCGTCCACGCCGCCTCGCTCTCCGCCGCCCAGGGCGTCATCAACATCGGCTCCGGCCGCGCCGTCCGCCTGCGCGACGCCGCCGCCACCCTCGCCCGCGTGGCCGGCTACGGCGGTTCCCTGCACGAACTCGACGCACCGCCCGGCGCGCTGCGGCCCGTCATCGGCCACCCCCGCACCGAATCCCTCGGCCACCGCGTCGAGGCCCTGGCCCACCACCGCTCCGAGTCCCTCGGCCACCACCGCCCGGACTCCCCGGTGCTCCGCGGCGACCACCGCGCCGACCCCGAGCACGCGGCGCCGGTGGCCCACCCCTACCCCGACGGCTGCGGCGGCTGGCAGCAGGCCGATGTGCGCACCGCGCGCGACCGGCTCGGCTGGCGGCCCCGGATCAACCTGGAAGAGTCCCTCGCCGACATCTGGATGGAGGCGGCATGCCGTATCTGACCAGTGCGCAGACGGGCACCGCGAGCACCGGCGTCCGCACCGGCCTCGGTGTCCCCGGCCTCGCCCACCCCCTCCTCGCGGCCGACGAATGGGCCGGCCTCACCAGCCCCGGCACGCCCCTGCACTGGGTCGTCCTCAACGTCGCCGACGGCCCCGGCGCCCAGCCCGACCCGCACTGCCTGGAGGCTTCCGGCCGGCTGCGCAACGCGGGCGTCCGCGTCCTCGGCCACCTCGACGCCGCGTACGGGGCCCGCAGCTTCGGGGAACTGATCTCCGACGCCCACCGGTATCTCGACTGGTACCAGGCCGACGGCTTCCTCCTCGACCGCTGCCCCGCCGAACGGGCCGCGCTCCCCGAGGTCCGCCGCACGGTCGGCACGCTCCGCGTCATCCGCGACGACGCCCACATCGTCCTCGGCCACGGCACCCACCCCTACCCCGGCTACGCCGAGAACGCCGACCAGCTCGTCACCTTCTGCGGCGCCTGGAGCGACTACCGCTGGTCGCAGGCGGCCGAGTGGAGCGCCGACTACCCGCCCGAGCGCTTCTGCCACTTCGTTCACGGCGTCCCGCGCGGGCACCTGGAGGAGGCGCTGCGCATCGCGCGCTGGCAGGGCGCCGCCACGATCTACTTCACCGACCGCACGAGCCGGTCCGGGCGCGTGGACCCCTGGGAGGCGATGCCCGGCTACTGGGACGAAATCGTCTCGCGCATCGGGACAGGTGTCTCGGAATGAAAAAGGCCGTGGCAGTGTTACGGGAAGAACACCCGTAATGATTGACCGACCAACGGAGTCCCCGTGTCGCTGCCACCCCTGGTCGAGCCGGCTGCCGAGCTCACCGTAGACGAGGTCCGCAGGTACTCCCGCCACCTGATCATCCCCGACGTAGGGATGGACGGGCAGAAGCGGCTGAAGAACGCCAAGGTGCTCGCCGTGGGCGCGGGCGGCCTCGGTTCGCCGACCCTGATGTACCTCGCGGCGGCCGGTGTCGGCACGCTGGGCATCGTGGAGTTCGACGAGGTCGACGAGTCGAACCTGCAGCGTCAGGTCATCCACAGCCAGGCCGACATCGGCCGTTCCAAGGCGGAGTCCGCCCGCGACACCATCAAGGGCATCAACCCGTACGTGGACGTGGTCCTTCACGAGGAGCGGCTCGAGGCCGACAACGTGATGGACATCTTCAGCCAGTACGACCTGATCGTCGACGGTACGGACAACTTCGCGACCCGCTACCTGGTCAACGACGCCTGTGTACTGCTGAACAAGCCCTATGTCTGGGGCTCGATCTACCGCTTCGACGGCCAGGCGTCCGTCTTCTGGTCCGAGCACGGCCCCTGCTACCGCTGCCTCTACCCGGAGCCCCCGCCCCCCGGCATGGTCCCCTCCTGCGCCGAGGGCGGCGTCCTGGGCGTGCTGTGCGCGTCCATCGGCTCCATCCAGACCAACGAGGCCATCAAGCTCCTCGCGGGCATCGGCGAGCCGCTGGTCGGCCGCCTGATGATCTACGACGCCCTGGAGATGCAGTACCGCCAGGTCAAGGTCCGCAAGGACCCGGACTGCGCGGTCTGCGGCGAGAACCCGACCGTCACCGAGCTCATCGACTACGAGGCCTTCTGCGGCGTCGTGTCCGAGGAGGCCCAGGCGGCGGCCGCCGACTCCACGATCACTCCCAAGCAGCTCAAGGAGTGGATCGACGACGGTGAGAACATCGAGCTCATCGACGTCCGCGAGCCGAACGAGTTCGAGATCGTCTCCATCCCGGGCGCCCGGCTGATCCCGAAGAACGAGTTCCTCATGGGCTCCGCCCTGGAGAGCCTCCCGCAGGACAAGAAGATCGTCTTGAACTGCAAGACGGGTGTCCGCAGTGCGGAAGTCCTGGCGGTCCTGAAGTCCGCCGGCTTCTCGGACGCCGTCCACGTCGGCGGCGGCGTGATCGGCTGGGTCAACCAGATCGAACCGGCGAAGCCGGTGTACTGACCACTGGTCCCGCTCACCGGCGAGACCGACGAAGCCCACGGCTCTGACCAGCTCAGAGGAGCCGTGGGCTTTCGCCGTCCGCGTCAGGAGCAGACCTTGCCGTCCTTCGGGACCGTGCCCTTCAGCAGGTAGCTGTCGACCGTGGAGTCGACGCAGTCGCTGCCGCTGCCGTAGGCCCCGTGGCCCTCGCCCTTCCAGGTGAGGACCACGCCGACGTCCTTGCCCAGTTCGTCGGCCATCCTGCGGGCGCCCTCATAGGGGGTGGCCGGGTCGCCGGTGTTGCCGACCACGAGGATCGGCGCCGCGCCGGGGGCGCTCACCTCCGGGGTGTCGTGCTGTCCGGGCACCGGCCAGTCGTGGCACCAGCCGGCCGTGTCCCAGCCGAGGAAGGGGCCGAAGACGGGGGAGATCTTCTCGAAGGCCGGCAGACGCCGCTTCGTCTCCTCCGCCGTCGGGCGCTGCTTGCCGTCCAGGCACGATATGACCCGCTGCGAGTGGGTCGTCGTGCCGTAGCGCCCCGAGGCGTCGCGCTCGTTGTAGCCGTCGGCGAGGGCCAGCAGCTGGGAGCCGTCGCCGTCCTGGGCCGCGGCCAGCGCGTTCGTCAGGGCCGGCCAGCCGTCCTTGCTGTAGAGCGGCAGCACGATGCCGGTGATCGCCAGCGACTGCGTCAGCTTGCGTCCCTCGGACGACGTCGGCAGCGGTTCGGCGTCGATCCGCTTCAGCAGAGCGGCGATCTCCCGCGTGCCCTGCTCGGGGTCCTTCCCCGTGGACTTCAGATAGTCGTCCAGCGCCCGCTGGAAGCCGCGCGTCTGGTTCTCCGCGTGGCCCATGGTGTCGGCGCTCGGGTCCACGACCGCGTCGAGGACGATCCGCCCCACGTGCTCCGGGAACAGGTGGGCGTAGACGCCGCCGAGTTCGGTGCCGTAGGAGATGCCGAAGTAGTGCATCTTCTCGTCGCCCAGCACATGCCGCATCAGGTCCATGTCGCGGGCGGTGTCCGCGGTCGAGACGTGCGCCATCAGCTTGCCGGCGGCCTTCTCGCAGCCCTTGCCGAAGTCGGCGGCGTCCTTGAAGAAGGCCTGCTCCTCGGCCGGGGTGTCCGGCGTCGCGTCCACCGACTCGGCGTCCTCGATCGCCTCGTCGTCGCGGCACCGGACGCCCTCGCTGCCGGCCACCCCGCGCGGGTCCCAGCTCACCAGGTCGTACCGCTCGTGCAGGCCGGAGACCGTGTCGGCGTAGGACGGCATCATGGACACGCCCGAGCCGCCCGGTCCGCCGAAGTTGAACAGCAGGGAGCCCGCGCGCCCGTCGCTGCTCGCCTTGGACCTGATCAGGGCGAGGTCTATCGTCTCGCCGTCCGGCTCGGCCCAGTCGAGCGGCGCCTTGAGCGTGGCGCACTGCCAGTCGCCGCCCGGCGCGGGCGCGTCCGCCGTGGCCTTGCAGCGGCCCCAGTCGAGGGTCTGCGAGGCCAGCGACGCGGGCACTCCGGAGGGTGCCGCCGCGGACGGCCGCGCGCTGCTCGTGTCCTCGTCGCCCCGGTCGTCGCCGGACGAGCCGCCGCCGCAGCCCGCGGTCAGCAGTGCGGCGGCGGCGGTCAGAGCCGTCCACCGTGCGAGCCGTGCCATGGCAATCCCCCCTCGCTGGCCGTCCGCTCCGTGCGGCGGATGGCGTTCGTGCCATCGTAGGCGCAGGGCAAGTGGGCCCGCCGAGCCCTGTGGAAAACGCTGTGACCTGCGGGTTCGGGGCAGGGTGCTCGGATCGGAGGTCAGGAGCAGACGGTGCCGGCCGCCGGCACCTTCCCGTCCAGCAGATAGCCGTGCACCGCGTCCTGCACGCACTTGTTCTTGCTGTCGTACGCCCCGTGCCCCTGCCCCTTGTACGTGAGCTCCACGCCGACGCCCTTGCCCAGGGCGGCCGCCATCCTCCCCGCGCCCTCGTAGGGCGTCGCCGGGTCTCCGGTGTTGCCGATCACCAGGACCGGCGCCGCACCGGGCGCGCTGACGTCCGGGTGGTCGGCCGCGCCGGCCACCGGCCAGTCGGTGCAGCTGACCATGGACCAGGCGAGGTAGTCGCCGAACAGCGGGGAGGCCTTGCGGAACTCGGGCAGCCGCTTCTCCACGAACGCGGCGTCGTACCGGGGCTTGTCGTCGGCGCAGTTGATGGAGACGTTCGCCGCGGTGATGTTGCTGTACTCGCCGTTCTCGCTCCGCCCGTTCAGCGAGTCCGACAGCACCATGAGGGTCCTGCCGTCGCCGTCGTAGGCCTGCTCCAGGCCCTCGGTGAGGTACTCCCAGAAGTCCTTCGAGTACAGCGCCTGGGCGATACCGCCGGTCGCGGCGGTCTGGGTGAGGTCGCGCGGGAAGATGCCGGGGATCGGCTTGCGGTCGAGGTCCTTCAGCAGCCGTGCGATGCGGTTCTCGACGTCCTGGACGCTGTCGCCGACCGGGCAGTCCTCGACCTTGGACACGCAGTCCTCGGCGTAGTTGCCGAGGGCCAGCTGGAAGCCCTTCGCCTGCCCGAGCGAGCTCTGCTCGGCGTTCTGCGTCGGGTCGACGACGGCGTCGAAGACGGCCCTGCCCAGCTTCTTCGGGAACAGGTGGGCGTAGACGCCGCCGAGTTCGGTGCCGTAGGAGATGCCGAAGTAGTACAGCCTGTCGTCGCCGAGGACCTGGCGCATCAGGTCCATGTCGCGGGCCGCGTCGGTGGTGGCGACGTGCGGCAGCATCTTCTTCGAGTGCTTCTCGCAGGCCGCGTTGAAGTTCTCGGTGTTGTCCAGCAGCTTCCTGCGCTCGGCCGCGTCGTCGGGGGTGGCGTCCTGCTGGAAGTAGGCGTCGAGCTGCTCGTCGTCCAGGCACTCCACGGGGGCGCTGCGGCCGACGCCGCGCGGGTCGAAGCTGACCAGGTCGTAGCGGGTGCGCAGCTTCGCGTAGTCCTGGCCGAAGGCGGGCAGGGTGGTGACGCCCGATCCGCCGGGGCCGCCGAAGTTGAAGACCAGCGAGCCGATCCGCCGGTCCGCCGCGCCGCCGGCCTTCGCCCGGATCAGCGCCAGGCCGATCGTGTCGCCCTCGGGGTCGTCCCAGTCGCGCGGGGCCTTCATGGTGGCGCACTGCCAGTCGCCGCCGCCCGGCAGCGGGGAGGGCGCGGGACCGCCGCCCTCGGCCTGGGACGGTGCCGGGCAGTCCTTCCAGGCGAGCTTCTGGGCCGTCAGGTCCCCGTCGTCCTGCGGACCGTCGCCGCAGCCCGCGAGGAGGGCGGACAGCAGGACGGCGGTGGCGGTGAGGGCGGCGGCGCGCAGCCGGGCGGGAATCGGCATGCCCCCATCGTGCGGCCGGGCGGGTCAGGACGCCCGGGGCGCGAGGCGTATGAGGTACGGGCGGCCCGGGGCGCGAGGTACGAGATGGGAGCGGGCCCGGGGTGCGCGGCGTACGAGGTACGGGATGTGCGGCGTACGAGATGCGGGCGGCCCGGGGCGTGAGGTGTACGGGCAGGGCCCCGGAGCCGCGGCGTCGGGCCACGGGGTGCGTCCGGGGCGTGCGCGTGCGAGGTACCGGGTCGGCGCGGGGCCCTGGAGGGGCCCTACAGGGCTCCCTTCCGGGACAGGTGGTTGAAGGCCAGCCAGCCCGGCAGCACCGGCAGCCACAGGGTGAGCAGCCGGAACAGCAGCACCGCCGGCGCGGCGACCTCCTTGGGCAGGCCGACGGCGATCAGACCGACCGTCAGGGTCGCCTCCACCGCGCCGACACCGCCCGGCGTGGGCGCCGCGGAGCCCAGCGCGTTGCCCGCGAGGAAGACGACGGCGACACTCGCCAGGCTGATCGACGACGACTCGTCGCCGAAGGCCCGGATCGAGGCGTCCAGGCACATCACGAAGCAGGCGGTGAGCAGCAGCATCCCGCCGATGCCGGTGACCAGCTTCTGCGGCCGCTGGAGCACGTCCAGCATGCGCGGCACGACACCGGCGAACAGCGACCGCACGCGCGTGACGACGAACTTCCGCAGGAACGGCACCGACGTCACCACGAGCACGAGCACCGCCACCGTCAGCAGACCGGCGATGACCGTCCGGGACGGCGACAGCGAGGGTGTCTTCTCGGTGCCGGTCAGATAGCCGAAGGACAGCAGCATCAGGATGTGGCAGCCGAGCCCGAACAGCTGCGACGCGCCGACACTCGCCACCGCGAGCCCCGGCCGCACGCCCGCGCGCTGGAGGAACCGGGTGTTCAGCGCGACACCGCCGACCGCCGCCGGAGCGACGATCTTGACGAACGACCCGGCCACCTGCGCGGCCACGGTCCGTACGAAGGGCACCCGCTCCGGCACGAAGCCCAGCAGGGCCATCGCCGCGGCGACATAGCTCGCCGCCGAGAACAGCACGGCCGCGGCGACCCAGCCCCACTCGGCGTTCGCGATCAGCGGCCCGAACTCGATGTGCGTGAGCTGGGTCAGCAGGAAGTACGCGCCGATCGCGCCCGCGATGAAACTGATCAGCGTGCGGGGACGCACCCGCTCCAGGCGGGCCGGCTCGACCGGGGCCTGCGGCCTGATCCGCAGCACCGCGTGCCGGATCTGCGTGAGCAGGTCCTCCTCGCGGGCCTCCTCCAGCGCGTCGTCCAGGGCCCGCTTCTCGGCCCGCTGCTCCGCGCGTACGGCCTTCTTGTCGGGCTTGCCCGACGTGGCCGCCCCGTCGGCGCCGGCCGCCTCCGAGCGGGCCAGCTTCGCCTGCCGGGACGCCTCCAGCACCGCTTCCCGTTCGCGCTCGGCCCGCTCCCGGCCCAGCTTGCGCAGCGTCGCGCGGGTGGAGCGGCTGAGCGCGATGGGCTGGAGCATCGGCAGGCAGTCGGCCACGGCGTCGGGGCCGAGCACGCTCACGGCCGAGGCGACCGAGCGTTCGGCGCCCACCCGCAGGCCGAGCGTCACCAGGAGCTGGGAGATGTCCATGCGCAGCAGCAGGTCGCCGGCGGCGATCTCGCCGATGCGCAGCTCGGTGAGGATCACGGTGCCGGAACGATCCACCAGGATCGCGTCGCCCACCAGCCTGCGGTGCGCGATGCGCCGGGACTGGAGGGCCCGCACCTGCTCCCAGGTCTCGCGCAGCAGGTCGTCGGTGATCTCGTCGTCCGACAGCGAGTCGAGGGTGCGGCCGCCGGTGTGCTCGTAGACGAGCATCACGGCGTCGGGGCCGAGCTCGGACGTCGCGATCAGCTTGGGCGCGTTGGCGCCGGCCGCGATCGCCGCGTAGGCGAGCAGGGCCTCCTGCTCCAGCGCCTGCCGCAGCGAGGGGAGGCTGCTGCGGGTGGCGAAACCGCGCAGCGTCAGATTGCGCCACGCGCGGTAGAAGAAGCCCTGCGCCTGCTGCTCGCGGTCGACCACCGTCACGTCCAGCGGCCGGCCGTCCTCCAGCGTGACGAAGTAGCGCCGGCCCCGGTCGCCGGTCTCCGCGTTCTCCTGCGAAGCCTCCTCGCGGGCGGCGGTCACCGGGCGGAAGCCGACGGTCCGCAGGCCCGCCATGAGCGTCCGGCCGGTGGGGCGGGCGTTGGGGGAGCCGACCGCGTACAGCGTCCCGTAGGCCACGGTCCAGCCGATGAGGACGGTCAGGATGATCGAGAACGGCGTCGTGTAGCCGGTGACGAGCATGGAGAAGGCGTCGAGGAGCAGCACGATCCACAGCACCGCGCGCCAGCGGGGTCTGCGGGACATCCCGACGGCCGTCATGTAGGCGATCACCGGTGCGAGGTAGCCGTGCACGGGGTCGGTGAGCGCGTGGATGTCGCCCGGCGAGGGCTGGGTGAGCGCCTCCTGGATCGAACCGGGGGCCGCCTTGGCGACCCACAGGTCCGTGGCGAGCGTCACCCCGTGCGCGAGGACCGCCGCGAGCACGCCGTCGGCGATCCGCAGCCCGTCCCGTTTGATCAGCCGCTCGACGGCGAACGCGACCGGCACCAGCAGGATCGCGATGCTGGAGGCCAGTCCCGCGACCTTGATCAGCAGGTCGGGGGCCTGCCCGGTGCCCTTGTTGATGTCCTGTTCGAGACCCGAGGTGGTGCCGTGCGCGAAGGCGGCGACGGCCAGCAGCACGACGACCGCGAGCACGCCCACCAGCAGCCGCATCAGGTCGGACGGGCGGTGCACGCGCGCGGGGAGGAGCGGTTCGTCGCCCTCCACCTCGTCGATGTGCGCCACGTCCTCCGGGTCGGCGGCCGTCGCCGACGGACCGTCGGCGGACTTCTCGTCCCCGGTGGTCCTCTCGTCACTCCCGGCGGACTTCTCGTCGCCGGTGGCCGCGTCCGGGCGCGACGAAGCGTCAGAGGTGCCCTCGGCGTCCTCGGGGTGCACACCCTGCTGCTTCATCGCCTCTTCTTGCTCTCGTATCACTGGTCACCGACCGCACGATGGTGGCATGCCGGACCGACAGCCGGGGGCATCAGGGTGCCCGTGCGGGCGGCACAGTCTGCCCGAAGCGCCGCTCGCGGGCGAGGGACGCGCACCGTCGCGAGCGCGTCGCGTTGTCGGTGGCGTGGGGCAGGATGGGACGGATGAGCGAGCAGAGCCTTCCGGACGGCGTCCCTCCGGAGCACGCGGACGCGCTGCCCGAGTACGCCGAGCGGGTCCTCGATGTCGCCGAACTGGTTCCGCCGGGCCGCGTCATGACGTACGGGGACATCGCGGAGTACCTGGAGGAGGGCGGGCCCCGGCAGGTCGGCCGCGTGATGTCCCTCTACGGGGGCGGCGTCTGCTGGTGGCGGATCGTCCGCGCCGACGGCGTCCTGCTCGCCGGACACGAACTGGAGGCGCTCGGCCACTACCGGGCGGAGGGCACGCCCCTGAAGGAGGCGAGCAGAGCCGCCGAGGGCCACCTGCCGCGCATCGATCTGAGACGGGCGCGGTGGGACGGCGGCGAACGCGCGCAGGGTCACACCTGACAGCTTCCGCCATCGGACGGGCCCGTGTGTGACCTGTGATCCGTATGAGGGAAACAGGGCAGATCGGACACCTTTGCGGCATGACGTACGTTCGAGGGGCGGGGGACACCCGCGCCGCGAGTGACCAGGGGGATGAAGGGGAAGCCCTGCTTCCGCCGTACTCGTCGGCGTAGCGTCGGCCGCGCGCGTCCCCCTCATACGGCGGGCACCGCCGTCCCCGCAGGACGGACCGCACACCAGCACACCCACCAGGACCGGCGAACCACGTGAGCTCCTCTTCCTCCACCGGACGCCCGTCGCACCCCCAGGTGCGACGGGGGAGCGCCGGCGCCTACCGACTGGTGCGTACCCCGCCGGAGCGGTCGGCTCCCCCTCGTCTGGACGCCGCGCAGCGTGCCGTGGTTGACCACAGGACCGGGCCGCTGCTCGTCCTCGCCGGTCCGGGCACCGGCAAGACCACCACCCTGGTCGAGTCCGTCGCGGACCGCGTCGCCCGCGGCGGCGACCCCGAGCGGATCCTCGTCCTGACCTTCAGCCGCAAGGCGGCCGTCGAGCTGCGCGACCGGATGGCCCTGCGCATGGGCGCCGCGCGCGCCCCCCGGGCGACGACCTTCCACTCCTTCGGCTACGCCCTGGTCCGCGCCCACCAGGACAGCGAACTGTTCGTGGAGCCGCTGCGGCTGCTGTCCGGCCCGGAGCAGGACGTGGCGGTCCGTGAGCTGCTGGCCGGGCAGACGGACCTGGAGCGGCTCGGCCTGGCGCACGTGCGCTGGCCCGACGAGCTGCGCGCCTGCCTGACCACCCGCGGCTTCGCCGACGAGGTCCGCGCGGTCCTCGCCCGCAGCCGCGAGCTGGGCCTCGGCCCGGACTCCCTGGAGGCGTTCGCCCGGCGCATCGGCCGCCCCGACTGGCGGGCCGCCGCCGCCTTCCTCGCCGAGTACCTCGACGTCCTCGACATGCAGGGCGTCCTCGACTACGCCGAACTCGTCCACCGCGCGGTGCTGCTCGCCCGCCGCCCCGAGGTCGCCGCGCAGCTGGCCGCCCGGTACGACGCCGTGTACGTCGACGAGTACCAGGACACCGACCCGGCCCAGGTGCGGCTGCTGCACGCCCTCGCCGGGGGCGGGCGCACGCTCGTCGCCTTCGGCGACCCCGACCAGTCGATCTACACCTTCCGGGGCGCGGACGTGAACGGCATCCTGGACTTCCCGCACGCCTTCCCGCGCGCGGACGGCCGTCCGGCGCCGGTGGAGGTGCTGCGGACCTCGCGCCGTTCCGGGGCCGCGCTGCTGGCCGCCACCCGGCTGCTGACCCAGCGCATGCCGCTGACCCGGCTGCCGGCCGAGAAGGTCCGCGCCCACCGCGAGCTGGCCGCCGTACGGGACGGGGGGCGCGTCGAGGTGTACACGTACCCGACGTCCGGCACCGAGCTCGACAACATCGCCGACATCCTGCGCCGGGCCCACCTGGAGGACGGGGTCCCGTGGGGCGACATGGCCGTCCTCGTGCGCGCCGGCTCCCGCACGATCCCGGCGGTGCGCCGCGCCCTCACGGCGGCCGGGGTCCCGCTGGACGTCGACGGCGACGACGTGCCCCTGCGGCACGAACCGGCGGTGGCACCCCTGCTGACCGCCCTGCGCGCGGTGGCGACGGCGGTGGCGGAGACGGTGCCCTCCGGGGGGGGGCCCGAGGGAGGGGGCGGCTCGGGGGGCGTGCCCGGTGCCGTGTCCGGTGCCGGCGGTGTGTCCGGTACCGACAGTGTGTCCGGTGTCGTGTCCGGCTCCAGCGGTGTGTCCGATGCCGTGTCCGGCCCCGACGGTGTGTCCGGGGGCGAACCCGGATCCGATGCCGAGCCCGGTGCCGTGTCCGGCACCGAGGGTGTGGCCGGGACCGTGTCCGGCACCGACGGCCTGACCGGGACCCAGCCCGGCACCGATGCCGAGCGCCGCCCTGACGACGTACCCGAAACCGCGCCCGAGCCCGGCGCCGTACCCCGCCCCGACGACGGACCCGAAACCGCGCCCGACCCCGGCGACGCACTCCCCGCCGCCCCCGGGGAGGACCCGGCACCCGCCGCAAGCGCCTGGCTAGGTACCGAGACCGCGCTCACCCTGCTCACCTCCCCCCTCGCCGGCATGGACGCCGCCGACCTGCGCCGCCTCGGGCGCGCCCTGCGGGACGAGGAGCGTGCCGCCGGCAACCCGTTGCCGCCGCCCTCGGACGAGCTGCTCGCCCGCGCCCTCGCCGAGCCCGAGCGCCTCGCCGTGCACGACCCGGCGTACGCGCGTGGCGCACAGCGGCTCGGCGCGCTGCTCCGCAAGGCCCGTGAGCGCCTCGCCGGCGGCGGCAGCGCCGAGGAGGCGCTGTGGGACCTGTGGGAGGGCACCCCGTGGCCCACCCGTCTGGAGCGCTCGGCCCGGCGCGGCGGCGCCGCCGGACGCAACGCCGACCGCGACCTGGACGCCATGTGCGCCCTGTTCGCGACCGCGGCGCGCGCCGAGGAGCGCACCGGCGGACGCGGCGCCCTCAACTTCCTGGAGGAGATCGACGCCGAGGACATCGCCGCCGACACCCTCACGCGGCGTGCCGTGCGCCCCGACGCCGTCCGCCTGATGACCGCGCACCGCTCCAAGGGACTGGAGTGGCGGCTGGTCGTCGTCGCGGGCGTCCAGGAGGGCCTGTGGCCCGACCTGCGCCGCCGCGGCTCCCTGCTGGAGGCCGACCGGATCGGCCGCGACGGACTCGCCGAACCCCTCACGCCCGGCGCGCTGCTCGCCGAGGAGCGCCGCCTGTTCTACGTGGCCGCCACGCGCGCGCGTGACCGCCTCGTCGTGACCGCCGTGAAGGCACCCGCGGACGACGGCGACCAGCCCTCCCGGTTCCTGACCGAACTCGGCGTCGAGCCGGCCGACGTCACGGGCCGCCCGCGCCGGCCCCTCGCCGTCGCCGCGCTCGTCGCCGAGCTGCGCGCCACCACCGTCGACCCCCGCGTCTCCGGCCCCCTGCGCGAGGCCGCCGCCCGCCGCCTGGCCCGCCTCGCCGCGCTCGCCGACGAGGACGGCCGCCCCCTGGTGCCGTCCGCCCACCCCTACCGCTGGTGGGGCATGTGGGACCCGACCGAGAGCAAGGTGCCCCTGCGCGACCGCGACCAGCCCGTCACCCTCTCCGGCAGCGCCCTGGACCAGCTCGCCAACACGTGCGCCCTCCAGTGGTTCCTGGGCCGCGAGGTGAAGGCGGACGCCCCCGCCACCGCCGCGCAGGGCTTCGGCAACGTGGTGCACGTCCTCGCCGACGAGGTCGCCTCCGGGCGCACCCCGGCCGACCTCGACGTCCTCATGGAGCGGCTGGACTCGGTGTGGAACGCGCTCGCCTTCGACGCGCCGTGGAAGTCGGCGCAGGAGAAGGCCAACGCGCGCGTGGCGCTCGAACGCTTCCTGAAGTGGCACGTCATGGACCGCGCCGGGCGCACACCGGTGGCGAGCGAGCACGACTTCGACGTCACCCTGGACGCCGGTGACTACGAGGTCCGCATCCGCGGCCAGATGGACCGCGTCGAGGCCGACGGGGACGGGCGCGCGTACGTGGTCGACTTCAAGACCGGCAAGCAGGCGCCCACCGCCGCCGAGGTGGCCCGCCACCCGCAGCTCGCCGTGTACCAGCTCGCCGTCGGCGAGGGTGCGGTGGACGGGGCCTTCGACGGGGTGCGTCCCGAGCCGGGCGGCGCCGAACTCGTCCAGCTGCGCCAGGGCGCGGCCAAGCGGGACGGCGGCGAGACGCTGCCCAAGGTGCAGGCGCAGGACTCCCTGGCGGGCCCCGAGGGCCAGTGGGTCGGGGACCTGCTGGCCAAGGCCGCCGGCAAGGTCCTGGACGAACGGTTCACGCCCACCGCGGGCCAGCACTGCACGCACTGCGCCTTCCGCGCGTCGTGCAGCGCACGGCCCGAGGGACGGCAGGTCGTGGAGTAGCGGGGTCCGGGGGTCGGCCGCCCCCTGAGTACCCGCGAGTGCCGCGACCGGTGTGACCAGTCGCACCACCCGCGCTGACCTGCGCTTCTCCCCGCCCGCCCGCCGCATCCGGCATCCGCTGTCAGTGTCCGCCGCTAGCCTCTTCGACGTGCCCGCCCGTATCACCGATCCCGAGCAGCTCAAGGAGCTCCTCGGCATCCCCTTCACCCCGGAGCAGACGGCCTGCATCATCGCGCCGCCCGCCCCGCAGGTGATCGTGGCCGGAGCCGGGTCGGGCAAGACGACGGTGATGGCGGCGCGCGTGGTGTGGCTGGTCGGCACCGGCCAGGTCGCCCCCGAGCAGGTGCTCGGCCTCACCTTCACCAACAAGGCGGCCGGCGAGCTCGCCGAGCGCGTCCGCAAGGCCCTCGTCCGGGCCGGCGTCACCGACCCCGACGTCATCGACCCGGACAATCCGCCGGGCGAGCCGGTGATCTCCACGTACCACGCCTTCGCGGGCCGCCTGCTGACCGACCACGGCCTGCGTCTCGGCCTGGAGCCGACGTCCCGTCTGCTCGCCGACGCCACCCGCTACCAGCTTGCCGCGCGCGTGCTGCGCGAGGCGCCCGGGCCGTATCCGGCGCTCACCCGCTCCTTCGCCGACCTGGTCAGCGACCTCCTCGCCCTCGACGCCGAGCTCTCCGAACACCTCGTACGCCCGGAGGAGCTGCGCGCCTGGGACGCCGGCCTCCTGGCCTCCCTGGAGAGCGTCAAGCTCGGCAACGCCGATCTGCGCAAGGTCCCCGAGGCCGCCGCCGCCCGCCGGGAACTCGCCGACCTGGTGATCCGCTACCGGGCCGCCAAACGCGAACGGGACCTTCTCGACTTCGGCGACCAGATCGCCCTGTCCGCCCGGCTCGCCGGGCTGCCCGAGGTGGGCCGCGTCCTGCGCGACGAGTTCCGGGTCGTGCTGCTCGACGAGTACCAGGACACCTCGGTGGCCCAGCGCATCCTGCTGGCGGGCCTCTTCGGCGACGGCTCCGGCCACCCCGTGACCGCCGTCGGCGACCCCTGCCAGGCGATCTACGGCTGGCGGGGCGCCTCCGTCGCCAACCTCGACGACTTCCCCGAGCACTTCGCGCACGCCGACGGCCGCCCCGCCGCCCGGCAGGCGCTCAGCGAGAACCGCCGCAGCGGCGGCCGCCTCCTCGACCTCGCCAACGGCCTCGCCGAACCCCTGCGCGCCATGCACGCGGGCGTGGAGGCCCTGCGCCCCGCACCCGGCGCCGAGCGGGACGGCCTGGTCCGCTGCGCCCTGCTGCGCACGCACGCCGAGGAGATCGACTGGATCGCCGACTCCGTCGCCCACCTGGTCCGCACCGGCAAGGCGCCCGGCGAGATCGCCGTACTGTGCCGCACGGCGACCGACTTCGCGGAGATCCAGGGCGCGCTGGTGGCCCGCGACGTCCCCGTCGAGGTCGTCGGCCTGTCCGGGCTGCTGCACCTGCCCGAGGTGGCCGACCTGGTCGCCGTCTGCGAGGTCCTCCAGGACCCCGGCGCCAACGCCTCCCTGGTCCGCCTGCTCACCGGTCCGCGCTGGCGCATCGGCCCCCGCGACCTCGCCCTCCTGGGGCGGCGGGCCCGGCTCCTCGTGAGCCACGCGCGCGTGGACGGCGACGACGACCCCGACCGGCGGCTCGCCGAGGCCGTCGAGGGCGTCGACCCGTCCGAGGTGATCTCCCTCGCGGACGCCCTGGACACCTTCCTGGAGACGCCGCTGGACGGCACCGGGGACGACGACGGGCTGCCCTTCTCGCCGGACGCGCGCGTGCGGTTCGCCCGCCTGGCCGCCGAGCTGCGCGACCTGCGCCGGGCCCTGTCCGACCCCCTGATGGACGTCCTGCACCGCGTCCTCGCCACCACCGGTCTGGAGGTCGAGCTGTCGGCGTCCCCGCACGCCCTGGCCGCCCGCCGCCGCGAGACCCTGTCGAACTTCCTGGACGTCGCCGCCTCCTTCGCCGCAGGCGACGGCGAGGCCACCCTGCTCGCCTTCCTCGGTTTCCTGCGCACCGCCGCCCAGTACGAGAAGGGCCTCGACAACGCCCTGCCCGGAGGCGAGAACACCGTCAAGGTGCTCACCGCGCACAAGTCCAAGGGCCTGGAGTGGGACGTCGTCGCCGTCCCCGGGCTGGTCACCGGCACCTTCCCCAGCGGGCAGGGCCGCGAGAAGTGGACCGCGCAGGGCAAGGTGCTGCCGCACGGGCTGCGCGGCGACGCCGACACCCTGCCCGACGTCGGGTCCTGGGACTCGCGGGGCCTGAAGGGCTTCCACGAGGCCATGAAGGACCACCAGCACACCGAGGAGCTCCGCCTC